>NZ_JBNHEX010000010.1:0-136315 GCF_059089685.1 Arthrobacter sp. sptzw42
GCCGGTCACCTTTTCGAAAGGTGACCGGCCGCCGTCGTCGTTTTGCTACCTGCCCTCGATGGCTGCCTTCGCCGTCGGGTCCGAGTCGTTGAGGAACTTTTCGATCCGTTCCGGCTCTTCCGCTTCGCCGATCGCGGCAGAGGCGCGGCCGAGGGAGTACAGGGCCCGCAGGAAACCGCGGTTGGGTTCATGCTCCCAGGGAATGGGCCCCACCCCGCGCCAGCCGTTGCGGCGCAACGAGTCCAGTCCCCGGTGGTAGCCCACCCGCGAGTAGGCGTAGGAATCGATGGTCCGCCCCTCAGCCCAGGCTTCTTCAGCCAGCACCGCCCACAGCAGCGAGGAGGTGGGGTGCCTGGCTACGAGGTCCAGGGCTTCGTGGCCCGCTTCGAGCTGCTGGTAGACCTCGGTCTCGGCAGGCAGGAAGGTGGGCTCCGGGCCCATCAGGTTTTTGCGGAACTCGTCGGACATTCCTAGAAGGTCTTTCCGGCCGAACCGAGCTGCTTGGTGGCCTCGACAACGCGGGCCGCCAGTCCGGCTTCTGCTGCTGCGCCCCAGACGCGGGGATCGTAGGTCTTCTTGTTGCCCACTTCGCCGTCGACCTTCAGGACGCCGTCGTAGTTGCGGAACATGTGGTCGGCCACCGGACGGGTGTAGGCGTACTGGGTGTCGGTGTCGATGTTCATCTTGATGGTGCCGTAGGAGACGGCGTCGGCGATTTCCTGGTCGGAAGAGCCGGAGCCGCCGTGGAACACGAGGTCGAACGGGCTGTCCTTGCCGATCTTGGCGCCCACCTGGGCCTGGATGTCCTTGAGGATCTCCGGCCGGAGCTTGACGCCGCCGGGCTTGTAGACGCCGTGGACGTTGCCGAAGGTCAGGGCGGTGATGTAGCGGCCGTTCTCGCCGGAGCCCAGTGCTTCTACGGTGGCGAGGGCGTCCTCGACGGTGGTGTAGAGCTTCTCGTTGATCTCGTTTTCGACGCCGTCCTCTTCACCGCCCACGGTGCCGATCTCGACCTCAAGGATCATCCTGGCGGCAGCGGTGCGCTCGAGCAGTTCGCGGGCAATGCGGAGGTTTTCCTGCAGGGTCTCGGCAGAGCCGTCCCACATGTGGGAGTTGAACAGCGGGTTGCGGCCGGCCTTGACCTCAGCCTCGGACGCTGCGAGCAGGGGCAGCACAAAACCGTCCAGCTTGTCCTTGGGGCAGTGGTCCGTGTGCAGGGCGATGTTGACGTTGTAGTTCTTCGCTACTTCGCGGGCGAAGGCGGCGAAGCCCAGGGAGCCTGCAACCATGTCCTTGGTGGAGGCGCCGGACCAGTAGGCCGCACCGCCGGTGGAGACCTGGACGATGCCGTCGGACTCAGCCTCGGCGAAGCCGCGCAGGGCTGCGTTCAGCGTCTGGGAGGACGTGACGTTCACGGCCGGAAATGCGAATCCGCCCGCCTTCGCGCGGTCGATCATCTCGGAGTAGATCTCTGGGGTTGCAATGGGCATGCTGACTCCTATGCTGAGGTTCGTCTGTGGGCTGGTAACCCTGGAGTACCGCTTACGGCTAGCACCATCCTAGCCATTACCGCGCCGGGAGTGCTGTGGGTTACGTTCCGCTCCCGCACCCCGCCTGCCTCAAACGTGCTGGTTGAAGACGTGCCGCCGGATCCAGGCGTGCATGGCAATGGCCGCTGCCGACGCCGCGTTGATGGACCTGGTGGACCCGAACTGTTCAATGGACAGCGTGGCCAGCGCGGCCTCGTGGACTTCGGGGGTCAGCCCCGGGCCTTCCTGGCCGAATACCAGCACGCAGTCCTTCGGCAGTTCGTAGGTTTCCAGCGGCACCGAGTCCGGGAAGATGTCGATCCCTATGATGGCGAGCCCCTCCCCTTGCGCCCATGCCACGAAGTCCTCCACGGTGGCGTGGTGGCGGACGTGCTGGTAGCGGTCGGTGACCATCGCGCCGCGGCGGTTCCACCGCCGTCGGCCAATGATGTGCACTTCCTTGGCAAGGAAAGCATTCGCGGTGCGCACCACAGTGCCAATGTTAAGGTCGTGCTGCCAGTTTTCGATGGCCACGTGGAAGTTGTGGCGCCGGGAGTCCAGCTCCGCCACGATTGCCTCGTGTTTCCAGTAGCGGTACTTGTCCAGCACGTTGCGCCGGTCACCGTCAGCCAGGAGGTCGGGATCCCAGTGGTCGCCTTCCGGCAACTTGCCTTCCCAGGGCCCGACGCCGACTTCCGGCCTTTCGCCCGGAACTTCGCCGGCGGTGCCCTCCTTGGGCTGCTCCGGCTCAGGCTGGGGTATGGACGTCATGCCGGGCTTCTGATTCACCCCTCAACACTAGACTGGACCTTTCGGGCTTTCATCACCGGCGGAGGTAGGGCATGGCAGAGGCGGACAAGGTCAAAGGAAACCCGGCGGTTCGCCGCAGCAGCCAGGACATTGAATGCTGGCTGACGGACATGGACGGTGTCCTGGTGCACGAAAACCAGGCAGTGCCCGGCGCGGCCGAGCTTATCCAGCGCTGGGTGGACACGTCCAAGCGCTTCCTGGTGCTGACGAACAACTCCATCTTCACGCCACGTGACCTCGCGGCCCGGCTGCGCGCCTCCGGCCTGGAGGTTCCCGAGGAGAACATCTGGACCTCAGCCCTGGCCACGGCCCAGTTTTTGAAGAACCAGGTGGAGGGTTCGGGCTCGGGCAACCGCGCGTACACCATCGGTGAAGCAGGACTGACGACGGCACTGCACGAGGCAGGCTTCATCCTCACCGACCAGGACCCGGACTTCGTGGTGCTCGGCGAGACGCGCACGTATTCCTTTGAGGCCATCACCACTGCCATCCGCCTCATCCTGGCCGGGGCCCGCTTCATCGCGACGAACCCTGACGCCACCGGGCCGTCCAAGGACGGACCGCTGCCGGCCACCGGCGCCATCGCAGCGCTGATCACCAAGGCCACGGACCGGGAACCGTACATTGTGGGCAAGCCCAACCCCATGATGTTCCGCTCGGCCATGAACCAGATCGACGCCCACTCGGAAACCACCGCAATGATCGGCGACCGGATGGACACGGACATCGTTGCCGGCATGGAAGCCGGTCTGCACACCGTCCTGGTCCTGAGCGGCATCACCCAGCGGGACGAAATCGGTTCTTATCCCTTCCGGCCCAACCAGGTACTGAACTCCGTAGCGGACCTGAAGAACCAGATCTAGCCCCGGCTAGAAGACAGACACCCGGGACCCGCCGCGCGGCAGCGGGAAGTTCTCGTCCAGGAGCCCGTCCAGGAGGGGCCGGTAGATGTTGGGGTTCCAGCCCGGACTGGCGTGGGCCGGGGATGCGCCCTCGGTCTGAAGTCCGCTGGACACCATGTTCGCCTTGAAGGCCACCGCCCACGCCTCCACCGCTGTCTGGTAACGGACGGTGCGGTCCCGCGGGTTGCCGATATAGGCCATTTTGGCGCTGCCGATCCTGCCGGCAAACCGTGTGCCGTCAAAGTGGTAGATGTAGGCGGATTCGGACTGGACCAGCAGGCTTGACGGCGCGATCGGGGAGAGCTGCTCGAGCGTCTGGTCAAGGATCTGCCGCCAGGTCCGTTCGTCCTTGTGGATCACCCGCTCCCCCAGTTCGTACCCTCCCCGGAGGGCGGACGGGAACCGGAAACCCCGCTCGTAGAGGAAGACCACGCCGTCGAACCAGCTTTGGTCCAGGACGTCGTGCTTGCTGTACGGGCTTGAGTCCAGCACGATGAATTCCACTTCGACGCCGTGGAGTTCCAGCAGCCGGGCAGCCACCTGGGTGGCGACCATTCCACCAAAACTGTGCCCGTAAAAGAACAGCCTGGTGAGCTTTTCGGCCCGGACGTGCTCGATCAACGCGATGACCACCTCGTCGATATCCAGGCCCAGGTTGGAGTAGCCGATGGCCGCGAGCCGGGCACGCTTGTTCAGCGTGCCCCGCAGCGTGTTCAGGATCCACTGCGCCTCCTCCCAGCTTGTTTTATAGCCCGGAAACAGGAACCAGCTGGCGTCCGGGTAGTAAACATCCGCGAAGTCATCAGCAACAGGAAGGACCCGGTTCACCTGGCGGGCGGACTGCACCTGGCGGGTGAGCAGCATGTCCGCGGCCAGCAGGCCTGACACGCCCGCTCCCGTCAGGAAGCCCCGGCGTGAAAACTGTTTGAGGGCAGCGGCTTCGTGCAGCAGCCGGGCTTCGGTCGCCGCGCGCCGGTCCTGCGGATGTACTTCCCCCTCATATGGCACACCCCTACCGTAGGCACAACGGAAGACACCGCCGCAAGGAGCCGCCGGTAACCTTTCAGTGACGCCGGATCAGCTGGCAGCCTGTCCTTCCGCGGCCGGGAACGGCGCCGCGGCTTCCTGCTGGCGGCGCAGCATCTCCTGGCCAATGTCGTCGTACCGGCCCAGCAGGTCCGCACCGGGGAACACGGCCGGGTTGTCCAGGAGGGTGAAGAGGGTGTCGCTGGCCAGCAGCAGTTCCTCATCCGAATAGTCCTGCAGCGCCAGGCCGCCCAGCACCTCCAGCCCGGGAAGTTCCAACAGCTGGATCTCTGCATCACCGTGGAAAGCAGCCGGCTGGCCAGGGACGTCAGGATCTCCGGCCCCTCCGGCAGAGAAACCGTCAAGGACGGTCAGTGGTTGCCCTGCAGCGGCAGGCAACTCCCCACCTGCGGGCGAGAAGTTAAGCGACACCCCGGCTCCGTAGAGGCCCGGCAGGCTGCTGGCGTCGATGGCGTTGAGGTCAAGGCGAAGGCCTGCGAGGGCAGATGACTCCACCATGGCGGCACGGGACAGTTCAACGCGGATGTGGGAACGGATCCCCATCCTCCTGATCCGGCGGATCATGTGGACAAGGCCGGGGCGGGAGTCCTGGTTCAAGCTCCCCCGGACATCAATGCGGACGATGTCACCGGGGACATCAAGGTTAACGAGGGGATCCAGTGCGCGGTCCATAGGTACTCCAAAAGAGGGTGTCTATGGCCGACGGCTCAACCTCGGTAAGCGTAACCTTCAGCACCGGCAGGCACAAGCCGTTCGTTACGCGGTCTGGTCCGCCTGGCGCTCCCCGGGTTCCTGGTAATGCGTCCGCGTACCGACTCCTCCGACGGAGTCCACCAGTGACTTGGCGATGTCCCGGAGCTTGGTGTTGCTGTTGCTGGAGGCCTCGGTGAGGATGCTTACCGCGGCCTCCTGGCTGCACCTGTTCTGTGCCATCACAATGCCAACGGCGATGTCGATGATGGTTCTGGATTCCAGGGTGGCCCGGAGGTTCGTGGCGCTGTCCGCATGAAGCGAGAACCGTACCGCCAGCCGGAGCGCCTGCGAAATCTCCCTTGTGTAGTCCCTGGCCTTTGCGGTGGCACGTTCATCGAACTTGTTCGGGACATCGGAGTAGAGGTTCAGTGCCGCCTTGGCGTCACCCTGCAGGTTGAAAGGCAGCGAGAGGACTGACCGCAGACCGTGCGACGCCACCGCGGAGGCGTAGTCCGGTCCCCAGCGCTCTTCCGCAAACAGGTCCGGAACGTGGACTTCGCGGTCCTCTTTCGCTGCGGTCAGGCAAGGGCCCTGCGAAAGGGAGTACTGGATCTGGTCAATCTCGCGGGCCGAGTCGCTGCTCCAGCCGATCGTGGCCGCTTTCCGGTCCCGCAGCAGGGTGATGCCGCAGAGCGCATCATCGCCGTGGCCGGCCATCTGATGTGCGGAAAACCGCGCCAGTTCGTTCAGGAAGTCCTCGAAGTCAGCACTTTCCAGAATGAGATTCTGGATTCTGTCAGTGGTGCTCAAGGGTTCTTCAGGGGGCAGCATCGTGCACGTTCTCCGTACGGGGTACTTGAGGGGATACCACATCATAGGGCAACCATGTACGCCGGACCAACAAGGCCCAGAACATGATTAGCAGCCGGGGCGCTTCCGCCCCGGCTGATTTTTGCCGCTACGGCTAGGAAAGCCCGAGCTCGTCCTTGCCGAACGCGAACAGGTAGGGAACGCCTGTCTCAGCTTCGATCTTCTCTTTGGCCCCGGTGTTCCGGTCAACGATGACGGCCACGGCCACCACATTGCCGCCGGCCTTCCGGATTCCCTCCACCGCGGTCAGCGCGGAACCGCCGGTAGTGGAGGTGTCCTCGAGCACCAGGACCTTCCGGCCCTCCACGGACGGGCCTTCCACCTGGCGGCCCATGCCGTAGGACTTTTGGGCCTTGCGGACGACGAATGCGTCAACGGTGCGGCCGGCGTCCACCGCAGCATGCATCACTGCCGTTCCCACGGGGTCGGCTCCCATGGTGAGTCCGCCTGCGCACTCAAAGTCGATCCCGGCGTCGTCCGCCAGAGCCAGCATCACCTGCCCCACAAGCCTGGAAGCCTCGTGGTGCAGGGTGATGCGGCGGAGATCGATGTAGTAGTCGGCCTCCGCTCCGCTGGACAGGGTGACCTTGCCGCGGACCACGGCGAGTTCCTTGATCAGTTCCAGCAGGCGGGCGCGGGCGGCTGCAGTATCCACTGCAGTGTCACTGGGGGAAGTCATGAACCCCAGTTTAGTGGCGGCGGGCCGGTGTGGGTGCTTGAGGCTTGGCGACCCCGCTGGCTAGGGTGGACCACATGCGCGAACTCCAGGCCAGGATCATTGAAGAAATGGGCGTCCAGCCCCGGATCGACCCCGCCGGGGAGGTGCGCAAGCGCGTCACATTCCTTAAGGACTACCTGAAAGCCACCCACACCAAGGGCTTTGTCCTGGGGATCTCCGGCGGCCTGGATTCGTCCCTCGCAGGAAAGCTGGCCCAACTGGCCGTAGAGGAACTTGTTGCCGAAGGCGTGGAGGCAAACTTCGTGGCCGTGCGGCTGCCTTACGGCATCCAGCACGACGAGGAGGACGCCCAGGCTGCCCTGGACTTCATCCGGCCCAAGACCGAGTGGACCTTCAATATCTCAGCCGCGGTGGACGGCTTCGAGGACGAGTTCGAGAAGACGGTGGGCTCGGAAATCTCCGACTTCCACAAGGGCAACACCAAGGCCCGAACCCGCATGATCGCCCAGTACGCCCTGGCCGGAGAGCACAATTACCTGGTCCTGGGCACGGACCACGGCGCCGAGTCCGTCACCGGCTTCTTCACCAAATACGGCGACGGCGGTGCGGACATCCTCCCGCTGTTTGGACTGAATAAACGGCAGAACCGCGCCCTGCTGGCCGAGCTCGGCGCACCGGCCCGGGTCTGGGAGAAGGTGCCGACGGCGGACCTGCTGGACGACAAACCGGGCCGCACGGACGAGGATGAGCTGGGCCTCACCTACGACCAGATCGACGATT
This sequence comes from Arthrobacter sp. sptzw42, assembly GCF_059089685.1. NCBI lineage: Bacteria > Bacillati > Actinomycetota > Actinomycetes > Micrococcales > Micrococcaceae > Arthrobacter > Arthrobacter sp. sptzw42. The sequence goes on from NZ_JBNHEX010000010.1 coordinate 7,311, forward strand.
ACCTGGAGGGCCGTGACGTTCCCGGATCCGTGGCTGAGCTGATCGAAGAGAAGTACCTGCGGACCCGGCACAAGCGCACCGTCCCCGTCACCATTTTTGATACCTGGTGGAAGCACCAGGGCCCGGAGGAGCCCCGCGCCGGACTGTAAGCCGGCCGGGCAAGGTCACCCAGCTCCTACCCAACGCGGGAAAGCACGACGGCGCGCCGCACCGAAAAGGGCGGCGCGCCGTCGTCGCCGTTTCCTGGCAGAGCCCGGGGAGGCTCAGCGGCGGCCCCCGCCTTTGCGGTCCCCACCCAGCTGTTGGGTGATCCGGTGCGCCTCTGCCATCAGGAGGTTGCCCAGCTCTTCCTGCCGCTGAGGCCTGAAGCGAGGCTCGATGCCGGTCAGTGAGAGCGCCCAGCCGGGCTTGCCCGATCCGTCGAACACCGCGGCGCCCATCCCCCAACTGCCCTCCAGCACCAGCCCGGGATTTACCGAGTAGCCAACCTGCCTGGTCCTGGCGAGGTTGGCCCGGACCAGCTCTTCGGTGTGCGCCCCGGCGAAAGCACCCGCGTGCTCCGCCCAGCCGCGCAGCAGCTCTTCCTGCTCGGCCTCGGGCAGGAAAGCCATGATCGCAGTCCCTGCTGAGGCAACGCCCAGCGGGAAGCGGACGCCCTCGTGCAGGACAAAGGACCGGACCGGAAAGCTTCCCTCCTCCCGCAGCAGGCAGACCGACTCGGAACCCCGGCGGATGGAGAAGAACGCACTTTCACCGGTGGCCTCGGCAAGCCTCCGCAGGCTCGGCCGGGCAATGTCCTCTAGCGGAAAGCGCGCAGCGGCCACCGACCCCATTAAAAGCATTTCCGGGCCCAGGACCCAGTTGCCGCTGCCGGCGTCGTGGTCCAGCAATCCCTCCGAGGCCAGGGACGAGAGCAGCCGGTGCACGGTGGGCCGGGTAAGCCCGGATTCCACTACCAGGGCGGACAGCGGCAGCCCTTCGGCACTGCGTCCCACGAGCCGCAGCAGTCCGGCGATCCTGCTGACCACCTGGGCACCCTGCACGGGAGGATTAGGCATTGCGCTCCTCGGTTGTCCACATTATGAACTTGACTGATCCTACCGTCCACAGTGTAAAACGGCGGTAAATACGGTCCCTGGCAGGGCTTGACAGCCCTTCTCCGTCGCCCGTATTGTCCAGTTCCAAACCCCGCGTCCACAAGGTGGATCGACACTGCGGGATTCTCAACGAGGAGGCTCCATGCCCAAACTTCAGCCATCTGCCACGGCAGCACTGGAAGGAGCGTTGCAGGACGGAATCACGCTGGCCGTGGGCGGATTCGGCCTCAGCGGCATTCCAGCGGACCTGATTGAAGCCGTCCGTGACTCCGGGGTGCAGGACCTCACAGTGGTCTCGAACAACATGGGCGTCGACGGCAAAGGCCTGGGCATCCTGATCGAAGCAGGCCAAGTGCGCAAGGTAATTGCCAGCTACGTCGGAGAGAACAAGCTTTTCGCCGAGCAGTACCTTGCCGGCAAGCTGGAGGTGGAGTTCACCCCGCAGGGCACGCTTGCTGAGCGGCTCCGCGCCGGAGGCGCCGGCATACCGGCCTTCTACACCAAAACCGGTGTGGGAACCCTGGTTGCCGAAGGCAAGCCGCACGAGGTGTTCGACGGCGAAACATACGTCCGCGAGCGCGCCATCCGGGCCGACGTCGCACTGGTCCACGCGCACACCGCTGACACCGACGGCAACCTGATCTACCGCTTCACCGCCCGGAACTTCAACCCGGTAGTTGCAACGGCTGGCCGGCTGACCATCGCCGAAGCGGAGTTGATCATGGAGCCGGGCCAACTGGATCCGAACCACATCGTCACACCGGGAGTTTTTGTCCAACGCCTGGTTCAGGCAAAGGACCGGATCAAGGACATTGAGCAGCGGACCGTCCGGCCCGCCGCCTCCCGCGAAGCCGAAACCGTACCGGCCTAACCACCACAAACCCGAGGAGCACTCCATGGCCTGGACCAGGGATGAGATGGCTGCGATCGCGGCCGAAGAATTGAATGACGGAGACTACGTAAACCTGGGAATTGGAATCCCCACCCTGGTGGCCAACAACCTGCCCGCCGGCGTGCGGGTTGTCCTGCAAAGCGAGAACGGCCTTCTGGGCATGGGGCCGTTCCCCTTCGAGGGCGAGGAGGACGCCGACCTCATCAATGCCGGCAAGCAGACGGTCACGGTGCTGCCCGGCGGAAGCATCTTCGACTCCGCAACCTCTTTCGGCATGATCCGCGGCGGGCACGTCAAAGCGGCAATCCTGGGAGCCATGCAGGTCTCCGGCAGCGGCGACCTCGCCAACTGGACCATCCCCGGCAAGATGGTCAAGGGCATGGGCGGCGCCATGGACCTCGTGGCCGGAACCCCGCGCGTGGTGGTCCTCACCGAGCACAATGCCAAGGACGGCAGCGCCAAGATCGTGCGGGAATGCACCCTTCCCCTTACCGGCCTTGCGGTGGTGGACCGTATCATCAGCGACCTCGCCGTCTTCGACCTGGTCAAAAGTGGAAGGGAAGCAGGCGGCGGGCGCCAACTTACCCTTACCCGCCTCGCCCCAGGGGTCACCGTGGAGGAGGTCCGGGCGAAGACGGAGGCCGAGTTCGCTGTTGCCCTTGAAGGGCAGGAACCGGCAGCGTCTGCCCTGGAAGGGGCACCGGCATGAGCCTGCAGGAGCGGTTCGGGAAGGATGTCCTGCTGACCGGTTGGGGACACAGCCGGTTCGGGAAGCTGGCGGAGGAAACCCTGGCTGTATAGCGGCCGCTGCGCGGGGTCAGCCCCCGCCGCGAAGCACGGCCGCGATCTCCGTGAAGCCCAAACGTTCGGCATTCTGCAAAGCCGTCCGCCCTTCCGGATCCGCGATGTTGGGATCGGCGCCTGCCGCCAAAAGCAGGCGCACCACTTCCTGCTGCCTGGGCCCGCCGTTGTTCAGCAGGATGGCTTCCTGCATGGCCGTCCAACCCAGGTTGTTGACGTGGTTGACGGGCACGCCGGCGTCGATCAGAATCTGCACCGTCTCCACGTGGCCGTGTTCGCTGGCCGGGATCAGGGCCGTTCCGCCGTACCGGTTGGTGCTGGAGACGTCTGCTCCCGCGGCCAGGGTCAGCCGAAGGACCTCGTTGAATCCTTCAGCGCCCGCGTAGAGGAACGCAGAATCCTCGATGACGTCCTTGGCGTTCACGTTGCCCCCACGGGCGATCAGTTCTTTGACCAACGGAGCGTTGTTGGCCTTGGCCGCGGCTATCAGCTCCTGGTCGAGTTGTGCCTGCGCCTCGGCGGAGAGCGCGGGCGCCGTGGTTTCCGGTACCGGCTGCGCGGGGGAAGACGCCGGTGATACCGGGCCTGTGGCCGATACCTGGGCGTCCGGGCTGGCCTCGAACGACGCTGGAGGAGACGCCGCCTGGCGCTCCCTCTGGCCCTCCGGAGGCGCCTGGCAGGCTGTCATTGGCACCGCCAAGGAGAGGACCAGAAGCAGAGCCCCGAACCATTTCATGCGCTTAGCCTACTGAGGGGCACCGGCACCTGTGATGGCATCCGCCCCGGCTGCAGCACAGACCTCATCAAGTGCACCGTCCGGCGCCCCGCCGACGCCGATGCCCGCCACCGACACCCCGTTCACCTTCAGCGGAACGCCACCGGCCAGGAAGAGAGTGCCCGGGAGGTCTGCAATGCTGGGGCCTGTTCCGTTGATCCGCTTGGCCAGTTCGCTGGTTGGAGTGCCAAAGGCGGCGGCGGTGTAGGCCTTCTGCCGGGCGGCTTCAATGGTGTGCTCGGCTGCATTGTCACCACGCAGGAGCGCCTGCACTGTCCCGAAACGGTCCACCAGCGCCACCGTGACGAACGGCAGTTTGTCCGCCTGGCACTTGGCCAGCGCTGCCTGCACTGCCTTGGCCGAGGCGCCGACCGAGATGCGGTTCTGCTGCACCACATTCTCCGGCACGGGCTGGATATCGGCCGCAGGGACGGCGGTTGGAGCCGAACCGGCATTTGCGGCAGCCGTTGCACCGGCAGTGAGGGTAAGCGCGCCGGCTGCTGCGGCGGCGAGGACTTTCGTGGACTTCTTCATGGATTTCCTTTGTTCGGAGCCCTAAACGGCGTTTGGAGCGGCTACGGTCCAATCCTTCCGGGACTCGGCGTTCCTGCCATCGGGCCTTTGGTGCAGGCGGTGTGCTACGAAAAGCCAGCTGTATCAGCCAAAAGGCTGAGGGACGGAGCCGGGAGGGGGCCATAACATTGACAGGTAGCACTCCCCCCACCGGAACCGGATCTCCATGCCTGCCCAAGCCAACGCCGCCCCAGCCGGTGACCCGACAGCTGCCGGCGGTACCGCCCCGGACAGGCCGCACCAGCTGCAGGGGCCGGGCGACAATAAGACGGCCGCGGCCCTGAACAGTACCGGCGCCCGCTTCGGCACGATCGACGCAGCAGTGCACCTTGGCTTTGCTGTACTGCTGGTGGCCTCTCTGGTCCGCTATCTGATGCGGCACAGCCCCGCGGACAATGTCCTGATTCTTGGCCTTGCTGCAGCCGCCTGCCTGCTGTACTTCGTCGTCGCCATCCTTGCATCCCGCGGCAGGCCGGGAGCGCCCTTGGTGTTCGCGTTGGCGGCAGTGTGGGCGGTCCTGGTCATCGCAGCCCCGAGCTTTGCCTGGTGCTCGTTCGCGCTCTTCTTCCTCTGCCGCAGTGCGCTGAGCGGCGCGGCCGCCTATGCAGCGGCTGGAGTTACCGCCGCAGCTACCGCTGCAGGGCTGTTCCGCTTGAGCAGCGGCACTGACCTGGCAATGCTCCTCGGCCCGCTCGCCGTCGGCCTGATGCTGACCTTGATCTACGACAGGATCCAGCACGACGCCGAGGAACAGCGGCGCCTGCATGCGGACATCTCGCTCGCCCAGGGACAGCTCGCAGCCAGTGAGCGCCGGGCCGGCACCATTGCCGAACGGGAGCGTGTGAGCCGGGAAATCCACGACACCGTGACCCAGGGCCTGGCCAGCAGCCTGCTCCTGCTGGAAGCGGCCGGCAGGGCGTGGCCAAGTCCTTTGGCCCAAGCGGAGCTCGGGCAGGCCACCGTCCTGCTGCGCGGCAGCCTGTCCGAAACCCGCAGCCTGGTCCATGAACTTGCCTCCCCTGGACTGGACACGTCCCCCTTGCCTGAGGCCTTGCTGTTCGCGGCCAGGCAGTATGTTCCGGACGCCAGGCTCCTGGTCACCGGTGAGCAGCGCCCGGTGCCGCCGGAAGTCCGCCACGCGCTGCTGCGGGTAGTCCAAAGCGCGGCGTCCAACATCAAGCTCCATGCAGGCGCAGTTACCGGCACAGTGACCCTTGGCTACCTTCCGGACGCTGTCACCCTTGATGTTTACGACGACGGCGGTGGCTTCAATCCGGAGGCGGCAGCACCGCCGTCGGACGCCGGAGGGTACGGACTCCGGGCCATGCGGCAGCGGGTGGAGCAGTTGGGCGGCATATTTTCAGTGGAAAGCGCCCCTGGCGAAGGGACCGTCGTGGCAGCCCAGCTCCCGGCGCCGGATGTGCCTTTCGACCCCGCTGCGCCGGAAGAACCTGCATGAGCGCCATAACGGTGCTGCTGGTGGACGACCACCTGGTGGTGCGAAGCGGACTGCGGGCACTGTTGGCCACGCAACCTGACATCGCCGTCGTCGCCGAAGCGGCCTCCGGAGAGGAAGCCCTGCAACGGCTGGAACAGGACGCCGTCGCGGTAGTGGTTATGGACCTGGCCATGGGCCCGGGGATGGACGGGATCGAGGCAATCCGGGTTATCCGCGAGCGCAACCGAAGCCAGGCCATCCTGGTTTTCACCACGTACGACTCTGATGCGGACATTGTGCGGGCCGTGGACGCCGGCGCCATGGGATATCTCCTGAAGGACGCCGCACCTGATGAGATCTTCGCGGCCATTCGCGGGGCAGTTCAAGGCAAAAGCGTGATGAGTGCTCCGGTCGCGTCCCGGCTTTTCCAGCAGCTGCGGAACCCTGACGAGATTCTCACTCCGCGTGAAGCGGAACTGCTCAGCCTCCTCACGCAAGGACTCAGCAACCGGGAACTTGGGCAACGGCTGTTCATCTCCGAGGCCACGGTCAAGACGCACCTGGCCCACATCTACGCCAAGCTCGGAGTGGATACCAGGGCCGCTGCCATTGCCACAGCGATCCGCCGCGAGGGCATGCGCTGAGAACACTTTATTGCCGCTACCCTTGCACGGATGGCGTACGCCCCGTACGTTGGGGACTGCGGGGGACGTTCTCCGCGCACCTCGGGCCGATGGCCCGGGGAGAGAATCAGAGTCACACGAAGGAATGCAGCCATGGCAACAGGCACAGTTAAATGGTTCAACGCCGAAAAGGGTTTTGGCTTCATTGCCCCCGATGACGGGTCCGCTGACGTTTTCGCCCACTACTCCGCAATCGCCAGCAGCGGATACCGCTCACTCGATGAGAACCAGAAGGTTGAATTCGATGTGACCCAGGGTCCCAAGGGCCCGCAGGCGGAAAACATCCGCCCGCTCTAAGGCTTCGGCTTTCCTCCCGCTTCCGCAGGAGGGACCCGCCACGACAGCGGCCCCACCAACAGATGTTGGAGGGGCCGCTGTTTTGTATTCAGTTCGTCCCTCCCCGCCGGGGCTCGCTCCCCGTGCACGCTTTTGGCCTCCCTTTCCCGGCCGATGCTGGGATAATTGCGTTATGACCGGACAACGCCCGGACAACGTCCCCGGCAACGATGGAGAAAAGGATCCGTGGGAGGAGTTTGACACGCTTCCGCCTCCCGTGCCGGACCGCGTTCCCGGGCAGCCCGGTGGTGAACCCTATGGTTTCGGTTTCCGGACCGGCGTCCGCAGCGCGCGGGTGGCCGTGGGGTTTGCCGTTTACACTCTGGTACTTGGGACCGTGCTGGCGCTGGCAGGATGCGTTGTTTTTGTGGCCGAGGAACAGTGGCTGCTAGTGGCACTGATGATCCTTATCGAAGCGGTCTTCATCTTCGCCTTCACCCGCCTCGTCGCCCAGGCCCGTACCCGCTCTCCCCGCAACCCGCGCTTGCGTAACCGTTACCCGGAAAAACCTGCTTGACCTTGACGCTGCGTCAAACCCTACGCTCGGAGCATGGAAGCACCCGAACCGGACTGGTCCATCCAGGATGTTGCCAGGATGGCAGGCACAACAAGCCGGACCCTGCGCCACTACGACGACGTCGGGCTGCTGAAGCCCAGCCGCGTTGGGAGCAACGGATACCGCTACTACAACGCCGCAGCCCTGCTGCAGCTGCAGCGGATCCTCCTTCTCCGGGGACTTGGGCTGGGGCTGCCGGCCATCGCCGAGGTCTTCCACCACGAGACGGACGCTGTCAAGGCACTGAGCCGCCACCTGGACTGGCTGCGGCAGGAACAGGACCGGTTGGCCCGGCAGATTCTGTCCGTTCAGGAAACAATCGCAACAGCTAAAGGAGGCGGTGAACTCATGGCCGAGAAAATGTTCGACGGCTTCGACCACACCCAGTACAAGGACGAGGTGGAGGAACGCTGGGGAAAGGAAGCCTACGCCAAAAGCGACGCCTGGTGGCGCGGCATGGGAAGCGGGCAGAAACAAGCGTGGAGGGCCCGCGCCGAAAAGCTGGGCGGCGACTGGATAGCCGCTTCCGCATCAGGAATCGGCGCGGAAAGCCCCGAAGCGCAGGACCTGGCCCGGCGCCACGTGGAATGGTTGGCCTCCATCCCCGGCACTCCAGCTTCGGAGCGCGGCGGTGACGTCAGGGCTTATGTGGCGGGGCTGGCCGAGATGTACGTGGCCGATCCCCGGTTCGCCGCCAACTACGGCGGGGAAGCAGGAGCCGGTTTTGTGCGGGACGCGCTGCGCCTGTACGCCGAAAGGGACCTCTAAGGCGGCCGAAGCACGACGCCGGGTCCGTGTTTGGCGGGAACCGGCGCCGTAGCCGGCAATCAGCCGAGCCGCTTACGCAGGACCGCCACCGCGCCGGCCAGGGCCGTGGCACCCATCAAGGTGCGCTGGGCAGTCCGCCGCCGGCCGTGCCACCCCCCGGTGACAGACGTCCTCCGGACGGACTGGGACGGCTGGTGAAGGTTTCCGGGAGTCACGGGGGCGGACTGCCGACGGGCAAGCTGCCGCCTGTCCACCTGACGGGCGGTCGCAGCTTCCACGGCACCGGGTGTCACCTTATGCTGCAGGAGCAGCAAACGGCCCGCCAGCCCGCCCGCCACGCTTTCCCGGCGCGGATGGGCCACCAGCTTCACCACCGCTTTCGCCACCCGCTCCGGCGTATAGACCGGAGGCAAGGCCATGGGGCGGCGGCCGCTGTAGTTGGCCCCGTTCTGGTAGAAGGGGGTGTCTATGGTGGCCGGGAGGACGGTGCAGACATGTACACCAGTGAAACCTTCGCGGGCGAGTTCCGAGCGCAGGCTGACGCTGAGTGCGCGCACAGCGGCTTTGGAGATGGAATAAGCGGAGGAATAGGGCAGCGGAGTTTCCGCCACAATCGAGGCAACATTGATTAAGGTTCCTGAGCCCTGGGCTGTCTGCCGGATCAGGGCCGCCCGTGCGCCATTGACGTAACCCGAGATGTTGACGTCCAATACCCGCTGGTAGTCCTCCGGCGGGATCTCGGTCAGCAGGCCGAATACACCCACCGCCGCGTTGTTAACCCATACGTCCAGGCGCCCGAACTCCCTGACAGCGCGGGAGGCCAGTTCATCCACTTTGTCCGGGTCGCTTACGTCCGTGGGGACCGCGATGGCTTGCGCGCCGCGCTTCCTGCATGCCACAGCCACGGCTTCGAGGGATTCCGCTCCGCGGGCAGCCAGGACCAGGCGTGCTTCCTTGCCGGCGAAGCGCAGGGCAGTTGCCCTCCCGATCCCGCTGGACGCTCCAGTGATTACCACTACTGAATTTTTGACAGTCATTCCGGTACCCCTTCACACGAACACGCCACAGGAGAAACACTAAGCAGGCTTAGTGTTCGATGCTACCCACGCCGGCGCCCGGGAACAACGGCGCGGCGCCAGGCCCGGTTGAAGAAGTGCGAAGGTCAAAGGAAAGCGGACTTCCCGGTGACCGCCCTGCCCACGATTAGCGAGTTGATCTCGTAGGTTCCCTCGTAGGTATACAGGATCTCGGCGTCACCGAACAGCTTGCCCATCTCGTAGTCGCTGCTGATGCCATTGCCGCCCAGCAGTGAACGCCCCATGGCCACTGAGGCCCGCGCCAAACGGGTGATGGTGGCTTTGGCCATGGCAGCCTGCGCCATCTCCAGCTTTCCTCCCTCCTGGATGTGGGCCAGTTGTGCCATCAGGGCCAGGGAGGCCGAAGCGTTGCCCAGGATGTCAGCGAGCTGCTGCTGCACAAGCTGGAACCGGGCCAACTCCTTGCCGAACTGCCGCCGGTCCAGGGTGTATGCCCGGGCGATGTCGAAGGCGGCGAGCTGGATGCCCGCACCTTGCCAGCCCACCCAGGCGCGGGAGTCCCGCAGCAGCTCATTGGTCCGGGAAAAGCTGGTGGCCCCCGGCAACAGGTTGCCTGCGGGAATACGTACGCCTGCCAGCACAATGTCCGCGTTCTGCATGATCCGCAGGCCGATCTTGTTGGAGATCTTTGAGGCGGTGTAGCCGGGACGGTCGGTCTCCACGATGAAGCCCTTGATTTCACCGTCAGCCTCGTCCCTGGCCCACACGAGCGCGAAATCGGCGATGGTCCCGGCCCCGATCCAGCGCTTGGTCCCGTTGAGGACCCACTCACCTCCTTCCAGCCTGGCTGAAGTCTCCAGGCCGCCGGCGATGTCCGAGCCATGCTGCGGCTCCGTCAGGGCGAACGCTCCCAGGTGGCTGAAGGTTCTCAATCCCGGCAGCCACCGGGACTTTTGCTCCTCCGACCCCAGTTGGCTGATCATCCCAAGAATCAGCTCATTATGGATCCCTGCCAGCGCCGACAGGGACACATCCGCCCGTGCCAGTTCTACGTACATAAGGCCTTTAAAGAGCGTGGAACTGCCGTCCAGCTGAAGGGCGCCGAGGCCGTACTTTCCCATGTCCGCTACGAGGCCAAAGGGGAAGTCCTCGCGGTTCCAGTACTCGATGGAGGTTTGCCGGACCGAGGATTGGAGGAACCGGCGGATGCTGAAGTACCTGTCCCGCTCGGCCGCCGGCAGAAGGTCCACGATGTACATCAGGTCAGCGTCCGGAAAAGGCAGGGCTCCGGCGCCAGGTGATGGAGGCTGCATCGGCGTTTACCCCCTCGCTGCCAAACCGCTCTGCTAAACCCTTGGATGTCCTAATATATTGCACAGGTCATCACACGAGTGAGCTGCATCACCTGCAGAAAGGCTGGCTGTGGGTACTCCGCTGTCCCGTGATCCTATTGCAGATGCCCGCCGGAACTGGGAGCAGCACGGCTGGGCGGAGGCCGCTGCGCCCGTGGCCGCCATCACGGCGATAATGCGTACCCAGCAAATCCTCCTGTCCAGGATCGAACTCATCCTCAAACCCTTTGGCCTGACGTTCGCCCGCTATGAGCTGCTCATGCTGCTGAGCTTCGCCACGAGCGGGTCCCTTCCCATGAAGAAGGCGAGTACCTTGCTCCAGGTTCACCCAACCTCCATCACCAACGCGGTGGACCGGCTCCAGGAGGCGGGGCTGGTGCGCCGCTCGCCCCATCCCTCCGACGGCCGCACCACACTGGTTGAGCTCACGGGTGAAGGGCATACCCTTGCGCAACGATCGACGGCGGCCCTGAACGCCGCGGTATTCAGCCGTCCGGGATTCGAGCCCGAGGATGTGGATCAGCTGATCCGGATCCTCCAGGACTTCCGGCGGAATGCGGGCGATTTCCTGGATTCCTGACAGAGGTCCTGGTTTGCATTGTTTCCCCTGGGCAACGTCCTCATCGCAGGATCAGGGCGTGGCCCTAATGCGCTTGAGGCGCCTGACCACCAGCAGCGCCACTGTGACGCCGAGGGCTGCATACACGGCGTAATTCAGGAACCGCGAGTACTCCTCGATAACCCGGTACTGGGTGCCCAGCAGGTAGCCGAGTCCCAGGAGCGCCCCGTTCCATAGTCCGCTGCCCGCCAGGGTGTAAAGGCTGAACATCCCAAATGGCATGCCGGCCGCGCCGGCGGGAAGGGATATCAGGCTCCGCACACCCGGAAGCAATCTTCCGAAGAAGATGGACGACCGTCCGTGCCGGCGGAACCAGCCCGCAGCGTGCTCAAAGTCCTCCCGGTCAACCAAAGGCAGCCTGGACAAGGCGCGGATGGAACGCTCAAACCCCAGCCTGGCTCCGAGCCAATACAGTAAGACGGCCCCCAGGTAGGCTCCCAGTGTGCTGGTCATAAAAACCAGAATCAGGTTCAGAGTCCCCTGCCGGGCCAGATAACCGGCAAGCGGCAGGATCACTTCGCTGGGGATGGGCGGCACAACGGTCTCGGCAAGGGTGAAGAGCCCCACTCCCCATTCACCCAACTGCTCGATGCCCCGGGCAGCTATCCCCACCAGTCCGGTGAGATTATCGGTTGAGCCGCCTGCATCCGCCGCCGTTCCCCACATACAACTCCCCCGCCCGCGTCCCGAAAGATTGGTGTGCCCTGTCTACCTTACGCACCTGTGAAGAGGCTGGGACCAGGGGGTAACAACCTCAAATGTGGGCACCCTGAAGGGGGCTGCCGTCCCTCAGTGGTGCCGGAACTGGGGCTGTCGTTTTTCCGCGAATGCCGCCATACCTTCCTTCTGGTCCTCCGTTGCGAACAGCGAGTGGAAGAGTCTGCGTTCGAAGAGGACCCCCTGGGCCAGTCCGGTTTCGAAAGCGGCGTTGACGGCTTCTTTTGCCACCATGGCCACAGGCTTGGACTTGGATGCGATCACTTCTGCGGCTTTTATCGCCTCGTCCACAACATTCTCGGCGGGTACAACGCGGGACACCAGGCCGCAGCGGTCCGCTTCCTCAGCCCCGATGAACCTGCCCGTGAGGATCAGGTCCATCGCTTTGGCTTTGCCCACGGCTCGCGTCAACCGCTGCGATCCGCCCATCCCCGGCAGCACGCCGAGGTTGATCTCCGGCTGACCGAACTTCGCGTTGTCCCCGGCGATGATGAGGTCACACATCATGGCCAGTTCACAGCCCCCGCCCAGTGCGAAACCGGACACCGCGGCAATTGTGGGTATGCGCAGCCGGGTGAAGTCCTCCCACCCGCGGAACCAGTCTGCTGCGTACATGTCCATGTAACCCTGGGCAGCCATTTCCTTGATATCAGCCCCGGCAGCAAAGGCCCTTTTTGACCCCGTGATGACCACCGCCCCCACACCCGGATCAACATCCATGGCCCGGGCGGCGGACACGAGCTCCTCCATGGTTGCCTTATTGAGGGCATTCAGCGCCTGCGGCCGGTTCAATGTCACCAGGCCCACCCGGCCCCGCTGCTCCACGAGGATGTTCGTGTATTCCGTCATTCCGGGCTCCCGTCGTCCTGCGCTGCCTGATGTGGTGCATGCTGTGCCGCCTCGTGCGGAAGGGCGGCCGCCCGGCTACCCGCCGCATTCACAGGTTGATCTTTGCCGGACTTGTCGCGGATATCCGTGATGATCGCGGAGAAGTCCCTGCCGGCCCCGCCCTCCGCGGCAAACGTATCGTAAATTTCCGCGGCCAGCGGTCCTACCCTGGCAGCCACTCCTGTGCTGTTCAGTGCATTGACTGCGAGTTTGAGGTCCTTGGCCATCAGCGCTCCCGCGAAGCCGGGCTGGTAACCGCGGTTGGCCGGGCTGGCGGGAACGGGACCGGGCACGGGGCAGTTGGTGGTGAGTGCCCAGCATTGCCCGGACGCAGCCGATGCCACATCGAACAGCGCCTGGTGGCTCAGGCCCAGCTTTTCCCCGAGCACAAAAGCCTCACTGACGGCGATCATGGATGCCCCCAGGATCAGGTTGTTGCAGATTTTGGCGGACTGGCCGGCGCCGTGCCCGCCGCAGTGGACCACACGCTTGCCCATGACCTCCAGCAGCGGCCGGACGGCATCGAAGTCGGGTTCGTCCCCACCCACCATAAACGTGAGCGTTCCGGCTTCGGCGCCCACCACGCCGCCGGAAACCGGGGCGTCCAGGGAGCGGTGCCCTGCTTCGGTGGCCAGCCTGGCTGCTTCCCGCGCTTCATCGACGTTGATGGTGGAACAATCCAGGAATATGGTTCCAGGGGCTGCCGCTGCCAGTAGTCCCGCCCTGCCGTCCGTGCCCCGGTAGGCATCCAGAACGTGCCGGCCGCCGGGGAACATGGTGAGGACAACGTCTGCCCCGGACACGGCTTCAACAGCGCTTGCAGCGACTGGAATGCCGCGGGCCCGGGCAGCCTCCAGTGCTGCCGGCACCACGTCGAAGCCGGCTACCGCATACCCCGCCTTCACGAGGTTTCCTGCCATGGGCCCGCCCATATGGCCAAGGCCCAGGAAGGCAACGGTGTGGTTCTCACGCATGGTCCGGCTCCTTCAGCTCCAAATCCAGTTCCCTGCTGCCCAGCGGTTCAAAGAAGCGCTCCACCTGCTCCGGCAACACCCCAGCCAGGGTGGGCGGATTCCAGTGGGGCTGGCGGTCCTTGTCCACCACCTGCGCCCGGATTCCCTCCCGGAAATCGGGTGCTTCCAGGAACCGCAACCCCACGCGGTACTCCTGCGCCAGGGCATCGTCCAGGCTGCGGCCTTTCACCCGGCGGAGGGAAGCCAGCGTGACTTTCACGGCCGTAGGGGACTTCGACTCGATGGTGTCAGCAGCCCGGGCAGCGTCCCCACCAATTTTCCGGAGCCGGCGGACAATCTCCTCGGCGTCGTTGGAGGCGTAGCAACTGTCTATCCACTCCCGCTGCTGCTCGAGGGCAGATGGCGGGGCATTTTGCGCGACGCTTACGACGGCGGCTTCCGGGATTTCGCTTTCCAGCGCCACCAGCAGGTCGTCCAGCCTGTCCGAGGGAATGTAGTGGTCAGCCAGGCCCAGGTACACTGCGTCCGCCCCGCTCAGGTGTGTCCCTGTTAGAGCTGCATGGGTTCCCGCCTCGCCCGGCACCCGGGACAACAGGAGGGTCCCGCCGACGTCCGGCGCAAACCCGATGGTGGTCTCGGGCATACCCATCCGGGTCCGCTCAGTGGCCACCCGGACCGAACCGTGCGCGGAAATCCCCACGCCACCGCCCAGGACCAGCCCGTCCATGAACGCGGCGTAGGGCTTAGGGTAGCGGGCAATCAGGGAATTAACCCGGTACTCCGTCTGCCAGAAGTCCGCCGTTGCCCCTCCGCCTGTGAGCATGTCCTCGTAGATGGCCACGATGTCCCCGCCGGCGCAGAGCCCCCGTTCACCTGCGCCACGCGCCAGAACCGTGGCAACGCCGTCGTCGTCCGCCCACGCGGTGAGTTGCTCCAGAAGCGCGCCGACCATTCCGGCGGTCAACGCATTGACGGCCCGGGGCCGGTTGAGGGTGATGAGCCCCAGCCGGCCGCGGCGCTCAAACAGGACCTCCCCGTTGATCGCATCAGTATTCAGGTTTGTCATCAACTTCCTTCCGGCATCACAAAACTGGTTCCGTGCCGTATTCCTGAGGGCCACCGCGTGGTGACGGTTTTGGTCTTGGTGTAAAAACGGAAGGCGTCCGCCCCGTGCTGGTTCAGGTCGCCGAACCCGGACGCCTTCCAACCGCCGAACGTGTAGTAGGCGATGGGCACAGGGATGGGGACGTTGATCCCCACCATGCCTGCGTTGACACGGCTGGCGAAATCGCGGGCTGCATCGCCGTCCCGGGTGAAGATGGCCACGCCGTTACCGAACTCATTCGTGCTGCACAGCTGGAGGGCGTCGTCGTAATCCGCCGCCCGGACAACGCTCAGGACCGGACCAAAAATCTCCTGCCGATAGATGGCCATGTCCGGCTTCACGCCGTCAAAGAGAGTTGGTCCTACCCAAAAACCGCCCGCATAGCCTTCCACCGTGATGCCCCGTCCATCCGCCAGCAGGGTGGCTCCCTCGTCCACTCCCGCCTGGATGAGTCCCTCGATCCGGTCCTTGGCGGAGCCCGCCACCACGGGACCGAAATCCGAGTCCTGGTCCAGGCTGTGGCCCACTTTCAGGCCCTTTACCCGGTCCAGAAGCTTGGCCACCAGGCGGTCAGCCGTTTCCTGCCCCACCGGGACGGCTACCGAAACGGCCATGCAGCGCTCCCCCGCGGACCCGTACCCTGCACCGATGAGTGCGTCCGCCGCCTGGTCCAGGTCGGCGTCCGGCATCACCACCAGGTGGTTTTTGGCCCCGCCGAAGCACTGCGCCCGCTTGCCGTGGGCTGCGGCCGTGGCGTAGATGTACTGGGCGGTCGGGGTGGATCCCACGAAACCGATGGCCTTGATGCGGGGATCTTCAAGGAGGGCGTCCACTGCTTCCTTGTCACCGTTGATTACATTGAACACACCCTCCGGGATGCCCGCTTCGGAGTAAAGCTCCGCCAGGCGCAGTGGCACGGAGGGGTCCCGTTCGGAGGGCTTGAGGATGAACGCGTTGCCTGCGGCCAGGGCGGGCCCGGACTTCCAGAGCGGGATCATGGCTGGAAAGTTGAACGGCGTAATGCCGGCCACGACGCCGAGCGGCTGGCGCAGCGAATGGATGTCCATCCCGGGTCCGGCCTCGGTGGAGAACTCGCCCTTGAGCAAGTGCGGCGCGCCCGCGGCGAACTCCACCACCTCCAGCCCGCGCGTGATGTCTCCTTTGGCGTCGGCAAGGGTTTTTCCGTGTTCGGAGGACAGCAGACGCGCCAGTTCGTCGATGTTCCGGTTGACCAGGTCCACGAACCGGAGCAGGATCCGGCCGCGGCGCTGTGCGTTCGTGGCCGCCCATTCCTCCTGGGCTTTCACGGCAGCAGCAACCGCGCTGGCCACCTCGTCCCGCCCGGCCAACGGCACGCGGGCCTGGACAGCGCCGGTGCAGGGGTCGAAGACATCGCCGAAGCGGCCTGAACTGCCCGCCTTATGGTGGCCGCCGACGTAGTGGGAAAGCTCGCGCACCATGGCCGGAAGCTCCTTCGCGTGTGACCCAGGTCATTCCTGGTTGCGAATATACTCGGACTTCCTACTGAACTCCACCGGGCGGGCAGGACCCCGGACAGGCCTGCTCCGCAATCCGTGCAGCCACGGTAAGTTAGGAGCTGTGAAGATTGCTACCTGGAATGTGAATTCGCTCCGTGCCCGCGCCGACCGTGTGGAAGCCTGGCTGCAGCGCAGTGACTGCGACGTCCTGGCTATCCAGGAAACCAAGTGCAAGGACGATAACTTCCCTTGGGAACTCTTTGAGCGGATGGGCTACGAGGTCGCCCACTTCGGAGTGAACCAGTGGAACGGCGTTGCCATCGCGTCCCGGGTGGGGCTGGAAGACGTTGAGCGGACCTTCCTGGACCAGCCCTCTTTTGGGAAGGCGGGCAAGGACCCCGTGCAGGAAGCCCGGGCCATGGCGGCCACCTGCGCCGGCATCCGGATCTGGAGCCTTTATGTCCCCAACGGCCGGTCACTGGACGATGAGCACATGCCGTACAAGCTCAAGTGGCTGGAAAGCCTCAAGACGCATGCCCAGGAACTTGTCACGCAGAACCCCGAGGCCCAGGTGGCGCTGATGGGCGACTGGAACATCGCACCGTTCGACGAGGATGTCTGGGACATCGACCTCTTCGTCAATAACAGGTACACCCACGTCAGCCCTCCGGAGCGCGCCGCGTTCCACGCATTTGAATCTGCCGGCTTTACCGATGTCGTTCGTCCCTACACGCCGGGCCCGGGCGTTTACACCTACTGGGACTACACCCAGCTGCGTTTTCCGAAGAAGGAAGGCATGCGGATCGACTTCGTGCTGGGCTCCCCCGCCCTTGCTGCCCGCGTGACAGGCGCTTCAATTGACCGCGAGGAGCGCAAGGGCAAGGGCGCGTCGGACCATGCGCCCGTGCTGGTGGAACTGGCAGACTGATGACATCATCCTGGACCCAACCTAGGAGGCCGTAGTGACGGGAAACCTCTACCGGGGCCAGGCAGGCCTGCCATTCTCCTCAACCCTGCGCGTCTATGAACCCCTCGACGCCTTCCCCGAAGAGCAGCGGAAAGCCATTGCCGCTGCCGGGGCGCAGGCCGCCTCCCGTGCCGCCGTCGAGAACGCTGAACTGCTGGCCTCACTGGGACGGATCACCCGTTCCGGCGGCGACCCCTTCCCTACCGGGCGGACCGACCTGGTGCGCGTCACCACGGCGCCCGCTCCCGGCAAGGGAACGTCCGACGACGGCGCTGACGCCGAGCCTGAGCTGCTGTACTGTCCCAGCCAACTGGTGTTGCGGGCCGGCTTGGCGGCCAACGCGCTGATGGAGGGCATTCATGGTCCGCTGGCTGAGCTGCTGATCCCGGAGGAGCAGCGGGACAAGCACCAGGAGCGGATCGACCAGGTCAAGGCCCGCGACGGGTCCGTCCGTGTGCACACCCGGGCGTCCACCTGGGGTATCCCCTTCAGCTGGTTTTCCCTGTTCATGGATACGGACCATAAAGACGTGGTGGAGGCAGCCGACAGGATCGTCACTGTCCGGGTGTGGGCACCCATCACAGAAGCCCTGGAGCGGGCGCGGTACGCCGTGGCCAACCTGGCATTGGCGGCACCGGATCTTGACATGCTGGACGATCTCGCACAGCTCACGGAGTGGCTGGAGCTATTCCACGTGAACTCCATGGTGGAGCTGGACTACGGGGCTGTCGCGGACAAAGTGTATCCGGACGATTCGCCCATGGACATCAGGCTGGGAATCGAATGCCTGGCGGAGGGTGACATGACCGGCGCTGCCGCGGCGTACCGCCGCCTGGCATCGCGCTGGATTCCCATCCGGCAGCTGGCCCGCGCCTCCTGAAGCTGGCCCCGCGCCTCCCGAAGCTGGCGCTAAGACTGGGGCGGCGCCGTCGTCCTTCTGACAATCAGCTCATGCGGCGCGACGGCGGACCGTACCGCCCCTGCCTCGCCGTCCAGTTCATCGAGGAGCATCTTGGTGGCAAGTTCCGCCTGCTCGTCGGGCCGTTGTCCCACAGTGGTCAAGCCTATGGCGTCAGCAAAATCATGGTTGTCGATGCCCACCACCGAAAGTTCCTCCGGCACGAGCACGCCGACCCGGGCGGCTTCGAAGATCACCCCCATGGCCATCTCGTCCGATGCGCAAAAAATAGCTGTTGGCTTGTCTCCTGGCTTTGCCCAAAGGCGGCGGAAGGCTTCCTGCCCGCTGCGGACAGTAAAGTCCCCCCACTCGTCCCATTCGGCGCGGGTGGGGAGGCCGGCCGCGGTCATGACGTCCTTAAAGGCAAGAATTCGGACCCGGGGAACATCAAAGTTCAGGTCTGTCTCGTCGTCACCGTGCAGCAGCGCGATGTCCCGGTGGCCCAGGTCGATCAGGTGCCGGACGGCAGTGGAGGCCGCAGCATAATCGTCGATGCCGATATAGGCGCACTCCTCGACATGGCCGCCCACCACCACCAGCGGGATGTCAATCTTCTGCAGATGGTCCAGCTCGTCGTGGGACAACGCCATGCACAGGACCAGCAGGGCATCAATCTGCTTGTAGACCATGGTCTTGCTGAAGAGCCGCTCACGGTTGCTGCCATGGCCGCCCAGGTTGAACAGCGACAGATTGTAGTTGCGGGCGTGGAGTTCCCGGTCAGCTCCCTCGATGGCTTTGGAGAAGAACCAACGGCTGACGAATGGGGCAAGAACCCCGATGGTTTTGGTTCTGCCTGTTGCCAGTCCCGAGGCTGAACTGGACGCCACATACCCCAGATTCCCGGCAACCTCGAGGATTTTCTGCCGGGTTGCCGGTGACACCCGGGGCAGCCCGCGGACTGCCCGCGACACCGTGGCGGTGGATACCCCGGCGGCGGCGGCGACGTCTTCGATGCTGACCCCGCTGTGGCCGCCCCGTTGAGACCTTTCACTTGTGCGTGCCACGGTGTCCCCTCATTTGATCCCTGCAGGCATCCGCCCTGCTTGGTGCGATACCCCGGGCAATAATATTTTGAGCACCGGTCCGCACCGCAGTGCTACCTGGCGCCGTTGTACCCGTCGCGCCGGCTACCCGATGACGCCGGGCAGCCGGGGTGCGCTACCTCCGGTCCGGAAGGCGCCGGCGCAGGCGCACCATTCCATAGAGTGCGAGCAGCGTGGCCAGAAGCCCCAGTGCCCAACCGAGTGCCGGCTGCGCCGTCAGCTCCATCCAGACGGTGACGACGAGCAGTACCAGCGTCCAGAATCCTAGGAACCCGATGATGATGTCAAAATCCTCACCGGACCTCATGCGGCGGCGGTTGCTTCCCGCCCCGGCGGACCGGGGGCGGGAAGCGTGGCCCGTCACTTGACCGCACCAGCCGTCAGGCCGGCAACGATCTTGCGCTGGAAGACGAGTACCAGGATCACCAAAGGAATGGTGACGATGGTGCCCGCGGCCATGATGGCCGTGTACGGGATCTGGTTTGGCTGGGCGCCCGCGAAGCTGGCGATGGCCACCGTCACCGGTTTCGTTGCCTCGTTGGACAGCTGGCTGGCGATCAGGAATTCATTCCACGAGGAGATGAATGCCAGGATGGCCGTGGTGAAGATCGCCGGTGCCGCCAGGGGCATGATGACCTTCCGGAACGCCTGTCCCTGCGTGCAGCCATCAACCCGTGCAGATTCCTCCAGCTCCCAGGGCATTTCCCGGAAGAAGGAGGTCAGCGTGTACACGGTGAGGGGCAACACGAACGAGATGTTCGGAATGATCAGCGCCTGGTACGTGCCCATCCAGCCAATGTTGGTGAAGAGCTGGAACAGCGGGGTGATAAGGGCAACGCCCGGGAACATGGATGCCCCCAGGATGAAGCCCAGCACCAGGTACTTGAACCGGAAGTTCAGACGTGCCAGGGCGTACGCCGCGAACACGCCGATCACGAGCGAAATCACTGTGACCGTGACGCCGATGAAAATACTGTTCAGCAGGGCCTGGCCGAACCTGTTGCCGAACGAGGTATCGAAGGCGGTGACGAAGTTGTCCATGGTTACGTGGGTGGGCCAGGGTGTGGTGTCGTAGGTGAAGCCCACGTCGCGGAAAGCCGTTACCACCATCCAGTAAGCAGGTGCGAGGCACCAGATCAGGATGACGGCAGCGCTGATGTAGGTCCGGACGCTTGCCCACTTTTCCCGGTTCTGCGCAGACTTGCGTCCCTTGTCCTGCTGCGCCCGCAGGGACGTCGAAGCAGTGGTGGTTGTCATTTCTTCCCCTTGCCGGTGGCTCCGCTTTGCTCCACAACGTTCGCGCCCAGGAAGCGGACGAAAATGAACGCCACCAGGAAGATGATGAAGAACGTAATGGTGGACAGGGCGGCAGCTGAGTTGAAGCCTTGCCTGATCTGGTTAATCACCAGGATGGACAGCGTAGTGGTGTTGTTGGCACCACCGGTCAGGATGTACGGCAGGTCGAACATACGCAGGGCATCCAGGGTACGGAACAGGATGGCGACCATAAGGGCCGGCTTGACCAAAGGCAGGGTGATCATCCGGAAGCGCTGCCATGCGGTAGCGCCGTCCACCTTTGCGGCTTCGTAAACCTCGGCAGGGATCATCTGCAGGCCGGCGAGGATGAGCAGCGCCATAAAGGGCGTCGTCTTCCAGGTGTCGGCAATGATCACAGCCCATTTAGCCGGCCATTCGCTGCCCGTCCAGAGGATGGACACGTTAAACAGCTTGTTGATGATGCCGTTGAAATCGAACATGAACAGCCAGAGCTGGGCGGTTACTGCCGTGGGGATGGCCCACGGAACGAGTACCGCTGCGCGGACCAGGCCGCGGCCCTTGAACGTGCGGGCCATGATCATGGCCATCCAGAAACCGAGGACGGTTTCGAAGGCAACAGTGATGACTGTGAAGAGGAAAGTAGTGCCCGTAGCCGTCCAGAACTGGCCTCCGAGGGTGCCCGGCGGGCAGGCGACCGTGCCGCCGCCCTGGGCTGCACACTGCTGCCCCAGCCAGTTCACATAGTTCTGGATACCTGCCGGGCCGCCCTCGGTGAAGAGCCCGGTGACAGGATCGAGTCCGGCGTCCTTCTGGAAGGACATGATGATCGCGCTGATGATCGGGTAAACGATCACAATGCCCAGCGCGATGATGGTCGGGGCAAGAAGCCATGATGCCCACTTGCCCTGGCTCAGGATCTTGTTGTCTTCGCCTACGCCCTTGGGTCCGTGGTGGACCGGGGTAGTGCCCGACGCCGGCCCTTTGACCGGCGTCGGGCCCAGTTCAGTAGCCATGGCTTCTTACGATCCTGCGCCGGCGGTCTCGATGGACTTCTGCATGTCGGACAGCGCGTCCTTGGCCGGCTTATCGCCCTTCAGCGCAGCGTAGGCGTTCTCCTGGATGGCCTGGGTGACAGCCGGGTAGAACGGGGTTACCGGACGGGGAACAGCGTTCTCGATCGAGGTCTTCAGGACGGGCAGGTACGGCAGCTTGGCAACCAGTTCCTGGTCCTCATAGAGAGCGCCGAATACCGGTGCCAGGGAACCCTGCGTTGCGAAGAACTTCTGCTGCTCCTCTTCGATGAGGAACTTTACGAAGTCCAGGGCAGTCGCCTTGTGGTCGGAATAGACGCTGATGGCTGCGCTGTGGCCACCAAGGGAGGAAGCACCAGGGCCGTCCTTGCCCGGCAGGGCCGCCATGCCCAGCACGTCCTTGACCTGGGAGGAACCTTCGGTGGTGGCCAGGTTGTAGACGTAAGGCCAGTTGCGGAGGAACAGCAGTTTGCCTTCCTGGAACGCGCGGCGGCTTTCCTCTTCCTGGTACGTGATTGCCTCAGCAGGAATGTTGCCGTTCTTGAAAGCTTCGACCAGGTTGTTCAGGCCTTCCTCGGCCTCCGCGGTGTTCAGGTTCGGCTTACCCTCGTCGTTAAGGACGGAACCACCGGCGGAGTTGATGGCCTCGGAAGCATTGACGGTCAGTCCTTCATACTGCTTGAACTGGCCGGAGTAGCAGCCAATGTTGTTCTCCTTTGCAATGGAGCACATCTCCATCATCTCGTCCCAGGTCTTGGGTGCCTCGGGGACCAGGTCCTTGCGGTAGTAGAGGATGCCGCCATCGGAGGAGACCGGAGCCGCGTACAGGGTGTCCTTGTAGGAGCCGGCCTCGACGGTGGGTTCAAGCATGCCCGTGGTGTCGACGGCCATCTTGTCCTTGAGCGGCTGGAGCCAGCCCTTGGCGGCGAACTCGGCGGTCCAGACGACGTCAACGCTCGCTACGTCGTAATCGGCGTTTTTGGCCTGGAAGTTCTGGACGAGGTCATCGTGCTGCTGGTCAGCCTGGTCAGTCTGTTCCTTGAAGGTGACCTTCTCATCGGGATGAGCGGCGTTCCACTTTTCAATCAGCGGGCGGACTACGTTGCTGTTGTCCTTGCCCTGTACATAGGTGATGGGACCCCGGCTGTCGAGGTTGGCTTCGGCGTCACCGCCGCCACCACCTCCACCGCCGCCCGTGGTCCCACCGCCTCCCCCGCCGCATGCGGTCAGAGTGAGGGCCAGAACACCGGCAGTGGCGGCCGGAAGTAGGAATCTAGGGGTTTTCATTAGCTTGAAGCTCCTCGCTGAGTGACAAGTAGGTCTACAGTGCGCTTGCTGGTGAGGTTGATGTGGTGACGCTCACACTAGTAATGTTGCTGCGGGTTATGCAAGCGTTTACATCAAAAAGTTATCTGAGAGGAACCAAATGTCCAATCCGGACGTTCCTACTGACCATCCAACCCGGCCGGAATGGTGGGCGGACGCCGTCGTCTACCAGATCTATCCCCGGTCCTTCGCAGACGGCAACGGAGACGGGATGGGAGATCTTCCTGGTGTCACGAACCGTCTTCCCTACCTGCAGCAACTCGGAGTAGACGCCATCTGGCTGTCCCCGTTCTACAAATCCCCCCAGGCGGACGCAGGGTATGACGTGGCAGATTACCGCCAGGTGGATCCCCTTTTCGGCTCCTTGGGTGACTTCGACGCCATGTTGCAGGAAGCTCACCAGCGCGGGCTCAAGGTCATTGTTGACCTGGTACCCAACCATACTTCCGACGAACATGTGTGGTTCCAGGAAGCGCTCGCTTCCGCGCCGGGTTCTCCGGAGAGGAGCCGCTACATGTTCCGGTCTGGAAAGGACGACATTCCCGGTTCCGGTGACGGCAAGCTCCCCCCGAACAACTGGAAATCGATCTTCGGCGGGCCGGCCTGGAGCCGGATCACTGAGGCTGACGGATCTCCGGGCGAGTGGTACCTGCACCTTTTTGACAGCAAGCAGCCGGACCTCAACTGGGAAAACGCCGAGGTGCACGAGGAGATGCGCTCTGTGCTTCGTTTCTGGCTGGACCGGGGTGTGGACGGCTTCCGCGTTGACGTGGCCCACGGCCTGGTCAAGGAGCCCGGCCTGCCCGACTGGGAAGGCGCCGCCGCCATGGTTGAAGGCACCGTGGAAGTGCCCCGGGAAGCAGCGCACCGCCCTGGTGATGCTCCCGGAGCCCATACGGACGCCGAGGAGCCACACAGGGCGGTATCCCCGCTTTATCCTCCCTCACCGTTCTTTGACCAGGACGGCGTGCACGACGTTTACCGGGACTGGCACCAGGTGCTGGCCGAGTACGAAGGCGACCGCATGATGGTGGCCGAAGCCTGGGTGGAGCCAGCGGAACGGCTGGCCCGCTACACCCGCCCGGACGAAATGCAGCAGGCCTTCAATTTTGATTTCCTGCTTGCAGGCTGGGATGCGGAGCGCATGGCCGAGTCCATTGAAGCCTCCCTGGCAGCTGCCGCTTCCGTCGGCGCTCCCTGCACGTGGGTCCTGAGCAACCACGACACCGTCCGGCACACCACCCGGTTCGGCCTAAAGGACCCCACGATGTTCCCCAAGGGACTGGGAGCGGACGATGAGCAGCCCAATGCTCCCCTGGGGCTTGCCCGCGCGAGGGCTGCGACCTTGATTTCGCTGGCTCTTCCGGGTTCGGCTTACCTGTACCAGGGAGAGGAGCTGGGACTTCCCGAGCACACCACCCTCCCGGCCGATGCGCGGCAGGACCCGACGTTTTTCCGGACGCGTGGCGCAGAGATTGGCCGTGACGGCTGCCGGGTCCCCCTGCCCTGGGCTGCGGAACGGCCCGGCCACGGCTTTTCCGTGGCCCTGGACGGCGGGGCATCCCAGCCCTGGCTCCCGCAGCCGGAGAGTTTCGGCCCATTGGCAGCGGACCAACAGGAAGGAGTGGAAGGCTCTACCCTGGAGCTTTACCGGGCTGCCCTTGCCTTCAGGTCCGCACATCGGCTGGGTGCAGGCTCCTTTGGTTGGGCTGAGGTCCACGCGCCGGACAGCGGGGTGCTGGCCTTCCATAACAGCGACGTCCTGGTGTTAGGCAACCTTGGGTTTGCTTCCGCCCCCGTTCCTGATGGTTATTCGGTTGTTCTCTCCAGCGGTCCTGAACTTGCAGCCGAGTGGGCGGATAGGCGCGAAGTACCCGTAGACTGCACCGTTTATTTGGTCAGGGACTGAAAGTACCAGCGGTCAACGCACGCGCTCAGCCCTGCTGAAGCGCGTCCGGGCGCCGGCTGCAACGTGGATCAGCACCGGAATTTTTCTTCCAACCACCGTCTCCAGTGCCGCGACCAGGGCGTATACCTCGCCTGCCAGCAGGTGA
The DNA here is from genome assembly GCF_059089685.1 of Arthrobacter sp. sptzw42. Lineage (NCBI taxonomy): Bacteria > Bacillati > Actinomycetota > Actinomycetes > Micrococcales > Micrococcaceae > Arthrobacter > Arthrobacter sp. sptzw42. The sequence continues at coordinate 32,057 of NZ_JBNHEX010000010.1, forward strand.
GGGGCCACGCCCTGGCGCGGCAGGAGGCGCACTTTCAGGGCCGGGCTGCCTTTGACGTCATAGGTGGTCACAGTCGCACCGGCCAGGTCGGGACGATCTGCGAGGGCATGTTTAAGCGCCTGCTCCGCCACTCCTCCACTGATCCGGACATCGCCCGGAACCGCCCCGGGATCGTATTCATAGGCAAGCAGGTTGGCCCGGCCCTTGCCCTGCTGCGCAACCCAGGCCACCATCAGTCCAATCAGCAGAAGCAGGGCCAGCGCCACCAGGATCCACAGCCAGCTTTCAGTGCGCCCGGGAAACCTCGTGGCAGCGAAGACCTGATTGACCTGGTTCCAGACACCGGCAGACCAGGAGTGCCACCAGGAAGCAACGGCCGGAACAGCCGCCAGCAGCATCAGCAGGACGCCAACAGCAAGAAGCATCAAACCGAGGACCGCAACGAGGATCCGGTTAAGAAGGGTAGGGGTACTGTTCATGCGCCGATCACTCCTGACGGCGCCACGTTGACCTGTGCCTCGGGTGAAGGGTGCAGAGCCATGGCGTGGAGTTCGCTTTGGACCGCAGCAAGCACGGCGTCGTGGTCCACGGGAACTCCCGAGGTGGGCCGGACATTCACCACCACCTGCCGCTGCGAAACCACCACCATGACCTGTTCGGGTGCGACATTTGCGGCAAGCCGGGCGCGGCGTGCCAGCGCGGAAGCGATGACTTCATCGTCCACCACTACGGCACGTCCGGCGTTTTCACCGCCACCTGCAAGGTGCCGGGCACGGCGCCCGGGCAGGACCCCGTTGAGGAAAAAGACCAGGCCAAACATGGCCAGGACCGCGCCAAGGGCGCCCAGCAGCAGCGGTGAAATATCTGCGGGGAGGGCCACCATGCGCTCGGCCGCCACCTGCGGCTCGATGAGCCAGGCCGGCTGCCCGAAGGCTTGAACGGCAGCTTCGAGGAGCCCGTAGGCAGCAAGCGCGATGACCAGGACCGCGGCGGCAGTGGCCACTACCGCGCGTGAGGAGTGCGTTTCCCGATGCAGTATGCGGCCCATATCAGGACCCTGGTTTTCCACGCGCCGGCTCATCGGACGCGTCCTCCTTCGCTGATCCTCACTCCGCTGATCCTGATGTCCACCCGGCTCAACTGTGCACCGCTCAAATCCGCGACTGTGGCGAGGATGCGGGCTTTTGCCGTTACCGTGCGCTCCCAGATGGAGCCTCCACCGCCTTTCACCCGGGAGGGGTCCAGAACCACGGCGTTCAGTGGCGGGATGCTGATGGGCGTGACAAGGGACAGCGCCAGCATGCCGTCGTCGTCCGTCCAGTCAGCCCGGACATCCTCGGCGTCCACGCCCAGGTAGTGGGCGGCTGCGGCCTTGGCAAGGCTGGTCAGGGCCTGCGTGCTGATGCGGTTATGGCCGGTCAGCTCCTGGCCCCGGACAGCCGGAGCGGTGGAGCTCATGAGGACGAGCGCCGGCCGATGATGGCGTCCAGGACGCCGCGAAGGTCCAGTTTCCCTTCAGCGGCCCGGCCCAGGACTGCCCCGATGGCCATAAAGAGCAGCGATATCAGAAACCCCCACAGGCCGAACTGCAGGGACATAAAGGCGACGAAGGCGCCCATCGCGGTACCGGCGACGGTGAGGTTCACAGCAGCCCCTCCCTTTCCGTGGAACCGGTGGTGGGCTTAACCGGTGGCATAACGTAGACGTCGGTGACTTCCACGTTGACCTCGATCACCTGCAGACCCACGAGTTCCTCCACCGCCCGGTAAACTGCCGCGCGTACCTCGTTGGCCAGTGAGTGCAGCGGTGTGCCGTAGCTGGCGACGAGGCTGATATCCACTGCAACCTGCGTTTCGCCCACCTCAGCGCGTACGCCGGCGGCATGATCCGAACTGCCAACGGCGTCGCGGATGGCGCCAAGCGCACGGGGTCCGGAGCCCAGGGAGTACACCCCCGGTACGGCCCGGGCGGCAAGTCCTGCCACTTTGGCTACTGCCGTTTCAGAAATAACCGTACGGCCAAGACCAGGCGCCGGCACAGGAACCGGGACGGGACGGCTCTGGATGCCCTGGCCGGGTTGCGGGTTCTGGTATTCCATCAGGCACTCCCCCTTCTGTTGATCCCAACCCTATCCCTGGCGGTGACTTAAGGGCAGACAGGGCCGACCGGCTGCAGAGAAGTGTCCTGGCGTGGAGAGCGGCGGAACCTGGCATCCATTCCAGGAGTAAGGCGTTAAAGAAGAAAAGCACCAGTTCCGAAGAACTGATGCTTCCCAGTGGTGGCTCCGACCGGCGTCGATCCGGTGACCTTTCGATTTTCAGTCGAACGCTCTACCAACTGAGCTACAGAGCCTAGGTGACTAGTCACCATGAGAGCCGGAATTGCTTCCAACAATCAGAGCGACCCTGACGGGACTTGAACCCGCGACCTCCGCCGTGACAGGGCGGCGCGCTAACCAACTGCGCTACAGGGCCTTGCGTTTCTTGCTTCGCAGTATCTCTACCGCTTTTTTCAAGGCTTCCAGCCTACCAGACATTTTAAGTCTGTTTGACCAGTTCCTTGCGTACCCCCAACGGGATTCGAACCCGTGCCGCCGCCGTGAAAGGGCGGTGTCCTAGGCCGCTAGACGATGGGGGCCAGAACCCGTTCGGAACAAAAATAAAAGGCGTCAAGCGATGCTTTCCGTCTTTGCTCTTTGCGTTTCTCCGAACTGGACTCTAAAACTATAGGGCCTACTGGGGAATATTCCAAAATCCGCGAAAACACGCGCCCAGAGCGGCACGAACAGGTGAAGATGGACTGATGGACGCCGTTGCAGCACTCAACGAGATCGCCTTTTGGCTGGAGCGCGGACGCGCTGCCACCTTCAAGGTCCAGGCCTTCCGCAAAGCTGCCGGGGTGATCGCTCCGCTGCCGCCGGAAGAAGTGGCAACCAGGGTGAAAAACGGCCGCCTGAAATCCATGAAAGGCATTGGCGACCGGACTTACCAGGTCATCCGGGATGCAGTCGAGGGCCAGGTCCCGGAGTACCTCGCCGACCTTCGCGAGAAGGGCGCCCAGCCTTTGGCTTCCGGTGGCACCGTCATCCGGGAGGCGCTTCGGGGTGACCTGCACAGCCACAGCGAATGGTCCGACGGCGGGTCCCCCATTGAGCTGATGGTGGCAGCAGCCGGGGTGCTGGGCAGGGATTACCTCGCGCTGACGGACCACTCCCCCAACCTCACCATCGCCAACGGGCTCTCGGCGGAACGGCTGATGCAGCAACTGGACGTAGTGGCGGACATCAACAACGGCACCCACGCCGGCTCTGACGGGAAGCAGGACAACCGGGTGCGGCTGCTGACCGGCATCGAAGTGGACATTCTGGAGTCCGGCGAACTGGACCAGGATCCGGAACTGCTGGACCGCCTGGACATCGTGGTGGCAAGCGTCCATTCCAAGCTGCGGGCGGACCGGAACACCATGACACGACGCATGCTCAAGGGCATAGCGGATCCGCAGACCAACGTGCTGGGGCACTGCACGGGACGCCTGGTGGAGGGGTCAAGGGGGACGCGTCCGCCGTCGGAATTCGACGCCAAGGAGGTGTTCGCCGCATGCGCGGAACACAACGTGGCGGTGGAGATCAATTCGCGGCCGGAGCGCCAGGACCCGCCGGATGCACTGATCCAGCTCGCTTTGGACGCAGGCTGCCTTTTCTCAATCGACAGTGACGCGCACGCACCAGGGCAGCTGGACTTCCTTCAGTACGGCGCGGAGCGTGCGGACCGGAACGGTGTTCCGGCCGACCGTATTGTCACCACCTGGCCCGTCGAGCGGCTGCTGGAGTGGTCCGGGGCGAACCAGCGTTAGCCCGCGGCGTCCGCGAGTTTCTGCCGGAACTCGGCCTTGGTGGTCAGGGTGAGCTTCTCCCCGTTGAGGAAGAAGGTGGGGGTGCCGGTCACGCCCAGCGCATTACCGTCCGCTACGTCGGCCAGGATGCGCTCTTCCGTCCTGGGATCAGCGACGACGGCATCATACTGCGCAAGGTCCAGCCCCAACTGCTCGGCGTAATTCCGGAACCGCGGGGCCTGGGACTGCTGGTTTCCCGCCCACTCGGACTGGGTTTCGAACAACTTGTTGGCCATGTGCTGGTACTGGCCCTGCCGCCCGGCCGCCTCCGCTGCCAGCGCCGCCTGTCCCGAGTTCGGGTGGGCTGACAACGGGAAGTGCCGGTGAACGAATGTGATCCTGTCTCCGAACTCGGCTTTGAATTCCTCGACGATGGGATGGATGGAGCCGCAGGACGGGCATTCGAAGTCCAGGAATTCCACAAGTTGTGCCTTCTCGACCGCCGGGCTGGTCAAGCGGTGGCTGTCCGCACGGACAAGCTGTTCGGCACCGGGGGCCGCAGGCGCGGACTGTTGGGACTTCCCCAAGGTCAGCACGGCGTACCAGGCCGCCCCGGCCACTACCACTGCGGCGAGGACCAGCCAGATGATTTTCCGGATCAGGCGTGCTGTATCCCGGGGAGGCGCGAGGTTTGAGACCATAACCCGCATCCTAGCCGCCAAACCGATACCCTTTTGGGCTCTTTATCGAATCTTTGGCAGGAACTTGGTTAGACGTGGCCGATTTCCGCCAGACCGGGAGCTGGACGCCCGGCTAGATTGGCACCATGGCATCAAGCACCCCCGTCAGCGCACCCGCGCCCCCAACCGGTCCCGCATCCCGGATCAAAGCACTTGGCATTGCGGCCATGGCCGTTACCGTGGTCCTCTGGGCTTCGGCATTTGTGGGCATCCGGGCCATCGGCCCACACTTCTCCCCCGGCTCCCTGACGCTCGGCAGGCTGGCGGTTGCCGCCGTCGTGCTGGCCCTGCTGGTCCTCCCCCAACTGCTGAAGAGCCGGCTCCTGCCCCGGGGCCGGGAGTGGTGGCCTATCCTTGCCTACGGGGTGATGTGGTTCGGCGGGTACAACGTGGCGCTGAACGCGGCGGAGCACGTGCTGGATGCCGGCACCAGCGCCCTGCTCATCAACGTCAATCCCATCCTCGTGGCCATCATGGCCGGCGTTTTCCTCAAGGAGGGATTCCCGCGCTGGCTGATCATCGGGAGCCTGGTTGCCTTCGCGGGGGTGGCGCTGATTGCCGTGGGTTCAGGCCAGCCCTCCGTACCGGGGGAAAGTCCGACGACGGATGTGGCGGGGGTGCTGCTGTGCCTGCTTGCCGCTGTGCTCGCCGCAGTCAGCGTCATCATCCAAAAGCCGGTGCTGCGCAAGTTTCCCGCTGCACAAGCCACCTGGTTCGGGATCCTGGTGGGGGCAGTGTGCTGCCTGCCTTTTGCAGGACAGCTGGCCACCGAAGTGCAGGCGGCGCCGGCTGGGGCAACATGGGGCCTGGTTTATCTCGGCATCTTCCCCACGGCCATTGCCTTCACCACGTGGGCGTACGCGCTTTCACTGATTGAGGCGGGCAAGCTTGCAGCCACCACCTACCTGGTGCCCGGCACCACCATCCTTATCTCGTGGCTGCTCCTGGGCGAAATTCCCACTGCACTGGGCCTGGTGGGCGGGTTGGTCTGCCTGGTCGGTGTGGGTCTGACCCGGCGACGCACCAGGCCGGGACGGGAAGCCAGGCCAAAGGTTCGTCACTAGAGTTGGAGTATGCCAGCCAGTTTGCCGCCGGGTTTGCCTGTTGTTCCCGAGGGCCCCAGCGAGCCCCTTCGTGCGATCGGGCCACCCGGCTTCACCATGCCGCCGGACGAGTTCGAGGCCGCAGTCCAGGACGCCCTGGCCAGTATCCCGGACCAGCTGGCGGGCGCGATGGATAACGTAGCGGTGTTCATCGAGGACGACTACGTGCCCCGGCCGGGCGAGGACCCGGACACCGTACTGCTGGGGCTCTATGAGGGCGTGCCGCTGACAGAGCGGGACTCGTGGTGGGATGCCGGTTCCCTGCCGGACCGCATCACCATCTTCCGCGAACCCATCCTTGAAATCTGCTCCTCACGTGATGACGTTATCCATGAGGTGGCTGTCACGGTGGTCCATGAAATCGCCCACCACTTCGGGATCGATGACCACCGGCTGCACGAGCTCGGCTGGGGCTAGCCTTGTAGGCATGGGACACGATCACAGCCACACGCACGGTATTACCGCAACGGGCCGGCACCGCAAGCGGCTTGTGGCGGTTCTTGTCATCACCCTCGTTGTGGTCCTGGTGCAGGTGGTGGGTTCAGTACTTTCCGGTTCGCTCTCGCTGCTTGCCGATGCCGGCCATATGCTTTCCGATGCCGCCGGGGTAACCATCGCGTTGCTTGCCGCCTGGATTGCAGGCCAACCGGCGAGTGACCAGAGGACCTACGGGTACCAGCGGGCCGAAGTCCTCGCGGCATTGGCCAATGCCTTGATCCTGATCGTGATCTCCGTGGTCATCTTCAGTGAAGCAATCCGGCGGATCGGTTCCGCCCCTGAGGTGCAGACGGACATCATGCTGTTTGCCGCCATCCTGGGTGCTGCGGCCAACCTCGTGTCGCTCCTGATTTTGCGCGGAGCACACCAGGAAAGCCTCAACGTCCGCGGTGCTTATCTCGAAGTCCTGGGCGACCTTCTGGGTTCGGTCGCCGTGATAGCCGCCGCGGTGACAATCATGGTCACCGGCTTCCACGCTGCCGACACCATCGCCTCAGTGGTGATTGCCCTGCTGATCCTGCCCCGGGCATGGACGCTGCTGCGCGATGTGGTTGACGTGCTGCTCGAAGCCAGCCCCAAGGGGGTTGAAGTCCAGATGATTCGTGAACACATCATGTCTGTGGAGGGCGTATCTGATGTGCACGACATCCACATCTGGACCATCACTTCAGGCGTGCCGGTTTTCTCAGCACACGTCGTGGTGGAGGACGGCGTGCTGACCGCCCGCGGAGCGGACCAGTTGCTGGACAAACTGGTGACCTGCCTGGGTTCGCACTTCGATACCGACCACTGCACGTTCCAGTTGGAGCCGGCCACGCATTCCGAACACGAGGCGCACCAGCACGCCTAGGCTTGGTCAGCTCAGCACGTCCTTGGTGATGAACCGCCCGTAGGCGAGGGCACCGAACAGGGCAATGTACCCCGCCTGCAGCAAGGCGTTGCTGGCGAACGAGTCCCACAGCACCGGCTGGCGGAGCAGGTCTCCAAAGCCCAGCCAGTAATGGCTGAACAGCCACGGGTGCAGCCACTCGAGCTGAGGCAGCTGGTCAAGGACCTGGGACACTACTGAGACCACCACTGTGGCCGCCATGGCACCCACCGGGACCACAGTGAGCGTGGACACAAAGAGTCCTATGGCGGAGAGCCCGGCCAGGGAAACGGCCAGGTAGGCAGCAATCAGGAGGAGGCGTACCCCGGCCTCCGCCGGCTCGATCACGTCCCCTGACAACAACGTCACCGGGCCCACGGGGAAAAGCGCCGCCCCAATGCCGGCACCGGCCAGCGCCACAGTGATGGGCGCAGCAAGGCAGAACGCCAGCGCCCCCGCGTACTTCACCAGAAGCAGCCGCACCCTGCCTGTAGGAGCAACCAGCAGGTACCTCAATGTGCCCAGGTTTGCCTCGCCCGCGATGGTGTCCCCTGCCACCACGCCCACGGCCAGGGGCAGAAACAGTGGAACCGACACCAGCATGGCGGTAAACGCAACGAAAAGTCCGTTCTGGGTGATGCGGTCCAGGAAGGCAGGGCCCCGGCCCGCGGGAACTCCGGATGAGATCCTGACGGCCACGGCGATCAGCACCGGTATCGCCGCCAGCGCCAGCAGCAGTGCCCAGGTACGGCGCCGCGCAAACAGCAGCCGGAGTTCCGACCACAAAAGGGAGGCACCGGACCCGCGGGGCGCCGCTGCGGGTTCTGCTCCTGCTGCCTTTGCGGTTACCTGCCGGGCGTTACTGGGCAACATCGAAACCCTCACCCGTCAGGGCAACAAAGCGGTCCTCAAGGCTTTCCCGTTCCACTGCGAAACCGCGGACCCTGACTCCGGCATTCACCAGGCGTGCCACGATCTCTTCCGGGGCGGTGTACGGGGAGGCAGGGGTGCCCGGCACTGGCCTTCCTGCCCCAACGCCTGGACTTCCAAGTACCCCCGGCCGGGCCAGAGCGGCCGTTACCACCTCGCCGTCCGGTTGCGCAGCTGCAGGTTCCGGCAACAGCCCAAGGCGCGCCAGGACCGACATCGCGGTCCCGGCGTCCGGCGTCACCAGACGGATGGAGGCGGTTCCGGACCGGCGCAGCTCGGAGAGCGGGCCCTGGGCCACGAGCCGGCCCGCGCTCATGATGGCCGCATGGGTGCACATCTGCTCCACCTCGGCCAGCAGGTGGCTCGAGACAAAGACGGTAGTCCCGTCTGCTGCGAGGGACCGGACGAGGTTCCGGACTTCCCGGGTGCCCTGGGGGTCCAGCCCGTTGGTGGGTTCATCCAGCACCAGCAGTTCGCGGGGAGACAACAGCGCGTTGGCAATACCGAGCCGTTGCTTCATGCCCAGCGAATAGGCGTGCACGCGCTTGCCTGCGGCGTGGCTTAATCCCACCCGTTCCAGCGCCTGGTTCACCCGGGATCCCCGTGAGGCGGGTGGGGCATGCCGGGTGGCGGCGTCGAGGCGGTGGAGGTTCGCGGTCCCGGAGAGAAAGGGGTAGAAGGCCGGGCCCTCCACCAGTGCCCCCACGTGCGGGAGGACGTCCTGGAATTCGCCGGGCATGTCCCTGCCCAGCAGTCGAACGGACCCCGCGGAGGCGGCGGCGAGGCCCAGCAGCATCCTGATGGTGGTGGTCTTTCCGGAGCCGTTGGGTCCGAGGAAGCCGAAGACCGCGCCGGGAGGCACTGCGAGGTCGAGGCCATCCACGGCCAACTGCTGCCCGAAGCGCTTCGTCAGCCCCTGGGTCTCAATGGTCAGGCCGTAGGTCCGGGAGCCGGGGCCTCCTGCGGGCCCGGTCACGGAGCCGTGGATGCGGCTTGCAGCCTCTCCGGCGGGACCATGCCCGCGAAGATCCGGCCGTCGTCAGTGAACAGGACGGTGAACAGCGTGGTGGAGAACAGCCGCCCGCCGGGAACTGCGACGACGGCTTGGGACAACAGCGGATTCCTGGAAAGGAGGGCATCCATGGTGGAAGTCGTCCCTGCCTCAGCCGGGATTTCCACTACCGTTTCCCACCCGGCCCCGGTCAGGTAGGGCCGGACTTCGTCCTTGATGCTCCGGGCAGCATTATCCGGCGTGACGTGGATGCCGGGGTTGCCGGGGAACCCGGAGCTGAGCGGCCAGTGGTGGGAATGGCGAACCTGCAGTTCCTCAACGGTGCTGCCGGGCGGCGGGACGAAGTTGAAAAGCGCGTCGTCCGGAGCATCGAGGGACAGGCTGGTGAATCCGGCGCTGAAGGCGGGTTGGGCTGCACCGCGGGCCGTCACCTCCACAGAGAGCGGCATGCCGTTGGCTGCGTCGACGGCGATTGCCACCTTGCCCACCAGCGTGTCCCCGGTACGCGGCTCGAGCAGGAGGTTGTAGGCAGGGCGCCCGGCCGCTGTCACATCCGGGCCCACTGACACGGCAGTTGAACTGTCCACCGCGGCCAGGAACTTTTCGGAGAGGTCCTGGGGCGTGGGCGGGACGGGCACCACAGCCTGCGGGGTATTCAGAGGCGGCGTCCCGGTGTTCCCTGGGTCCGCCAGCGGCGGCTGGGTAAGCGGCAAATCGGCGGCGTAGCCGGGCAGGGTCAGGTGCGCGGCGGAGTTGTCCTTTGAGGAGTAAAGCCAGACGTCGTTGCCGCGGCGGATCACGTCACGTTCGGCGAGCCGGTCCACCACCTGGATCCGCGCCTTGGTTTTTCCGTCCATGAAGACCCTCGCCGTATGCTCACCGGTGAGGAACTCCATGGCTGAGGCTGCGCCTCCGGGCGAGGCAGGGCCGGACGTCGGACCCGTTGCCGGCAGTTCCGGCAGCCCCAGCTCGGAGGACTGCTCAATGGTTCCCGAAAACGTGTGTGTCCTGTGGCCGGCCAGCAAGGCGATCACCTCGGCAGGGGTTTTTGCGGGCAGCGGGTCGCCTGCCCGCGCCGGCATGGATCCCACCAGTACCCCGGCGGCGATCACGGCAGGCACAGCCGCTGCAGGAACCCACCTCAACCAAGTCCGATTGCCGCCTGTTCCGGCAAGCCTGCCCGTGGTCAGGCGGTTCATCCTCCGGCGGTCCGCAGTCGGGCCGTCTCCGTCACTGGAGCCCATAGTCCAAGGGTACGCCTCGGGAATGCTCCCTACACCTGCCCCGGAGACTTCCACCCGGTTACGCGGGCACTACGGTTCCAGCGCCGCCGTCGACCGTTATCTTTTGCCCGGTGGTCAGCCGGGAAGTGGCATCCGGCACCCCTACCACGGCGGGTATGCCGTACTCCCGCGCCACTACGGCACCGTGCGAGTTGGGCCCGCCCATCTCCATCACCAGGCCGCCGGCGGTCAGGAACAAGGGCGTCCAGCCGGGATCGGTGGACGGTGCCACCAGGATTTCCCCTGGTTCAAGGTGGGCGCCCACAGGGTCCAGGATTACGCGGGCAGGAGCGGTGGCCGAACCCGCCGATGCCGGGCTGCCGGAGAGTGCTCCGTCAGCGAGGCCGGCACCCGCGGCGTAGAGCACCTCGGGCTCGGTGCCGTCCGAGAGCAGGACCCTGGGAACGTGGCGCCTGCCGAGTTCGGCGGCGTAAGCGGCGCGCCGTTCCAGGACGAGTTCGCGCAGCGTGCCCTGCTCGGCGCCTCCGTTGGGGCCCCGGCCGGCAAGAGCCTGCCTGGCCTCTTCAAAGTCGAGGAAGAAGATGTCGTCGGCGCCCTCCAGCTGGCCGTCAGCTGCCAACGCCGCTCCCACACACGCCAGTTGAGTCCGCACTTCAGCGAGGCCCAGGACCAGCTGGTACTTGGGCAGCTCCCGCAGCCCGGCGAAAGTCCTGGTGCGGCGCAAAGCGGCACCAACGAGCAACCCACGCAGCCTGCCGCGGCTGCGCGCCTTGGCTACGAGCCGTTCCACTTGTGCTTCTGCCTCCGCATTTGCCCGGCTGAACTGCACGTCCGGAGCCATGGCGGGGTCAGTGAGGCGGAGATAGTTGGCCAGGACACCCAGGATGTGCGTCGGGTCGTCGGACCACCGGGGCATGCCCACGTCGATTTCGGCCACCGCCCGGTGACCGTAGCGGTCAAGGAACCGGACCAGGCCTGCGTGCAGGACAGGGGGCAGGCGCCCGGCTTCGAACTCTGCTGCCAGTTCGGACGGCTGCCGCTCCTCCAGCGCCGTGCGTGATTCACGGTCATCCCGCACCGCTGATGCAAGCCGCCACAGGTCAAGGTCCATCTCGGTGGTCACGTTCTGCGGCAGGCCCCGGAGCACTTTCTGCAGGTCCTCCCAGCGGTCCTTGCCTCCCAACAGCTTTCCCGCCAGCCACAGCATCGCGAATCCCAAGGCAGGCAGGGGCAAGATGGCCGGGACAATGGCAAAGAGCCGGTCTCCCAGGAGCCGCTCGGCGTGGTTCAACCGTTCAATTGGCCCTGCTCCCGGGCCCAGCTCCAAGTCGTCGGCGAATTCCCGGGTGAAGCGGTCCAGCCTGAGCAGGGCCGCCTTGGGCCTGAACAGTGCCCGGAGCACCGATTCCGGGGCGCGGGCCCGCACCGCTGCCGGCAGGACATGCCGCACCACTCCGATCGGAGTCCGGCGGGTCACCGAGAAACGGGGGTCGCTGAAAATCCGCCGCAACACCACTGCGGACCTGGCTTCCATCACGTCGAAGATCCGTGGAAAAATCCGGCGGCCCACGTTGCTCCTGGCCGGGGTGGTGAGGTCGAAGTACAAGCGCTGGGCAGCCTCGGCATACGGTGAAGGGCCCCGCCGGGGCTCGGGAACGGCGAAACCGGCGGCCTTGGCCACAGAGGAGGCAAGAAGCCGCATCGATGCCAGCCCCATGGGCGTGAGCGGCCGGGTGAGTCCCTGGGCCAGGCTGAAGCAAAGGTAGACCCTGCTTCCCGCGCCGGGGTAGCGGCTCTCCGGGACCGGGAACAGGGTGGTGATGGGCCGGGACTGGGTCAACCAGGGCGTTCCGCCGGAGTCAATGGCCCATTCGGTGTCCTGCGGGGATCCGAAGTGCCGCTCCGCCTGGGCACCGAGGACCGCAAGTTCAACGGCCTGTTCATCGGTAAGGCTGGGATCCTCCGCCCGGCCCCGAAGGTCCTGTGTCTCCGTTCCCCCACCTGAAAGGGGGCGCACCATCAAGCGCTTATCGCCCAGCTTCCGCTCCACAACCCGGCCTGTTTCGGCGTCCACCACAAAATGGTCCGGATTGACGGCCCCGGAAACCACTGCTTCGCCAAGTCCCGGCGCGGCATCGATGACGGCTTCGCGGCGCCTGCCGGTGACGGGGTTGGCCGTGAACATTACCCCTGCCGATGCCGCATCGACCATGCGCTGAATGACGACGGCGAGGGCTACTTCGTGCGGTGTGATGCCAAGTGCGGCACGGTAAGCCACTGCCCGGTCCGTCCAGAGGGAGGCCCAGCAGTTGCGCACAGCCTCAAGGACGGCGTCGATGCCCACCACATTCAGGTAGGTATCCTGCTGGCCGGCGAAGCTCGCAAACGGCAGGTCCTCGGCCGTAGCCGAGGACCTCACCGCCACCGGGGTAGATTCACCCAGCGCTGCATAGGCTTGTTCCACTGCGGCAGCAATCCTGGGCGGAACCGGTATGGCGCGGATAGCGTCCCTCGCCATCCCCGCCGCTGCGGCCAGCTCATCGGCCCGGCTGGGCAGGCCGGGCGGCAGTTCAGCCTGGATTCTGCCAAGCTCTGCAAGCACCCCGTCCTGGACGGGCTTCACCGCCTCCCGGTACGCCTCCGTGGTCAGGCAGAAACCATCCGGCACGGGTAATCCTGCTGATATCAGTTCACCGAGGTTGGCAGCCTTGCCTCCCACCAGCGGCAGCATGCTGCCGCCAACATGGCTGAGGCGCAGGATCAAGGCAGCAGGGGTGTTCCGGTCCGCTTGGCGCGGAGCTTCCCCTGCTTCTCCTGGTGGGTAGGCGGCCACGGTGACGCTCCCTCCGAGATGTTGTGATCAGGCTGCGCCGAGGATGGGCCCGAACCGGGCGCGGTCCGCAAGGCGCGGGTCCTCGCGGTCAGGGACCACCATGACGGGGCCCTTGGCGTGATGGAGGACCCCGTCGGAAGTAGACCCCAGGAGCATGCCGGTGAAGCCGCCGCGGCCGCGGGTTCCCACGACCACCAGTTCCACGTGCCGGCTTGCTTCCACCAGCACGTCCACCGGCGAGCCGTCCAGCAGTTCGGATTCCGCCGACAGGTTGGGATAGTGGCTCCGCAACCAGGCCATGCCTGCCTCCAGGGTCAGCTGAATATCGGCGAACAGTGCCTTGCGGTCCATCGGGGCGGGAACCCAGGCCAGTGAGCCGCTGTACTGCGGAACCGCGCAGACCACCCGGAGCAATGCACCCAGCCGTAGAGCCTGGTCCGCGGCTTCGAGCACAGCAACCCGCGCCTGTTCGGAGCCGTCAACACCCACCACCACCACGTTTTCCACGCGCTGGTGCCCGGCTTTGGCCTGCTCGGCCCTGACCCGACGGTCCTCGGTGGTTTCGCCCAGCCGGTCCGCGCAGACCAGGGGCACGGTGACTGTAGGGCATTTCGCGTGTGCCGGCAGGGCGCTGCTAACTGAACCAAGGAGTCTTCCCACGAAGCCGCCACGGCCGCGTGTACCGAACACCAGAAGTTCCGCTGTCTGGGACATTTCCAGGAGCACGCCGGACGCGTCGCCGTTTTCCACCGAAGCGCTGACCTCAATGTCGTAGCCGGCGACCTTGTCCAGTGCCTGCCTGACCACAGCTTCGGCGCCCTCGCGGATCACTGAGTCATCTACAGTGGCGTATCCGCCGTCCAGGCCGGACGCCGCGAAGATCGGTACCGAGTAGGCGGTAACGATGTGCAATGGACGACGGCGGCGCTGGGCTTCCCTGGCAGCCCAGACCAAGGCGCACTGGCCGTGGTCCGACCCGTCAACGCCAACAACGATCCCGTCGGGAGCGGCATGCGATCCGCCGTTGTCCCGCGCCGGGTCCGGATGCAACTCCTGTGCGCCCATGGGGCCGCCTCCTTGCGATACTGCCTGATGTTGCGGCTATTCTGCCAGAAGCGGGGCCGTTCCCTGTGCACCCGTTTTGCAGCCGCAGCTGCCCGGGAGGACCTGCTTCCATTTCTCACTATTCTCTGTCCGCCGTTGCTTAGCAAGCCTGTTCAGACCCGCAACCGGAACTTATCCACAGGCTCGTTGCAGGGCTCAGGAAAGCGTGTTCACCTGCAGTGGAATCTTTTCGGATTGGGCTATCCAGCGCTGCAAATCTTCTGTAGTCTTCAGGACATTGTTGGTCCGGGACGCCTACTGCCTCTTCCTGTCAGAGCTGCCCGGCAATGCACTGCGGCCGGACTTTGGGGGTAACGGAACGCGCGCGGGCGAGGACGCCCGCACCCGCCGAAGCTTCGAAGGAGGAAACTGTAGTGTCAAGCATGCCTGGGAATGCCGGGACCGAGCAGACCACCACTGTGATTATTGGCACCGGCCTGTCCGGCCTGGCAGTGGCTGCCGAGCTGTGCCGCCGCGGGGTTGATTCCATAGTGGTGGACGGACTGGACATCCTGGGGGCCGCCCAGCCGGCCAACACAGCTTCGCTGCAGCGCTGCGACGCGGCTGATTCGGCAACCCTTCGGGAGCGGAACGAGATCCTCCGTCACCTGCGCAACTACGCCGCCAGCCACGACGTGGATGTCCGCAACAGCACACGCGCCGTACAACTGACCATGGTGGACGGCAAGTGCGGTGGCGCGACTGTCCCGCAGTGGGAGGTGCATACGCCCACCGGCATTCTGGTGGCAGACCACATTGTGCTCACACGCTGCGCCCACAGCCAGCTGCGGCGCATGATCAACGACTTCGGCATCTCAGTGGGCCGCAACCTCGTCTCTGCCATGCGGGCCATCGGCATCTACCTGGTGGGTGTGGGAGAACTGATCACACCGTCTCCTAAAGAGGCCCTGCGCCAGGCGAAGACCGTGGGCCTGGCCATTTCCGCAAAGGTCAACCCTGCGGCCGACGCTCCCCCGCACACCGGAAGCCTGGCGATCCTGCCCTGCTAGCGCCCGTCAGCTCTCGTGGTCGGCGCCCGCGGCAAGCCGTCGGCGGGCAAGGATGGCCAGGGCGGCAAGCAAACCTGCTGCTGCTGCGGCGAAAATAACGATGCTCCACTGGAACGGCTCCCCTTGGCCGGCAGTCTCCGGCGCGGCTGTCACTCCCGGCTGGGCCGTTCCCATCCCCGGAACGGCCGCTCCCGCCGTCGAACCCTCTGACGCTGCAGCACCTTCCGCTGCTGCCGAAGCCGTGAAAGTGAACGTCCCTTCGATGGGGTGCGAGTCGGAGCTGACCACCCGCCACGTGACGGTGTACTGCCCGGCCGGGCCGCCCGCCTTCAGCTTCTGGCTGGCCACATTGTCCACAATGTCCACCGGCCCGTCCGCCCACTCCGCGCCGGAGGCATCCTTGACGGAAAAGGATGAGCCGATGCCCAACGGGTTGTTGTTGAAGGCCACCGACACCTGTTCCGGCGGCACCGCTACCGAAGCGCCGTCGGCGGGGGTGCTGGATTCAGCGGCGTCATGTGCCGCGGCGGGCCCGGCCACGCCGAGGACAGCGGAAGCAAAAACGAAGGACCCGAGGACAAAGCTCAGTAACTGGCGGCGGATGGAACGCATGCTTGGACTGCTCCCTCTGTGTTGGCTTCCTAACAGACTAGGCGAAATTGTCGGGGACCCTGCCGGAGCCCCCATAGGATTCAGGTATCCCCAAAGACTCCCCCGGAGGACTAATGCTTAAGCAAGGCTCTGCCCTGGACCGGTATTTTATGATCACCGAGCGCGGCTCCAACCTTTCCCGCGAGATCCGCGGCGGCTTCGCCACCTTCTTCGCCATGAGCTACATCGTGGTGCTGAACCCCCTGATCCTTTCCGTTCCGGACTCCAGCGGCAACACCCTCGGGTTCCCGGCAGTCGCCGCGGTCACGGCCTTTGTTGCCGGCATCCTCACCATCCTGATGGGAGCCTGGGCCAGGCATCCGTTCGCGCTGGCCACCGGGCTGGGCGTCAACGCATTCGTGGCGGTCACCGTAGCCACCAGCCCGGGCCTCACCTGGCCGGACATGATGGGCCTGGTGGTCCTGTCCGGCGTCACGATGCTGATCCTGGTGCTCACAGGCTTCCGGACAGCGGTGTTCAAGGCCGTACCTGAGGGGCTTAAGACGGCTATCGTGGTGGGCATCGGGCTGTTCATCGCCTTGATTGGCCTGGTCAATGCGGGCTTTGTCCGCCGCATCCCGGACGTGGCAGGCACCACAGTGCCGGTTGGGCTTGGCTTTGAGGGCAAGCTGCTGGGCTGGCCCACCGCGGTATTTGTTCTTGGCCTGGTCCTGACCATCGCCCTGGTGGTGCGCAAGGTCAAGGGTGCCATCCTGATCGGCATCATTACGTCCACCGTTATTGCCGTGATCCTGGAAATGACACTGCACATCGGCCCCAGTGTCCAGCCGGGCAAACCCTTCAACCCTCAGGGCTGGTCCCTGGTGGCTCCGACGTTCTCCGAATGGGCTGCCCCCGATCTGTCCCTGATCGGCAAGGCCAACCCGTTCGGCGCCTTCGAACACCTGGGCTTTGTGGCCGCCACGCTGCTGGCCTTCGTCATCCTGCTGAGCATCTTCTTCGACGCCATGGGCACCATGGTGGGCCTGGCGAATGAGGCCGGCACGGTGGACGAGCACGGCAATATTCCTGACGTCGACAGGGTCCTGCAGGTGGATGCGCTCGGCGCGATCGCCGGCGGAGGGGCTTCCGTGTCCTCCAACCAGATTTACGTGGAGGCCGGTGCCGGCATCGGTGAGGGCGCCCGCACCGGCGTCGCCTCGATCGTCACCGGTCTGCTGTTCCTGGTGGCCATGTTCTTCACCCCGCTGATCAACCTGGTTCCCTTCGAGGCTGTGGCCCCAGCCCTGGTGGTGGTGGGCTTCATGATGGTCTCCCAGGTGGGCAAGATCGACTGGCAGGACTGGGGCATCGCGATTCCGGCCTTCCTGACCTTCACGCTGATGCCGTTCACCTACTCCATCGCCAACGGCCTCGGGGCCGGCTTCATCGCATTCGTCCTGATCCGCACCGTCCAGGGCCGGATCCGGGAAATCCACCCGCTGATGTGGGCAGTGGCCGGGGCGTTCCTGCTGTTCTTCGCCATTGGCCCCATTGAGGCCGCCATCGGCATGTAGCAGGGAACAAGCTCCTGCTACACCGGAGTGTTGGGAGCCAACCCTTCATCACCGGATACCGCACGGGCCTTCTTCTCGCGGAGCTTGTCCAGCCGGTTCATCAGCGGAGAGGTGGTGGCGCCATGGATCACAATGGACAGCGCCACCACCAGGCCTACAAAAGCCCACAGCCATTCCGCCTGGTCCGCGAAGTTGCCCTTGCCCAGTGCGTAGGAGAGGTAGTAGAGCGAGCCGATCCCGCGGATCCCGAAGAACGAGAGGGCAATCCGCTCACGGGGCCCGGTTTTGCCGCCCGCCAGCCCCAGCCAGCCTGCCAGCGGCCGGACCACCAGCAGGAATGCCAAGGCAACAAGCACCTCCGCCCAGCCGATGCCTTCGAGCAGCCCACGGGCAATCGCACCGCCCAGCAGGACCAGGATCACCACCGTCAGGAGCCGTTCCAACTGCTCCACGTAGGAGTGCAGCACCCGGTGGTAGCCGTGGGTACGTTCAGCGCCGCGGATGGTGACAGCGCAGACAAACACAGCGATAAACCCGTAGCCCTCGATCATCTCGGTCAGGCCGTAGGTGAGGAACGTGGCCGCGAGCGCAACAAAGCCTTCGGAGTGGTTGGAGAGCCGCAGGCTTTCGGCGCGTGCAGAGAAGAAGATCCGGGCCAGCACCTTGCCGCTAAGGAATCCCAGGATGAGCCCTATGGCGAGCCGCCACAGCACGTCCACCCCGAACCATTCCGGAAACCAGGCTGACGGGGATGACCCGACGACGCTGATGGCAATGGCGAGGTAGACGAACGGGAAGGCCAGTCCGTCGTTCAGGCCGGCTTCGGAGGTGAGGCCAAACCGCACCTCGTCCTCCTTGTTGGTGCCGTCGTCGTGGTCTGCCGGCTCGCCCACCTGCACCTCGGACGCCAGTACAGGGTCCGTGGGTGCGAGGCTTGAGGCCACCAGCAGGGCGGCGGCCAGGCCAAGGCCGAGGAACCACAGCCCCAGCAGGGTGAGCACGATGATGCACAGGGGCATGGCGATTCCCAGCAGCCGCCAGGTGGTGGACCAGCGTTTCCGCCCCACCGGCCGGTCAAGCGCCAGCCCCGCGCCCATCAGGGAGATGATCACGCAGACTTCCGCGAGGTGCAGCACGAAGTCGCCGTGCACTATCGGGTCCGGGTCGGGGAGGGTGGGGATCAGGGCGAACGCCCCCATCCCTGCGCCGAGGAAGACCATGGGCATGGAAAAGGGCATATCGCGCAGCAGCTTGGGGAGAACCGCGGCGGTAAACACCGCAAGGCCCGCGGCCGCAAACAGGATATTGGGGGCTTCAAACACGTTGCTGTTCTCCGGCCTGGATCGGTGCGCCCTGCTGGCGCGGCAATGGCATGTCAGTCCCCGGAAGGGATTGCTCCACCATATCCCTTCGGATTCGGCGGAACCGGATTCTTGGATTCCGGACGGCGCGACGGCGGAGTTGCTGGTTTTCGTCGGCGGCATACGGTGAGCTTGGAGCATGCCTGCCTTCCTCCCTGCCGTCGACGTCCCGCCGAAGCCCTGGAAGGGGAGGTTCGATGGCGACGGCGCCGAGCACCGCCGCTGGTGGCAGGCGGTCACCCCATACGACGACGGCAATGCAACAGCGGCAGGAGCGAATCCTGCCGTCCTGCTCGGGTTTTGCAGTGACGAGGGCGTGCGGCGGAACAAGGGCCGGCCGGGTGCGGCCGCCGCGCCTGCAGCCCTGCGCGCCGCCCTCGCACCGCTGGCGTTCCACCTGGACCGACCCGTTTCGGACGCCGGCGATGTGGTGGCCGGCACCGGCCTTGAGGCGGGCCAGGAGCGCACCGGCCATGCAGTGACGGCGATCCTCGACGCCGGGCACCTTCCCGTAGTGTTGGGCGGCGGCCACGAAACCGCCTACGCAAGCTACCTGGGGGTGGCCGGATCGGCCGCTGTCCAAGGCGGCCAGCGGCTGGGAGTCCTGAACCTGGACGCGCACTTCGACCTGCGTGATGAAACCGAAGCCAGCTCCGGCACGCCGTTCCTCCAGATGGCACGCGCGGAAGCCGCCGCCGGCCGCGACTTCAGGTACGCCGTCGTCGGCATTTCCGAACTCAACAACACACGGGCCCTTTTCGACACTGCCGGGAAGCTGGGCGTCCGCTACCTGCTGGACGAGGACTGCTCTGCGGAACGCGTCCGGAACTTTGTGGATGCCTTCATCGGGGACATTGACGTCCTGTATCTGACCATCGACCTTGACGTGCTGCCGGCGGCCGTTGCCCCCGGCGTCAGCGCACCTGCCGCCTACGGCGTCCCGCTGCAGGTCATCAGCGCGGTGTGCCGCCAGGTGGCGCGGTCCGGGAAGCTGCTGCACCTGGACGTGGCAGAGCTGAACCCCGGGCTTGATATCGATGGCAGAACCGCAAAGGTCGCCGCCCGCCTGATCAACACGCTCCTGCACTGATCGCTTTGCCGCGGTTCACTGGTTTATCAGCGCGGTCTACTGGCCCTTGAGGACGTAGCGCCGTTCCGGGCGGCCCACTCCGTACTTGAGCCGGACTTCCAGCGCCCCTTCGTCATACAGGTATTCAAGGTACCGCCGGGCACTGACCCGGGACGTTCCCAGCTGTTCCGCCACTTCAGCCGCGGACAGGTCGCCTTCGGCCGCGTTAAGGGTTGCTTCCACGAGCTTGAGGGTCTCGATGCTGAAGCCTTTCGGAAGCGGCCGCTCGGCCTGCGTACCAGCACCGTCAAGGCCGAACACCCGGTTCACGTCCGACTGCTCGGCCACGTCTTTGGCGGAATCCAGGCCCTGGTACGCGCTTCGGTAGTGCTCCAGGCGTTCCTGCAGGTCGGACTGCGAAAACGGCTTAATGAGGTAGTGCACAATACCCCCGCGCAGGGCTTTGCGCACGGTTTCCACTTCGCGGGCCGCGCTGATCACCAGCACGTCCAGCTCCGGGGCAACGTCCCGCAGCCGGTGCATGAGGTCCAGCCCGTTGATGTCCGGCAGGTGGATGTCCAGCAACACCAGGTCGGGCCGCAGCCGCCCGGTCTCCACCACGGCCTGGGCGCCGGTATGGGCCACTCCCACCACCACGAACCCGGGAGTGCGCTGGATAAACCCGGCGTGGACCTTGGCCACCATAAAGTCGTCGTCGACGATCAGCACCTTGATCACTGTGTTTTACCTCTTTTGAGCTGGGCTGTACTTCGTGTGAACCGTGCGGTGAAGACTGCCCCATTGTCGTTGGCTACCGTCAGGTCGCCGCCGGAGCGCCGGCAGACCACCCGTGAGAGGGCGAGGCCGAAGCCGCGGCCGTCGGTTGGCGCCGCTTCCTTGGTGGTAAACCCTTGCCGGAAGATATCGTCCAAAGCCTCGGCGGGAACGCCCGCGCCGTTGTCCCGGACAGTCACGGTAACGATGCCGGCAGCGTCCTCTACGAGCACCCGGACAGCGGCGGCCGGAAGGCCGGTGACGGCGTCGAACGCGTTATCCACCAGGTTACCCACCACCGTGGTGAGGTCCCGCGACAGGTCGTCGCTGACCGGTCCCAGGGCGGACTCGGGATCGAGCTGCAGTGCCACTCCCCGTTCCGTGGCTAGGCTGGACTTGGCGATCAGCAGTGCGGCGAGCGCAGGGTCGTGGATACGGCTGGTCACTTCATCGTTGAGCCTGGTGCGGTCCACGGTGGCGCCGTTGACGAACTGCACCACGGAGTCGTATTCGCCGATCTGGATCAGGCCGGAGATGACGTGCAGCTGGTTGGCGAACTCATGGGCCTGCGCCCGCAGGGTGTCGGTGGCGGTCCGGGTGGCGCCCAGTTCGCGTTCCAGGGAAGACAGCTCGGTCCGGTCCCTCAGTGTGGTGACGGAGCCGATGTCGCGGCCCCGCGAGCGGATGGGGACGCGGTTCGCCACCACCAGGCGCTCCCCCACCAGCACCAGCTGGTCCGGGTCCTGCTGCTCGCGGGTCAGCACCGCCTTCAGTGCGGGGTCCAGGGGGAGGGAGGCCAGCTTCCTCCCGACGCAATCCGGCGGCAGTCCCAGCAGTGTCCGGGCGCTGTCATTGGCCACCGTGATGCGTTCGTGGGGATCAAGGGCCACCACGCCTTCCTTCAGCCCGTGCAGCATGGCTTCACGGTTTTCCACCAGCCCGGTTATTTCGCTGGGCTCCATGCCGAGGGTCTGCCGTTTGACGCGCCGGGACAGCAGCAGGGATCCCGCCACGCCCAGGACGCTTGCGACGCCCAGATAGGTCAGGAGGTTGGGAACGGCATCCCCCAGCCGCTCCAAAGTTGAGGGGTAGTCGCGGCTGACAGAGGCGATGCCGATCATTTTTCCGGCGTCATCGAGTACGGGCACGTGGGCGGACAGGACGGCATTGCCGCTTTCACCCACGACGCCGGTCCAGGCCCGTCCTTCCATCACCCTGCTGGCGCCCAGTTCCAGGGGCTTTCCCAGCAGGCCCGGATCGGAGGCGGCAACCACGGTGAGGTCTGTCTTTGCGAGCGTCACGTGGGACGATCCCGAAACAGTCCGGACGGATTCGGCCACTGCAGGAAGGGCAGCACCAATCCTGGGTTCTGCATCCGGCAGCAAAGCCCGTACGGCCGGGTTGTTTCCCAAGGCCTCTGCGGCAGACAGGGCCCGGCGTCCCTCTGTGCGCTCGAACGCGGCAGCAGACTGGGCAAGGGAAATGGCCACCACGGCCACCAAAACGGCCAGGACGATCAGCAACTGCAGCACAAGGTACTGCCCGGCAAGGGACATTCCTCTTCGACGAGTCACTGCTGGGGTTCCTTTGTCGGTTGTTCTGCGTGCCCGCTGGCGATGGTGCGCAGGAGCTCGCCACCCGTCCCCTCCCGGCGTATCGGAACTATACCGCAGGGCATGAGTGAACCAGCCAAGACCGCAGCCGAGCCGGTCCCGGGGCCTTTGCTTTCACAGGCAGTGTGGGACCCCGGAAACGTGAACGCAATGAACTTAACTTTCTCTGCGTACATAAGAGTGACCGGCATCACGGCCGAACCTAGCATCAAAGGACAAGATCAGCTTTCCCTGATCATCCTGTACCGAATTGCATTACTGAGAAGAGGAACACCATGCGCCAGATCCGCGCATTGCGAGTCGCCGCCGTCGCCGCCGGCATCGCCCTGATGGCCACCGGCTGCGGTGCCACCGGCAAGAGCTCCACCGGTCCGGAAACCTCCGGCGCTGCCGCCGGGCCCATCACCGGACTGCAGATCATGGTCCCCAACACCCCGGGCGGCGGCTACGACACCACTGCCCGTGCGGCCGCGAAGGTCCTCGAGGACGAGAAGATCACCAGCAACACCGAGGTCTTCAACCTGGCCGGCGCCGGCGGCACCGTAGGCCTGGCCCGCGTGGTCAACGAAAAGGGCAACGGCGACCTCGCCATGCTCATGGGCCTGGGCGTCGTGGGTGCGAGCTACACCAACAAGTCCGAGTCGAAGCTGACCGAAACCACCCCGCTGGCCCGCCTGATCGAAGAGCCGGGCGCCATCATGGTCGGGAAGGATTCCCCCTACAAGACCATCGATGACCTGGTGAAGGCCTGGAAGGCTGACCCCGCTTCCATCTCCGTGGGCGGCGGCTCATCCCCCGGCGGCCCCGACCACCTCCTGCCCATGCAGCTTGCGGGCGCAGTCGGCATCGACGCGACCAAGGTCAACTTCGTTTCGTACGACGGCGGCGGCGACCTCCTCCCTGCGATCCTCGGCAACAAGATCGGCTTCGCAGCCTCCGGTGCGGGCGAGTTCCTGCAGCAGATCCAGTCCGGCGAGGTCCGGGTCCTGGCCACCAGCGGTGAGAAGCGGCTTGAAGGTGTGGACGCCCCCACACTGAAGGAATCCAATATCGACCTGGTGTTCACCAACTGGCGCGGGATTGTGGCCCCTCCGGGCATCAGCGACGAGGACAAGGCATCCATGATCGCCGCCCTTGAGAAGATGCACGAAAGCGAAGGCTGGAAGGAAGCGCTGAAGACCCACAGCTGGTCTGACGCCTTCATCACCGGCAACGAGTTCGAGACGTTCCTCACCGAGCAGGACAAGCGGGTGGCGGACGTCCTCACCAAGCTTGGGTTGGCGTGAGCTCCCTGACCACAGGCCTTAAGGGCCGCGCCGAGCTGGGGGTTGCACTCCTGCTCGGCGCGGCCGGCGTCATGGTCTTCATGGACGCCAACGGCCTGGTTACCCCGTACTCCCAATCGGACCCGGTGGGCCCCAAGACGGTTCCGTACATCGTGGCCGGACTGCTGGTGGTTTGCGCGGTCCTTCTGGCCATCAACGTGATCCGGGGCGGCCAGGGCGAGGCGGAAGGCGGCGAGGACATCGACCTCACGCATCCCGCTGACTGGAAAACCATCCTGCCCCTGGCAGGCGCGTTCATCCTTAACATCCTGCTGATTGACTGGGCCGGCTGGGTGATCTCCGGCACGGTCCTGTTCTGGGGCAGCGTCCTGGCACTGGGCAGCCGCCGCTATGTTCGGGACGGGCTCATCTCCGTCGCCCTTTCCCTGCTGACCTTCTACGGCTTCTACCTCGGCCTCGGCATCGCCCTGCCTGCCGGACTCCTGGAAGGAATCCTGTAATGGACGTCTGGTCCTCACTGATGGACGGTTTCGCCACCGCCCTCACCCCCATGAACTTCCTGTACGCCGTGATCGGCGTACTTCTGGGCACCGCCGTCGGCGTCCTTCCGGGCCTGGGCCCGGCCATGACCGTGGCCCTGCTCCTTCCGGTCACCTACGCGCTGGAGCCCACCAGCGCCTTCATCATGTTCGCCGGCATCTACTACGGCGGCATGTACGGCGGCTCCACCACCTCCATCCTCCTGAACACTCCTGGTGAATCGTCGTCTGTGGTGACAGCCATCGAGGGCAACAAGATGGCCAAGGCCGGGCGGGCTGCACAGGCGCTTGCGACGGCGGCCATCGGCTCGTTTATTGCCGGCACCATCGGCACCGCCCTCCTCGCCGTCTGCGCACCCATCGTGGTGGAGTTCGCCGTCAGCCTTGGCGCTCCGAGCTACTTCGCCATCATGGTCCTGGCCCTGCTGGCCGTCACCGCTGTTTTGGGCTCGTCCCGGCTTCGCGGGTTCGCCTCGCTGGGCCTCGGCCTGGGTATCGGCCTGGTAGGCATGGACTCCGTCACGGGCCAGCGTCGCCTGACCTTCGGCCAGCCGCTGCTCGCGGACGGCCTGGACATCGTGGTGGTGGCCGTGGCCATCTTTGCAGTGGGCGAAGCCCTCTGGGTGGCCGCACACCTTCGCCGTACCCCGCTGCACGTTATTCCCGTTGGCCGGCCGTGGATGGGCAAGAAGGACTGGAGCCGCTCCTGGAAGCCATGGTTGCGCGGCACGGCTTTCGGCTTCCCGTTCGGCGCCCTGCCTGCCGGCGGCGCTGAAATCCCGACGTTCCTTTCCTATGTCACCGAGAAGCGCCTCAGCAAGCACCCGGAGGAGTTCGGCAAGGGCGCCATTGAAGGTGTGGCAGGTCCGGAAGCTGCCAATAATGCTGCCGCCGCCGGCACCCTGACCCCCATGCTGGCACTCGGCCTGCCCACCAACGCCACGGCCGCCGTCATGCTGGCTGCCTTCACCTCCTACGGCATCCAGCCGGGCCCCCAGCTGTTTTCCAGCCAGGGACCCCTGGTGTGGGCGCTGATCGCCAGTTTGTTCATCGGCAACCTGCTGCTCCTGCTGATCAACCTGCCGCTGGCTCCGCTGTGGGCGAAGCTCCTGCAGCTGCCCCGGCCGTACCTGTACGCGGGCATCCTCTTTTTCGCCACGCTGGGCGCCTACTCGGTGAACCTGCAGGCGTTCGATCTGGTGATCCTGCTGGTCCTGGGCGCGCTGGGTTTCATGATGCGCCGCTTCGGGCTGCCTGTGCTGCCGCTCATCCTTGGCGTGATCCTGGGTCCGCGCATCGAAGGCCAGCTCCGCAAGACCCTGCAGCTCAGCGCCGGCGATCCGGCCGGACTCTTCACCGAGCCGATCGCCGTCGTGATTTACGTCATCGTGGGGCTCATCCTGCTGTGGCCGCTGCTCTTCAAGCTGGTGCGCCGCAACCGCCCGGAACGCAAACCCCTGCTCCCCGCAAACGCCACCCGCGGAAACGACCCGACAGACGCAGGGATGTTCTAGCCCGATCCTCCCCGCCCCCGTGGGAGAAGACCATAACGCACCGACCACCGACCCACTGACCACAAGGAGACACCATGACGATCGTGGTGGGATACGTCCCAACCCCCGAGGGCGAAGCAGCCCTCAGCCAGGCCATCACCGAGGCCAGGAAGAGCAACACCACCCTCCTGGTCATCAACTCGTCCAAGGGCGACGCGCTGGTGGACAACCGCTACGCCCAGGAACCGGAAATCCAAAGCATCGAGGACCGGCTGGCCACCCAGGGCATCCAGCACGTCATCAAGCAGCCGGTCCGTGGCCATGATGCCGCCGCGGAGGTTCTGGACGCCGCGGAAGAGCACAACGCCGAACTGATCGTGATCGGGCTGCGCCGCCGCACGCCGGTGGGAAAGCTCATCATGGGCAGTGTGTCGCAGCGGATCCTGCTTGAGGCAGATTGCCCGGTCCTGGCGGTAAAGGCCGGCTAACTGGATTGCCGTCAGGCGCGGAAAAGTTCCTGGCGCTGGTGGCCCAGCCCTTCGACTTCGACTTCCACCACGTCACCTGGTTGGAGGTACGGAAAGCGGCCGCTGAGCGCTACACCCTCTGGAGTCCCGGTGAGAATCACATCACCGGGCTCCAGCCGCATGTACTGGCTGCAGTGGTGGATCAGGGTGGGCGCGTCAAAGATAAGCCCGGACGTCTTTGAGTCCTGGCGCGGCTCGCCATTGACCCAGCTGCGGAGCGGCAGGTTTACGGCGTCCACGTCCGCCGCAGGAACAAGCCACGGGCCCAAAGGGGTCGAGCCCGGCAGGGACTTGCCCTTGGTCCACTGGCCGGCCGCCCCCGGGATCTGGTAGTCCCGCTCCGAGAAGTCATTCGCGGTGACGTAGCCGGCGATGCACTCCTCGGCCTCCTCAACTGATCCGAGGTAGCTGGCTTCCCTGCCGATCACGATGCCCAATTCCACCTCCCAGTCATACTTGCTGGAGTACGGCGGAACCGGGGCCGGGTCGTAGGGTCCTGCCACGGTGTTTGTCGGCTTGAGGAACACGACGGGGATCTCGGGAGGAGCGGAACCTGATTCCGCCGCGTGGGCGGCGTAATTCATGCCGATGCCCACCACTGCTCCCGGCCGGGCCAGCGGAGAACCGACGCGGAGGGAGGCTGCTTCCGCCAGGACAGGCAGCGTACCTGCTTCGAGTGCCTCCCGGACTTTGTCCAGCCCTCCCGCTGCCAGGAAGGCACCGTCCACATCCCGTGTGAGGGGCAGCAGGCTGAAGTACTGTTCGCCGCCGTTTTCGGCCGGCCCCAGGACGGCGGGCTGTTCCTTGCCGTTGTCCCCCAGGCGCATGATCTTCATAACGGATCTCCTTCTTGCAAGCCCAAATTTTTGATAGATTGCCACCATCGTGGCGGAGTGGGCAAGGTTTTCGCCACCAGACCGTTTGTGACTGTGCTGCCGCTTGGTTCAGGTTCCCTTGACCCGGCTTTGGCCCGGACGCTACACGGTAGCCCTGGATGAGTCAGTGCCGTCCGGCGAGACCTACGAGGCCATCGCCGCCTGACCGCTTGCGACGGATGCCTCTCCGCGCACAAACAGAAGTCCCCGCCCCTGCATCAAGCAGTGGCGGGGACTTTTGCTTTGCGTTTGCTAAGCGGTGTCAGCCGCGGCGCACCTGCACGCCGTCAGACTTCAAAAAGAGCTCTTTCTCGGTAGGACCAGCCGGCACGAGCCACAGGACGTTTCCGCTCTGGGACACTTCCTCCACCTCCCCGGTGGCCACCACATGCGCCTGCTTGATGATCTCGACGCGTTCCCCGGCCTGAAGAGTCCTCCAGTCCGAAACCGCGGCGGAATGGGCACTTCGCCTCGATAAGACTGCCCCACGTGCTTTCATTTGAACTTCTACCCCTTTGTATATGTTCTGCGCCACAGCCTCTTCGATGTGACTTTCACTACACCTTCAGTTCTACTACACTCCCCGTCCGCCTGATGACCATGTGCTTGAGAATTTCACCAGGCGGACGGTTTATGCGCTTTTCCTGAAGATTCTTCGCTCAGGCAAGGGCGCCGACGGCGGATTCGGCCGCTTGGCGCACCTTACCTTCCTTAACCAGCTGGTCGGCCGCTTCCAGCTCCGGGGACAGGAAACGGTCCGTTCCCGGCCCCGCCACCACGTCGCGGAGCGCAGCCACGACGGCGGCACCCGCCGGTCCCGGAGTCAGGACCCCACCGGAGAGCTGCGTGCGGATGTCCAGGGCGCGGGCCGACGTCACCAGTTCGATGGCCAGCACCCGCCGCAGGTTCTCCACTGCTTTCCGCAGCTTCCGCGCCGCGTGCCAGCCCATGGAGACGTGGTCTTCCTGCATCGCCGAACTCGGGATCGAGTCCACGGAGGCGGGAACAGCCAGCCGCTTATTGTCCGACACCAGCCCGGCCTGGGTGTACTGGGCGATCATCAGCCCGGAGTCAACACCCGGGTCAGCTGCGAGGAAAGCGGGCAGGCCGTGGGAACGGGCCGGGTCAAGCATTCTGTCCGTACGCCGCTCGGCGATGGAACTCAGGTCCGCGACCGCGATGGCCAGGAAGTCCAGGACATACGCAACGGGGGCGCCGTGGAAGTTGCCGTTCGAGCTGACCCGGCCGTCAGGCAGGACCACGGGGTTGTCGATCGCTGAGGCGAGCTCGCGGGAAGCCACCAGCTCCGCGTGGTCCAGTGTGTCCCGGACGGCACCGGCCACCTGGGGGGCGCAGCGGAGCGAGTACGCGTCCTGCACGCGCGAGTCCCCCACCTTGTGGGACGCCACGATCGGCGAATCCGACAGCACCCGCAGCATGTTGTCGGCGCTTGCCGCTTGCCCCGGGTGTGGCCGCAGCGCAGCATGGAGCTCGGGCAGGAAAACCTGGTCGGTGCCCAGCAGGGCCTCGACGCTCATCGCAGCGGTGATGTCCGCCGTCGTCAGCAGCTGGCGAAGGTCCGCGATGGCCATCAGGAGCATGCCGAGCATGCCCTCGGTGCCATTGACCAGGGCGAGGCCTTCCTTTTCGGCGAGGGTGACCGGCTCGATGCCGTGCCGGGCCAGGAGTTCCGCGACGGCGGGGCGGCCGGCCGTGCCGTACAGCTCGCCGTCGGGCCCTTCCGCTTCACCCTCGCCCATCAGGACCAGGGCGCAGTGGGACAGCGGCGCGAGGTCGCCCGAGCAGCCCAGCGAACCGAACTCGCGGACCAGCGGCGTGATACCGGCGTTGAGCACGTCCACCATGGTCTGCAGGACCACGGGCCGGACTCCCGTGCGGCCCGATGCGAGGGTCTTGGCGCGAAGGAACATGATGCCGCGCACCACTTCCCGTTCCACGGCGGGGCCCATGCCGGCGGCGTGGCTGCGGATCAGGCTCTTCTGAAGCTGCGTGCGCAGTTCATTGGGAATGTGGCGGTTGGCCAGGGCGCCGAAGCCGGTGGAAATCCCGTACGCCGGGACGTCGCTGGCGGCCAGGGCATCGATGTGGGCACGCACCTTGGCTACCGTTTCAAGGGCTTCCGGGGAGATGTCCACCTTGGCGTTGTGGCGCGCGACGGCGACGACGTCCTCCGGGGTGGCGCCGCTGGAGCCGAGGGTGACAGTCAGCGGTTCGTGGGTAATGGTGGTCATGTCTTACTTGCTCTCATTCATAGGGATGCTGACGCCGCGTTCCTTGGCGACGTCGAGGGCCCGCTCGTAGCCGGCGTCGGCGTGGCGGATGACGCCCATGCCGGGGTCGTTGGTGAGGAGGCGCTCGAGCTTTTGGGCGGCGAGGTCGGTGCCGTCCGCGACGGCGACCTGGCCGGCGTGAATGGACCGGCCGATACCCACGCCGCCGCCGTGGTGCAGCGATACCCAGGTGGCGCCGGAGGCGGTGTTGAGCAGGGCGTTCAGCAGTGGCCAGTCCGCTATAGCATCCGAGCCATCCGCCATGGCTTCTGTTTCGCGGTACGGGGAGGCTACTGAGCCTGAGTCGAGGTGGTCGCGGCCGATCACGATGGGCGCCTTGACCTTGCCGTCCCTGACGAGCTGGTTGAACAGCAGGCCGGCTTTGTGGCGCTCGCCGTAGCCGAGCCAGCAAATGCGCGCGGGCAGGCCCTCGAACTCCACCCGCTCCTGGGCGGCGTCGATCCAGCGGTGCAGGTGCTTGTTCTCCGGGAAGAGTTCTTTGATGGCTTCGTCGGTGACGCGGATGTCCTCAGGGTCACCGGAGAGGGCCACCCAGCGGAACGGGCCCAGGCCCTCGCAGAACAGGGGACGGATGTAGGCCGGGACGAAGCCGGGGAATTCGAAGGCCCGGGTGTAACCGCCCTTGCGGGCCTCGTCGCGGATGGAGTTGCCGTAGTCGAAGACCTCGGCGCCGGCGTCCTGGAATTCCACCATGGCTTGGACGTGCTTGGCCATTGAGGCCTGGGCCCTCTTGGTGAAACCTTCAGGATCGACTTCGGCCTCGCGGTGCCACTCGTCCACGGTGATGCCCTCGGGCAGGTAGGAAAGAGGATCATGGGCGGAAGTCTGGTCCGTAACGATGTCCACTGTGAGCTCCCCGGCTTTGTGGCGGCGCAGGATTTCCGCGAACACTTCGGCGGCGTTGCCCACGTAGCCTACGGACCAGCCGCGGCGCTCTTCCTTGGCTTTGAGCACCTTCGCGATGGCGGCGTCGAGGTCGGTTTCAACTTCGTCGAGGTAGCGCTTGCCGGCCCGGCGGCGCAGGCGGGTTTCGTCGACGTCGACAATCAGGCATGCGCCGTCGTTCAGGGTGACTGCGAGCGGCTGGGCGCCGCCCATGCCACCGCAGCCGCCGGTGAGGGTGAGGGTGCCGGCGAGGGTTCCGTTGTCGTCGCCGGTGAGCTTCCGGGCGATGGCAGCGAAGGTTTCGAAGGTGCCCTGCAGGATGCCCTGCGTGCCGATGTAAATCCAGGACCCTGCCGTCATCTGGCCGTACATCATCAGGCCTTCGGCTTCGAGCCGGCGGAATTCCGGCCAGGTGGCCCAATCACCTACGAGGTTGGAGTTTGCCAGCAGGACCCTCGGCGCCCACTCGTTGGTGCGGAATACACCCACCGGCTTTCCGGACTGGACCAGGAGGGTTTCGTCCTTTTCCATGGCTTCGAGGGTGCGGGTGATGGCGTCAAATGCTGCCCAGGAGCGGACGGCCCGGCCCGTGCCGCCGTAGACCACCAGGTCATCCGAGCGCTCGGCGACCTCCGGGTCCAGGTTGTTCATGAGCATGCGCAGCGGGGCTTCCGTCTGCCAGGACTTCGCGGTGAGCTCGGTGCCGCGGGCTGCTTTGACCGGGCGGGCACCGGTGGTGAAATCGGCGGGTGCCATAATGGCTCCTTTTCATTTTCCAAGGTGTGGGCTTGTTCTGTATCAATCAAAACCCTTTGCGGATGGGCTTTGCAGAGGTTTAAGGAGGGCGCTGTCCGGTATTTCAGACGCTCGCGGCGACTCGTTCCGCCGGCAGTCCGGGTTCCTGGAAACCCTTTTGGGAGAGTTGAGTGTCAGGGCAAAGGGGGTGGCTAGTTTCCGGGGCGTCCGTGCAGCCGGACGGACAACTCGTCGGCTGCCTTCTGGACGCGGCTGGCCAGTACCGGCCAATCCTGGGCGGGCACCTTGTCCTCGAGGAACGTAACGGCGACGGCCGCCGTCGGCCATCCCGTGTGGTCTGTTACGGCGGCGGCGATGGAGCCGAAGCCCGGGGTGACCTCGCCGTGCTCTGTGGCGTAGCCGCGCTGCCTTACCTGGTCGAGGTGGGAGGACAGCGCAGAGTACTTCATGATGGCGCCTTCCACCTCATGCCGGGCGGTGAAGGCGGCGGCGTTAGGGTAGAGCGCGCGCACCTGCGACTTGGGCAGGGCCGCGAGGATTGCCCGCCCGCTCGCGGTGAGGTGGCTGGGGAGCCGGACGCCGACGTCGGTCACCAGGGATGGGCGGTTTTTGGCCCGCTCCTCCACGATGTACAGCACGTCCCGCCCGTGCAGCACAGCGAGGTGCGCGCTCTCCCCGAGCGCATCCACGAGCGATGCAAGGAGCGGCCGGCCGAGCCGGGAGAGCGGCTCCTGCCGGGAGTACGCCGAACTGAGCTCGAAGGCGCTGATGCCAAGTCCGTACCGCTGCTCCTCGTGGAGGTGCAAAACGAATCCGTTGGCCTCCATCACGCCCAGCAGGTGGTAGACACTGGACCGGGGCAGGCCCAGCGTGGAGGCAATTTGCGACGCCGCCATCGGACCCCGCCTGGAAGCCAGCAGTTTGAGGATGCGCAGGGTATTTTCGGCAGCGGGCACCTTCGACGCCACCTTCGGGGTGCTTCTTAGTGTGCTTCCGACCCCCGCCTGTGCCTCAGTTGCTAACACCGGCCCTCCTTCTTTCCGTACTCTTAAGCCCGACCAGTCCGGGATACCGTACTTAAGCTTGCACCCTTACCGGTGGCACTTTCCGAGCCGGTGTCCTTCCAGTGTCTGGCATTGCAGACACCCGCGGTGGAGACCCGTGGCCAGCGTGGCGGAGCCCGCCACCGCCCTGCGGTCCCTTAGATCCGGACCACTACTACCTTGCCGCGCGCCTGCCCGCCGCGGAGGTATGTGATGGCGGCCGGTGCTTCAGCCAGGGAAAAGACCCTGTCCAGGGCGGGCCTAAGACTGCCGGCTTCAAACAGAACCGCCAGTGCCTCGAAGTCCAAATGCGTTTCCTTCGCGACCAGCGCCTTAAATTTCTGCCCCGAGAACAACGAGGCAAACGGTGCGCCCAATGACCGTTCGAACCCGCCGGTCAGTTTGCCGCCTCCTTCGCCGCCGATAAGAACAAGGGTGCCCTTTGGTGTGAGCAGGCGCCAAAAAGCGGACAGCGGCCGGTTGCCGGCGGTGTCCAGGATGACGTCAAACCGCATTCCGGAGCCCGCAATATCGGACCTGGTGTAGTCGATGACTGCATCCGCACCGAGGGAACGCACCAGTTCCACCTTGCCGGTACTGCAGACTCCCGTGACCTGCGCGCCAAAGGCCTTGGCCAATTGAACGGCAAAGGTACCCACTCCCCCGCCCGCTCCGATGATCAGCACCTTCTGGCCCACCGTCATCCCGGTCGCGTCCCGCACAGCCTGGAGTGCAGTGACGGCGGAAACAGGGCAGCAAAACGTGTTACTCCACCACCCACGGACTCCACCACGCCAGCAACTTCCCGGCCCCGCACAGAAACTTTAGGCTTCTTCAGTCCGAAACCAAACAGCCGGAGCAGGTACGGCAGGCCGGTCATCAGGTGCCACACCCCCTGGTCGACGCCTGCCGCCCGCACGCGGATTAATACCTCATTTTTGCGCGGTGCCGGCACCGCTGTATCCCGCAGCTTGAGCACCTTTGCCGGCCCATAGACGTCCTGCACGATCGCTCTCATTCGATCTCCTTGGGCCGCTGGTACGTGTGGTCCTCAAGCAGTTTTCCCGACGGCACTGGCGGCCTATCAGGACCCTTCAACGTAAGGAACAACCGGACATCGAGTCAAGGACGGCGGACGACGGCGGGCTGGCCTTTCGGAAAAGAGGCCGCCGCTGCCGGTGGCCACCGCAGCCCGCTTCAGCAAGCAGGGAAGGAGCGCGTGGGAATCAGGACCGGGGACGAAACTGGCCCCGCCGGAGTTAGGATCAGGCATGGTCCCGACCTCCAACCTGGCGGCGTTTTCCCTTGCGGCCGTGATCCTCATAGCCGTGCCGGGGCCAAGCGTATCGTTCGTGGTCGGCAGGTCCCTGGCGCTCGGCTGGAAGGGTGGCGTCCTTTCCGTCCTGGGCAACGCGGCCGGGCAACTGCTGCAGGTGGCAGCGGTGGCGTTGGGGGCGGGCGCCGTTGTTGCCCAATCCGTGGTCCTCTTCACGGCGGTTAAGCTGGCCGGCGCCCCCTACCTGATCTGCTTGGGCATCAAAACCATCCGGCAGCGGCGTAACCACCAGCTCCCCCAGCCTCGGCCGGCGTCCTCCCCACCGCTGCGCCTGATGGCAGAGGGCCTGATGGTTGGTGTCACCAATCCGAAGTCAGTGGTGTTCTTTGTGGCCGTCCTGCCGCAGTTTGTGGATCACCCCTCAGGCGCCATTCCGTTCCAACTGGCGATGTTGGGTGCGGTCTTCCTGCTGATCGCGCTGGTTTTGGACAGCATTTGGGCCATAGCTGCCGGTTGAGCGCGCGAGTGGTTTGCACGGTCGCCGGGCCGGATTTCAGCCATGGAAGCAACAGGCGGGGCGCTGATGATCGGCCTTGGCAGTACTGTGGCGCTCACCGGCACGGGATCCTAGCTGCCCGGCGGAGGTGCCGGGCAGCCAGGCTTGAACTCGGATGGTAGTCCGGCGCCGCAGGTACTATCCCGAAACACCGCTGCCCGATAACAACTGCTACACAGCAGCAGCAGCTGAACGGACCGCTTCTGCCAGCGAAGTGGCAGGTCGTCCGATCAGCTTGCGCAGGTCGCCGGAGCTTACCAGGAGGTCGCCGCGGGCAATCCCGAGGTCGGAGTCCGCAAGGGTTTCCGCGAAAGCCTCCGGTACGCCAACGTCCGCCAGCATTTCGGCGTATTCCTGCGCCGGGAGGTCCTGGTAGGAGATGTGCTTGCCGGCCGCGGCGCTGATCTCGGCCGCAAACTCAGCCATGGTGAACGGTTCATCGCCGCCCAGCTCATAAATCCTGCCTGCCTGGCGTTCTGCCACCAGCACTGCCGCCGCTGCATGCGCATAATCCGCCCGGGACGCTGCACTGACCCGCCCCTCCCCGGCACTTCCGGCGATGGCACCCTGTGCGAGGGTGCCGGGCAGCTGGTCGGTGTAGTTTTCGAGGTACCAGCCGTTACGGAGAAGGACGAAAGGAACGCCCGAGGCCCTGAGGATAGCCTCCGTGGCCTGGTGCTCGGCGGCCAGCTTCATCCCGGTGGTATCCGCGTTGGCGATGCTTGTATAGGCGACCAAGTCCACACCCGCCGCCTTTGCCGCCTCAATGACGGTACGGTGCTGCTGCACCCGCTGGCCAACTTCATTGCCCGAAATGAGGAGCACCTTGGCGGCGCCCTTCAAGGCCTCGGCTACGGAGGCTGCATCGGCGTAGTCCATGCTTTTAACCTGGACGCCGCGCGCCGCCAGGTCTGCGATCTTTTCGACGGACCGGCCCGCGGCAACAATGTCCTGCGCGGGAACGTTGCGCTCCAGCAGGGCCTCAACCACATGGCGGCCCAGCTGGCCTGTTGCTCCGGTAATAACGATGCTCATGATTTCCTTCCAGTCGGTGTCTGTCAGGAAGCACAACTGCGGCGATTCCCGCTTACTTCCCAAAAGGAAGTACGCACTTTCAACTAAGATATTCCGCCGCGGGTCGCCTACAGCCTGACGAAGCGCGGATACGAACTGGCGGCACTCCTGGTTCCGCTCGTGGCGTGGGTGTTCGAAAACGCCAATGACATCGTCACCGGCAAGCGGTGAACAGCACCCGGAGTGCACCGCGAGGCTGGTTCAAGCAGCCCTTCCAAGTACCGGGAATAAACGAGTATAGGCACTCCCAAAACATGAGTACCTGTTACTGGTGTGACTGCTGGGAATACTACGTACCGTAGGCGTAAGGTGCCAACCGGGATTGGAGGGCCGCCCTCACGCTGGGAGCGTTCCGGTTAACCTGCACCGCCAGGCAGCGGCTAAACGCCGCGGGCAAGGAGTTGGTACGCATGGTGAAAGCTATTGTCCAGGACCTTTCCAGCATGGGCAGGCCCGTGAGCCTGAGCTCGATGGCCGCTCGCGTATGGAGCCGGGCACGGAGTACCTTCACCCCGCAGTCCCCCTACAGGATTGGCGACGCCGTGGTGGGCGACGATCCTTTTAAAGGCCGGCGCGAGGGAGTGGTGGTATTCCTGCAGGGGACATCGGCGGGTGTGGACACGGCCCAAGGGGTCTTCTTCTACGACCACCGGCAGCTCAGGAAGCTGGACTAGCCGCCACTGCGGCCAGTCCAGCCCGGATTATTATTGGGCTAACGGGCTGACCAGCCACCGTCCATGGTGTAACTGGCGCCGGTCACCATGCCGGCATGGTCCGAGGCCAGCCAGCCGACCAGCGACGCAACCTCCTCGGGCTCCACGAGACGTTTGATCGCCGATTCCGTCAGCATCACCTTGGCCAGGACCTCGGATTCGGGGATGCCGTGCACCTGTGCCTGGTCCGCGAGCTGCTTTTCCACCAGGGGCGTGCGCACATACCCCGGATTGATGCAGTTGGATGTGACCCCGTGGTCACCGCCTTCGAGTGCCGTGACCTTGCTCAGCCCTTCCAAGCCGTGTTTAGCGGAGACATAGGCGCTCTTGAACGGCGAGGCCCGGATCCCGTGCACCGAGGACAGATTGATGATGCGGCCGAACCCGTTGTTGTACATATGGGGCAAGGCAGCCCGGATCAGCAGGAACGGCGCCTCCAGCATGAGGGCGAGGATCCGGCGGAATTCCACAGGATCAAAATCTTCGATGGGGCTGATGCGCTGGATTCCCGCGTTATTGACCAGGATGTCGCAGTCCAGGGTCAGGGTGGCCAGGGAGTCCACGTCCAACAGGTCCACGGTCCAGGCGGTTCCGCCCACCTCGTCGGCGAGCGCGGCGGCGCCGGCGGAGTCGACGTCGGCCACCACCACCTTCGCTCCGTGTGCAGCCAGCTCACGGACGCAGGCTGCGCCGATCCCGCTGGCGCCGCCGGTTACCAGGGCCTTGCGTCCGTTCAAAGAATTTTCCATAGCATCCCCTTTGGTGTTTCCGGTGTACTGCCCAGCGCTCAAACAGCCCAGCCGGCGTCCTGCCTGCAGCACTCGCGGCTCCACCGAGTATTGCTGCACAGACATGCACTATCAATAACCAAACCAGCACCAAACGTGTGCACAATTGCAGACATGAAAGCCAACCCGGATGACCTGCTGGTTCTCCTTGCAGTTTCCCGCTCCGCGAAGTTCACGACGGCGGCCCAGGCTTTGGGACTGAACCACACCACCGTTTCGCGCCGGATAGCCGCCCTCGAGAAGGCACTCGGCGGAAGGGTCCTGGCGCGCGCCACCGGAGGCTGGGAGCTGACGGAACTCGGAGCGCAGGCTGTGCGGGTGGGCGAGCAGGTGGAAGCTGTGATGGGCACGCTGGGAGCGGCTGGCCAGGCGCCAGACCCGATTACCGGCGTCGTCCGCATGACGGCGACCGACGGCTTCAGCGCCTATATCGCGGCGCCTGCGGTGGCGCGGCTGCGCCGTGACCACCCCGGGCTGAGCGTGGAGGTGGTCACCATGACCCGCCGGGCGCTGCAGCAGCGCTCGGGCCTGGATATTGAAGTGGTGGTGGGCGAGCCGCAGGTGCACCGCGCCGAAGCGTTGCGGCTTGGTGACTACATGCTGGGAATGTACGCCTCGCGCGCCTACCTGGACGAGCACGGGACCCCTGCCACTGTGGCGGAACTGAACGAGCATCCGTTGGTTTATTTCGTGGATTCAATGCTGCAGGTGGATGACCTGGATGCGCCGCGCAGGCTGGTGCCCGCCATGCGCGACGGCCTCACCTCCACCAACGTTTTTGTCCATGTGGAGGCAACCCGTGCCGGCGCCGGCATTGGTTTCCTGCCGTGTTTTATGGGGGACCTGCACACCGACCTGGTCCGCTTGCTGCCCGCCGAGATCGCCGAGCTGCTGCCGTACTGGATGGTGCTGCGGCCGGACTCGCTGCGGCGGCCGGCGGTGGCGGCGGTAGTCCAGGGGTTGCGGGAACAGATGGCCGGGCACCGGGAGTGGCTGCTGGGCCGCGGCCTCAGTGCTTGAGCTACTTAACCACCAGGTCGCGGCGCACCGGTGATCCTGCCGCGAAGGCCCTAACTTGCGCATCGTCCCACAGGTGCGCCGGGACCGCTCCGCCAAGGAGCCGCCGTGCCAGCTTCGGGTCCTCGCCGAAGGGCGTATCGCTGCCGGCCATCACCATGTTTCCGTAGCGGCGGCCCTTGAGCATGGCAGGGTCCGCGATGATCACTGTGTGCTTGAAGGCTGCAGCGATGGTGGCGGCGTCCTCGCGGGCGTTCTTCAAATCAGGTGCGTCACCGGAGTTCACCACGTACAGCCCACCGGGCGCCAACACGCGCCTCACTTGCTGGTTGAACTCCGCCGTGGTCAGCGGGTGCGGAGTCAGGGCACCGGCGAAAACGTCCCGGATGATGAAGTCGCGGGTCTCCGGCGTCAGGGTTTCCGTGACCTCACGGGCCTCCCCCACCCGCAGGCGCAGCAGCGGTGCCTTGGGCAGGTCGAACCAGCCGCGCACGTACTCGGCCAGTTTGCCGTCCAGCTCCACCACTACCTGCCGGGCGTCAGGATAGACGCTGTGGAAGTAGCGGGCCAGCGAGCATGCGCCCCCGCCGAGGTGCAGGCCGCGGAGCCTGGGCCCCGTTCCCGCAGTGCCCGACGTCGGCCAGCGCGACTCAATGAGCGCGGCCATCCAGCGCATGTACTCAAAGTCCAGGAAAGCTGGATCCGCAAGGTCGATGTGCGAGCTCATCACGCCGTTGATCTTCAGAAGCCAGCCGGTGGAGTTGTCCTGGTCCGCAATCAGCTCGCAGTCCCCTGTATCGATGTAGTAAACACCTTCAACCGGCCCCCTTGGGCGTGTTCCTGCCGGAATGTCCACCACGCCTGCAACAGGGCGTAGGCCGTTCCGGGCCGCAGACCTACCGCGTTTTGCCATTACCGTGCCACGCTTCAGTCATGCTTCAACCCTAATTTGTTTCAGCAGCCCTGTTGCTCCGCGCCCTAGGTTGTGGGCATAGCTCCTTCGCCTTCCCGGATCCGCTTGACCACGGCAGTGGTGGACCGTTCCGCTACGTAATCCAGGATGGCTACCCGCCCGCCGTACTGCTCCACGGCGGGCGTCTCGGCAAGCATTTCCGGAGAATAGTCCCCGCCCTTGGCATAGACCTCGGGCCGCAGCTGTGTGATCAACGGCGCAGCCGTGGGGGTGTCGAAGACGGTCACGTAGTCCACGCAGCTCAAAGCCGCTACTACTGCCGCCCGGTCCGCCACCCCATTGATGGGCCGCCCTGCTCCCTTGAGCTTGCGCACGGAGTCGTCGCTGTTCAGCGCCACCACCAGGACGTCTCCCAGTTGTTTTGCCTGGTTCAGGTAGCGGGTGTGGCCACTGTGCAGCACGTCGAAGCAGCCGTTCGTCAACACGATCCGCTGGCCTTGGGACCGGTGCAGCTCCAGCTGCCGCTGCAGTTCGTCAGCGCCCAGTGCCGTGTCAGCGAAGGCTTTGAGGTACCGGCTCAGCTGGCCCGTACTGCAGACCGAGGTGCCCGGCTGATGCACCACCACATCGGCGGCCGACTGGGCAAGGTCCAGGCTCGCCGTCAGCGGCAGGCCGACGGAGCGCGCCAAAGTCAGCGCCGCTACGAACGTGTCACCGGCACCGGAGGCCTGCTTTTCCGCGGCCGGGCGGGCCCACGTACGGTGCGTCACACCGTCGGGCCTGAGCAGCACTGTACCGTCACGGTCCAGGGTGACCACCACGGCCCGTGCCCCCGTGGCTTCCAGCAGGGCAGGGGCGTGCCTGCTGACCGCTTCCACCCTGTCCTGGCCGTCGGGAAGTTTCAGGTCAAGCATCCGCGCCGTTTCCTGCGCATTGGGGGTCACCAGGTCCGGGCGGAGCGGGGCCCAGGGCCGGGGATCATGGGAGTCAACCACCAGCAGCGGACGGTCCCCGTCACCGGACGCAGGCCCGGCCAGGGAGTCCACCAGGCTTGCACGGACCGGGTCCGCCAGCACCCCATTGGCGTAATCGCACACCAGCACCGCGTCCTGGTGTTCGACGGCGGTGCGCACCGAAGCGGCCAGTGCGGCAAGCGCCTCGGCGGGCACCGCGGTGGCAGAGTCGTCGATGCGGAGCATTACCTGCCCGCCGCTGCTGATCCGGATCTTAGTGGTGGTCACCATGTCCGGGTGGCTGTGCAGGTGGCTGACGTCGATGCCCGCAGCCACGAGCTGGTTCCGAAGATCCGCCCCGGCATCGTCTGTTCCGACGATGCCGGCCACGGAGACCCGTGCCCCGAGGGCGGCCAGGTTCATGGCAGTGTTGGCCGCCCCGCCCGGAACTGACTCGCGGGTCTGCACGTCCACCACAGGGGCGGGGGCCTCACGGCAGAGCCGTTCAATGCTGCCGCTCCACCAGCCGTCCAGCATCAGGTCGCCAACCACGAGGATGGCCGGCTCTTCAGCCGCCAAACGCCCCGGCAGCCACTCCGACAGGGCCCGCTGGCTCGAGAGGTCAACGTCACCGGGCTCTTCCGGCGGGTTGCCCGGAAGGTCTGCGGGGATGTCGTCCCGTGACCGGTTCTCAGCTGACAGGCTCATGACTCATCCCGCAGTTCAACATCAGGCTCTTCAACTTCCGGGTCTTCATCCGCCGCGCCGGGAGCTGCAGCGGGCGGTGCGGAAATGTGCACCACCTTCACCCGGCTGAACTCATCCAGCAGTTCCGGGCCGTAGCCAAAGCCCGCGCCGCTCTCCCCCCGCGGCTGCGCTGCGCCGCCGGGGGCCCCGCCAAAAACTGCGTTGATCTTCACGGTTCCCACCGGGAGGGCGGCAACGGCCTGCTGGATGTGGGCGATGTTGCCGCTCAGGACGGTGGCGGCCAGGCCATACCTGCCGCTGCATGCGAGGCGCAGGCCCTCGTCGAACGATTTCACCACCTGCACGGGGGCAACCGGCCCAAACGTTTCCTCCGTCATGACCT
Organism: Arthrobacter sp. sptzw42; assembly: GCF_059089685.1. Lineage (NCBI taxonomy): Bacteria > Bacillati > Actinomycetota > Actinomycetes > Micrococcales > Micrococcaceae > Arthrobacter > Arthrobacter sp. sptzw42. Next base: position 72,311 of record NZ_JBNHEX010000010.1, read on the forward strand.
GCATCCGGTCCGTGCACCCGAGCAGCACGGTGGCGGGGTAGAAGGAGCCCGGGCGGTCCGGCAGGGTGCCGCCTTCCACGGCATGTGCGCCCTGATTCAGTGCATCGGTGACCTGCGCATGGACCTCATCACGCATCCGGAGATCAACCAGCGGCGCCACCGTCCCGTTGCTGTTGCGGAGGGCCGCCTCGGCTTCAAGGGCCTTGCAGAACTTGGCGGCGATGTCCTCATGGACGTAGATCCGTTCAACCGCCACGCAGATCTGGCCGCTGTTGCTGAAGGCACCGATCGCTGCCTGCTCGGCAGCCCACAGCGGATCGACGTCACGGTCCACCAGCAGCGGATCGTTTCCGCCGTTTTCCCGGATGACGTGGGCTCCAGTCAAGGCTCCAGCCCTTGCGATCCGCGCGCCGGCCGCGCTGGAGCCAACATGTGCGATCACGTCAACTTCGGACTGTGCCAGGAGTGCACCTACGGCGGCGCCGCCCGAAAGGGTCTGGAACACGCCGGGTGGGAAGGCCGGGGCCAGCACTTCGCCAAGCGCCTCGCCCAGCCTCGGGCACCGCTCGCTCGGCTTGTGCACCACGGTATTTCCGGTGGCCAGCGCGGCCCCGATCAGGCCGCAGGCCACCGCGACAGGATCATTCCACGGGGTGAGCAGCACAGCGACGCCGCGGGGTTCAGCCACGGTGTAATCGGAAGCGAGCGGGTTGCCGCGCAGGCTGTGGCCCCGGTGGACGGGCCCCAGCTCCGCGTACTGCTCAAGAGTGGAAACCCCCGCGCCAATGCCGGCGAGGGATTCCTCCACCGGCCGCCCCGTTTCGCTGGCGTTCAGTTCGGCCAACTCCTGGGCGGCCGCAGCCAGCGCTTTAGCAGCGGCCCGCACTGCCGCGCCCCGCTGGGCCGGCGCCGTGGAAGCCCAGGCCCCCGCCGCGCTCCGGGCCGCCGCTACTGCACGGGACACCGCTTCGGGCTCGGCCTCCGGCACAGTCCAAAGGACATCACCGGTTCGGGGATTCCGGATGGTGATGCCGCTGCTGTCAGCGGTTTCCGGGCGAGCAGTCGTTTCTGTGGCAATGGTGGGCATGAAGTTCCTCCCGTCGGTTCCGGCTGGTGAATATCGGGGTTTAGGGCCAGGAGCCCTCTTCCTCGTGGCAGATCAGCATTTCGCGGACCTCGCAGCCGGTGGGCTGGTTCAACGCGAACAGGATTGCCTGCGCCGTGTTGGCGGGGTCGTTGAGCCGTGAGTCGTCCTGCGGCTTGTACTGCTCGGTGCGGTCATCAAAGAAGCGGGTTTTCATACCGCCCGGGATGATGGTGGTGACGCCGATTTCGCCGCCGGTCTCAGCGGCCAGCGCATGGCTGAAGCCAACGACGCCGAACTTTGAGGCGCAGTAGGCGGTGGCATCAGCCACGGCTCGCTTGCCCAGGGTGGAGGCGATGGTTACCACCCTGCCGTGGGAGGCCTTGAGGTAGGGCAGGGCTGCACGGACAACAGAAACAGTGCCCATCAGGTTCACGCCGATGACCTTTTCCCACTCGGTGGCCTCGACGTCCGCGAGCTTGCCGCAACGGTCGATTCCGGCGGCCGTAACAACTGCTTCGAGCCCACCCAGGGACTCCGCGGCTTCCTTGACAGCGGCCTCAACGGCCAGCCTGTCCGCCACATCCACTTCGAAAGCCTTTACGGCCGAGACGCTGCTGATGTCACGGTCCAGCACCACCGGGGTGCCGCCTGCCTTCAGGACGGCGTCGACGACGGCGGCCCCCAGTCCGGAGGCCCCTCCGGTCACGAGTACACGGCCGGGTGAATTGAACTCTGCAGTCATGGTGTTCCTTTCGAATGGGACGTACAAAACTTGTGTTGGCTACCGCTCGTTTGCCGGGCGACCCGGGTTTGCGGCCGCGGCCGGACCTGTTTAGCTGACTTTGGCCAATGCATCGGCCAGGCCGGTGGTGGAACGGGCGGGGTGGTACGGCACGGTGACGCAGCGCCCGCCCCAGCTCTCCACAAGACCGGCCTCCGGCAGGCTGGCGCCTTTGTAGTCGCCGCCTTTGACCCAGATGTCGGGGCGGAGGCGTTCAAGCGCTGCCTCCGGGGTGTCTTCGTCGAACACCATCACGGCGTCCACGCATTCCATGGCCAGGAGCAGTTCTGCCCTGTCGTGCTGGCCGATGATGGGCCGCTCCGGGCCCTTCAGCCGCCGGACGGAGTCGTCGGAGTTGAGGCAGACGATCAGGCAGTCGCCGAGCTCACGGGCCGCTGTCAGGGACCGGACGTGGCCGGCGTGCAGCAGGTCGAAGCAACCACCGGTGGCCACAACCTTGCCGCCGTTTTCGCGCACAGCGCGGGCCAGCAGCAGGGGGTCGTTGACGCGCGGTTTTGGCTGCGGCGCTTGTCCATTGGTGTCGGGAAGGGCGGACACCCCGCCGTTGGCGAGGAAGTCGGCAGCGTCATGGACCGCAAGTTCCGCGGCTTCGGCCAGGTCCCGTCCGGCCAGCAGGTGGACGGCGAGGCTGGCGGCGAGCCTGTCACCGGCTCCACAGGGATCACCGGCTTCCACCCGCGGCGCAGGAACGGCCCGGGGGCTCTGGTCGCTCCGGCACAGGACGGCGCCCTCTTCCCCCTTTGTGACCAGGACAGCCTGGCTGCCCCATTCCTCGAGCAGGACCGCGCCCACCCCGGCTGCAGGATCTCCCGCAACTGTCTGCCCACGGTCCGCGCCATCCTGCCGCGTAACGGCGTCCCGGCCCCGCGACTGCACAGCCTTTTGGGCCTCAGCGAAGTTGGGGGTGACAACGGCGACGCCGGGTACCGGGTCCGGTCCGGCAGGATGCGGGTCCCACACAATGGGCACGTGGCCGGCAAGCCGGGCAAGGAGCTCCCGCAACTGCGGGTTTGCCGCCAGTCCCCGGCCATAGTCCGCGACAATGATGACGCCTGCTTTCTCCACCTCGCGCAGCATGGCAGGACTCACTTCGGGGACGGGAGCCTTCTCACAGCCCTGGTCGAACCGGACCACCGGGTGCGAGCCGGCCCGCACGCGGGTCTTGACCGGTGATGGATGGCCGCTGGGGCCGGTCACGAGCCGCACTCCGGCGAGGTGCGCTTCAAGCTGCCGGCCGGCGTCGTCATCGCCCAGGACCGTCACCAGCGTGACTGGCCAGTTGTCCTCGCCAAGCATCCGGGCCACCAGCCCGGCTCCCCCGGCCCGGCGCTTGACGCCGGACACGTCAACCACCGGTACCGGGGCGTCGGGGCTCAGCCGGGTGGCTTCGCCGGAGAGGTCCACGTCCAGCATGACATCGCCAACCACGACAATCCTCATGCCTGGGCACCCCGGTTCTGAAGGCCCTGGTTCTGCACGCTCCAGCCGTCGGCGGAACTGTGCCGGGCAACTTCCAGGTCAAAAGCGCGGCAGATCGCGTGCAGGGCGATGAGGTGGCCTTCCTGGGCATTGGCGTTGAGGGCGTCAATCATCACCGCCTGGTCGCAGGCATCAGCCAGCGGATTGGGGCCGGCTCCCGTCAGCGCCCACGTGGTGACGTTCAGGCGTGCGGCAACCTCGGCTGCGCGCAGCAGGTTGGGGCTCTTGCCGCTGGTGGACAGCAAAAGCAGCACATCGCCGGACCGGGCGTGCGCCCGCACCTGGCGGGCAAAGACGTCGTCGTAGCCGTAATCATTGGCGATGGCGGTCACGGCCGAGGACTCAGCGTGCAGCGATATGGCGGAGAACGGAACCCGCTCGCCGTCGAACCTGCCCACGAGCTCCGCGGTGAGGTGCTGGGCTTCGGCGGCCGAGCCGCCGTTGCCGGCGGCGAGCAGGCGCTGGCCGCGGAGCAGGCGCTGGGCCAGCTCCACGCCCCAGGCCGCAAGCCGGCCGGACTGGCTCCGCAGCGACTCGAGCGCGGGTACGACGTTGTCCAGGTGCACGCGGACCGCTTCCGCGCTGTCGGGGTCCACAAAGGCCGCTCCGGGCAGAACTGCAGGCAATGCGTCAGTTGTTGGCAAAGTGTGCAGGTCAGCTTCCCGCACGGATGATTCCGCAGTCATAGTGCCGCTCCTTCCATTGGGACGACGCCGGCGGAAGCCCCGGCCACCGCCAGCTGGTAAGCCTTTTCGGTTTCGGCCGCGACCCGGTCCCACGAATACCTGGTGCGGGCGCGCTTCTTGCCTGCGCTGCCAAGCTCAGCGCGCAGTGCAGGGTTCTCCAGCAGCAGGGCGAGCGCCGATGCAATGGCTTCGGGGTCCCGCGGCGGCACGTGCAGTCCGGTGCCGTGGTCAACCACAGTGTCACGCAGGCCGCCCACTGCGGCTGCAACAACCGGAACGCCGCAGGCCATTGCCTCCAGCGGGACGATGCCGAATGGTTCATACCAGGGGGCGCACACCACGGCGTCGGCGCTGCGGAAGATGCCGGGCATCTCGCTGCGGGACACCTGGCCCTGCAGGCTAACCTGGTCCGCCACACCGAGTTCGGCTGCCAAATCCATGAGGCGCCGTACTTCAGGGTCCGCGTGGAGCACCCCGGAGTCTCCGCCGCCGCCCACGATCAGGAGTTCGACGTCGTCGAAACCTGCCGCCCGCAGGTACGGCAGCGCCCGGATTACCAGGTCCACTCCCTTTCGCGGCACGAGGCGGCCCACGGAAAGGATGCGGTGGGTGCGCTTCCTCGGCGCGACGGACCCGTCTGCGGAAAAGAATCCGAGGTCCACACCGCAGGGGGCAATGGAGATCTTGCCCGTAGTGATTCCCATGGCTTTGAGCTCGAAGACCTCGTCGGAGCAGGTGGCCACGATCCTGTCGGCGGAACGTCCCACACCGGGCTCCAGCCAGCGCCGCTCCAAGGGGCTGGTGTCCTCTGCCCCCTGGTGCCGCCGCTTGACGGTGCCCAGCGCGTGGAAAGTCTGAATGACGGGAACCCGGTAGCCCTGGTTCGGCCGCCGGGCCGCGTCCAGTGCAGCAAGCCCGGACATCCAGAAGTGCCCGTGCACCACATCCGGCGGCCGCTGGCTCCAGTCCTCGGCAACGCCGTCGGCAAGTTCTCCCATGTAGGGCAGCAGTTCGTCCTTGGGGACATGGTGCGCGGGGCCCGCGTCCACATGGACCACCTCAAGGCGGCTTCCCACGCGGACCCTGGCCGGGAGCTCCGTTGCATCCCTGCGCGTGTAGACAGTCACGTGGTGGCCCCGCTTGGCCAGGGCTTCGGACAGCGCGGCAACGTGCACGTTCTGACCGCCGGCGTCCACCCCGCCCAGTGCCGCCAGCGGACTGGCGTGCTCGGAAATCATGGAGATTCTCATGGGGTCTTCCTCTCTCCCGCCGGAACGAGGATCTTCTCCTCCAGGCGTTCGTTGTCGGAGTGCCGGGACCGGCCGCCCAGGTCCGCCAGAAGCTCATCCCAGCGGTCCTGGAACCTGCCCAGGCTGTAGCGTTCCAGTGCAGCCTCACGGGCGGCAAGGCCCCGCCGTCGGGCCTCATCCGGATCGGCGACCAGCCGCCGCGCGGAGCGCAGCAGCTCATCGACATCGGCGGAAACGGCCCCGGCCTCCGCCGGCACCGCCCGCGGCGCTTCGGTGGTTGCCAGCGCTACCACCGGCATTCCCAAGTGCATCGCCTCCAGCAGGGACAATCCCAGGGAGGTCCACCGCATGGGGTGGACATAGACGCGGCACCGCGCCAGTTCGCGGTGCAGCTGCTGGGTTTTCAGGTCGCCGCGTACCGTCAGCCGCGACTCGTCAATCCCTGCGGCGGCGGCCAGCCCGTCAGTCTTCATGCCGAAGACCTGCAGCGGCGCCACGGAGGCGAAAGCGGGCAACAGATCTGTACCGGTCACGCGGCCGCGGCGGATGGGCTCGTTCACCACGACGCCCAGTTCGGGCAGTTCCCCCGTGTAGAGCAGGCCCGGGTCCGGAATCCCGTGTTCGATGACCAGGCTGCGGGCTGAGCCATTGTCCCAGGCAAGCTTGTTGAAGTGGGTCACGTGCACCACGGGAATACGGTCCTGGTCCGCGAGCGGGTGCCGGGCGAACGGGAAATCGACCTTGGGGGTGTTGTGCTCCAGGTACACGGCGGGCAGGTCAACTCCGGGCCTCCGGCCGAGCAGACGGGCAACTTCGTCGATTTCCTCAGGGCGTTGCAGGACGACGGCGTCAACGGCGTCGGCGTCCAGGCTTGCCAGATCCACCTCGCGTACCGACGAGGGCCAGTTCCTGTCGGCACGGCCAAGACCCCAGGCACCGCCTTCGGGCAGGGCGGGAAGGAGGTACTCGTGACGGCCGCGGACGAACGCGTCCGTCCAGGAACCGTGGACGTGCCAGAGCAGGATTCTCATCTGTTGCGGGCCTTTCTACGGGTGCTGACGTGCGTGCTGAAAGAGCTGACTCCGCCGATCAGGCGTTCCACGGCGGCCACCACTTCTTCAGGTGATACGGAGTCAAGGCAGGGGTGGCCGGGAACGGGGCAGACACGGGCGCGGGTCATCCGGCAGGCCGCGTTCTGGTCACCGAGCAGTTCCAGTGACACCCCGTACGGTGCCCAGCGGATAGCCGGGACCACGGGCGAAAAGAGGCATGCAACAGGGGTGCCCACGGCCGCCGCGAGGTGTGCCGGCCCGGTATTTCCGGTGACAACGGCATCCGCGCCCGCCATGACCCCAGCGAGGGTGTGGAGATCCGTGCGTCCGCCCAGATCCAGGGCGGAAGGCCCTGCGACGGTGGCGGTCAACGACGTCTCGGCCGGACCGCCCGTTACTACTACGCGGTGGCCGGCACCCTGGAGGAGTTCGACGGCGGCGGCATGGTGCAGCGGTGGCCAGGCCCGGGCGGGGACTGCGGCTCCGGGGTGGACAACCACGTAGGGTTCCTCACCCACGAGGCCGCGGACATCGGGGACGGACGTGACGCGGAGTTTTCCGTCGTCGCCCTGTGGAAGGCGGAATCCTCCTGCCTCAGCGATGCCCAGGGCACGTTCCGCCTCAGGCTGGTCCTCCGGAAAGTCTTCGCCCGGTTTGAGCCGCACATCAAGCAGGGAGCCCGCGTAATCGGTGGAGGCTCCGGTGATCCGTTCGACGCCGGCCAGCCGGAGCAGCAGCGCCAGCGGCAGGGGCGACTGGTGGAAAGAGGTGAGGATGACCGCTTCAGTGATCCTGGAGTTCCGGACGTATTCGATGAGCCTGTCTGCATGGGGTCCGGTCATTTTGGGCGCGGGGTTCATGATCCACGGGCTGTCCCAGCTGTAGACCTCCGCGGCGCCCGGCAGCATGCCTGCCGCTGCCTCGCCCTGCCTTCCGCAAATCATCACCACGTGGTTCGGCCGGCTGCCATCGGGGAACCGGCCGTTGGCCACGGCCCGTACGGCGGGCCCGGCCAGGAGAACGTCGCCCATGCTGTCCAGGCGTGCCACCAGCACGCGGCCCATCAGGGCCGCTCCGACAGGAGCGAAACGGCCTCGGCCAGGTCCCGGGCCACCAGTTGTGCCTCGGCCACTTCCTCGGATCGGGTCACCGGCGTGGGCACCAGGACCCCCCTTGCTCCTGCCGCTTCGGCAGCACGGACGTCAGCGCCGATATCACCGATGAGCGCTGCCTCCGATTCCTGGATGCCAAGTTTGCGGCAGGCGCTGTGCACCATCCCCGGTTCGGGCTTGCGGCAGGCGCAGCCGTCCTGCTCGGAATGCGGGCACACCTCCCACACGTCAAAGGGGCCGAGCAGTTCCTCCACCCGGGCATTGACGTCTGCAACGTCGGCTGCAGTGATCAGGCCGCGGGCAATTCCCGACTGGTTGCTGATGACTCCGGTTGCTATCCCGTCTGCACGGAGCGCATCAAGGACTGCCTTGGCGCCGGGCATTGGTGTGACCAGGCGGGGGTCCCCGTTGTAGGGCACATCGACCACCAGGGTCCCGTCCCGGTCGAACAGGACAGCGCGGAGCTTGGAGGTTACGGAGCTTCCCATACCCTCACTGTTCCCCACTGCTGCTGCTCCTAAACAGGGGCCGCTGGTTTTCTCGCCTTTCGACTGGTGAACGGGGAGGCGGTTGAACAGGCAAGATAGGGCATTTGAGGCTTCCCTGACGGGCCCTGAACCTGCTTCCGGGACGGGATGACAGGCGTTGCAGAGCTAGCAGCTCCGGGCCCGGGACGCGCTCTGGCGGGTGGAAATCTTGCCGGAAACTCCGGTGCCGGCAGTACGGCGGATTGCCGCTACAGAAGCCGTGGACCCCGTTGCACGCTCCTGATCCTCACGTTCGCCGTCACTCAGGGTGCTGCTGCGCAGCCTGCGCTGGAGTTCAACGAGCACCCGGGCCAGCCGCCGCGAAACCTGCATCTGCGACATCCCGAGCCGCTTTCCCAACTGCACCTGGGTTTCCTCGCAGAAATAGCGGCGGTAGAGAAGTTCCCTGTCCGCGGCATCCAGGTCCTGCATTGCCTCCCGCAGGCAGGCAAGGTCTTCCAGCCGCTCCAGAGGTGTCTCAGGGCAGGCCAGCAACTCGCCGATGGACGGCGCGTCACTGTGGGGGTTTGCCGCGTCCAGTGAGTCCGGGTGCATGCTGCTGGACGCAGAGATGGCTTCCTGCACGTCAGCGGCGTCCGTTCCCAGCTCAATGGCGAGTTCATCGACGCTTGGATTCCGGCCCAGGGACTGCACCAACTCCGGCTCAACCCGGAACATCCTGGTGCGGAGGTCCTGAATGTGCCGGGGCGGCCGCACCACCCACGTGCGGTCACGCAAGTATCGCTTCAACTCCCCCGCGATGGTTGGAGCTGCATAGGCGGGGAAGCTTTCACCCTTGCTCTGGTCGAAACCGCGGGCGGCCTTGACCAGGCCGAGATAGGCCACCTGGTTGAGGTCTGCCCGTTCCCGGCCCCGGGCTTCGAAGCGGGCGGCCAAGGCCTCGGCAAGGTCCAGGTAGCTCAGGACGAGGTCATTTTCGAAGGTCTCCCGCAACCGCCCCGCCTTGGCGGAGGAGCGGCCCTGAGGGGCTTCGGGGCATGGATCATGGACCGGCGTAACGTCCACGGCAAGCGCGGTCAGTGGTTCGGGCATTGTCGTTTGGTTCCCTCAGTCTGGTTCCGAAGCCTGCGGCAAGACTTAGCAGTAGGAAATCATAAGGTTGCTTATAAAACAATCCTTGGCGGTATTAGGCTCGGCATGTAAGACGATCCGCACACCCCCGCCAAGGAGCCTTTGCCATGCATATTGCCGTTATCGGAGCCAGCGGAAACGCCGGAACAGCACTGCTGCGGAACCTCCAGGGCCAGCTTGCCGCGAAGCCTGGGAGCCTGCAATTGACAGGGATCAGCAGGCGCCTGCCCGACACCTCACGGGCACCCTATGCGGGAGTTGAATGGCACACGCTGGATGTTGGTTTGGAACGCGACCGCCCGAAGTTGGAGTCGGCCCTGTCAGGAGTGGACGCCGTTGTCCACCTGGCCTGGCAAATCCAGCCGAACCGGGACCTCGACCAGCTGTACCGGACCAACGTGACAGGAACAGCCAATGTCCTGGAAGCGGCGCGGAAGGCCGGGGTCAAGCAGATCGTTTGCGCGTCGTCCGTCGGTGCCTACAGCAAGGCCCCCAAGGACCGGCGCATGGATGAGGCGTGGCCTGCCGGGGGCATGGCGGGATCGCATTACAGCCGCCACAAGGCGGAGCAGGAGAAACTCCTTGACGGGTTTGCGGCCGCGGAGCCGGGGATCGCCGTCGCACGGCTCCGGCCAGGGCTCATCTTCCAACGTGACGCCGGAAGCGAGATCGGAAGGTACTTCTTGGGACCGGTGATCCCCCGGCTCCTGCCCAGGAGGCTGTGGCTTCCACTGTTGCCCGCTCCGGATAACCTGATTTTCCAGGCCGTCCACGCGGACGACGTAGCGGAAGCCTACTGGCGGGTGATCGATCAACGGGCTTCCGGAGCGTTCAATATAGCCGCCGAGCCGGTCCTGACACCCCAGGAACTTGGGCGGATCGTCCAGGCCCGAAGAATCCTCCCCATCCCAATGGGCCTGCTCCACAAAGCAGTGGGCCTTGCCTGGCGGCTCCGGCTGCTGCCCACCGATTCCGGCTGGGTGGAGATGGCAGCGGGAGTCCCCTTGATGGACACCGGCCGGGCCCGCCGGATCCTGGGCTGGGAAGCGAAAACTTCATCCGTAGCGGCAGTCCTGGACGTGCTGGACGGCCTGGGGGCGGGGGAAGGAATCAGCCCCTCCCCCGCCCTGAAACCGAGGCGGGCAACACTGTCAGGAGCCAGGTGAGGCTCCAGCGTGCATCCGCCGGCGCGCCCCCGGCGGATCAGATGCCTGAACGGGGGTCCTCGCGATCCACGTGCGCGCCGCCCCGGCCGGGGTTGGCGCCGTCGTTGCGCCATTCATCATGGGCACCCTCACGGTCCGCGGTCACGGGATTAGTGGCGCCCCGGTGGGTATTATTGCCCGCGCCGTCACGGCTGCCCCTGACGTCCGGGTCGAGCTCGTCCGCCTTCCGCGTCCGTTCGCTCACATCGTCGCGCAGGGCCTTGGCCTCATTTGCCTGCTGGTCTGCCTGTTGCCGCAACCGGGCCGCTTCAACCTGCGCCTGCTCGGCGTCCGCCCTGGCCCGCGTCGCTTTCGCTTCGCGCTCCCGGGCATCGAGTTCCCTGTCTTCGGCTTCACGGCGGATCTCCGCCGCCTTTTGGCGATGCGCATCATCCCGCTTTTGCTGGATGGCCTTTCGGCGCCGTCCTGTTGCAAGCAGCAGCAGCACAATCAGCACCACCACAACTACGGCCACCAATACCCAAACCCACGGAGCTATTTCCAAATTACCCACCACTTCCACTTCGATGTGACCCGGGCCGGCAAAGCCATTCCGGCTGACAATTTTGGAACCGTTTATAACTCGCTTAGCAAGCGTACTTACCTTTTATTAGTAATCATGCTTATTATTTTAGGGCCAGTATCGCTGGTTCTTGATCAACAACCGGCCTTCTTGGAAAGAGAGAGCGAAGATGACAGAGAACCAATGGCCCGAGGATCCCGCCTACACGGCTCCGCCGGCCTCCACAGGAATTCCAGGGGAGCGAAGCGCCACCACTTTCCCGTCCGCCGCCACTCCACCATATGGAGATGCACCCGCCGGTGATGCCTCCGGGTCCCGAAAGGAAGCAGCGAAGGAAGAAGCAGCTGATGTTGCACGCACCGCGAAGGGCTCCGCGCAGAATGTAGCCCAGACCGCCAAGGAAGAAGCAGCCCACGTTGCCTCCGAAGCGAAGTCCACCGCCCAGGACCTGCTGTCCCAGGCGAAGTCCGGGCTTTCCAGCCAGGCCGGAACGCAGCAGCAGAAGGCCGCCGAAGGCATCCGGACCATCTCGGGCCAGCTGCAGAGCATGGCCGAGGCACCGGATCAGCAGGGCTTGGCCAGCGACTTGATCCGCCAGGCGGCCCAGCGCAGCGAATCAGTGGCGTCCTGGCTTGAGAACAAGCAGCCGGGTGACCTGCTCGGTGAAGTCCAGAGGTTCGCCCGCAACAAGCCCGGCACGTTCCTGCTGCTGGCCGCAGGTGCCGGCGTCCTGGCCGGCCGGTTGACCCGCGGCCTCACCGCAGGCACCACCGAAACGTCATCCACCACCGGCACTGCTGGTACGGCAGGACTGGCCGGCCAGTACTCCAGCCCCTACGGCGACCAGTACACCGAGGGTTACACGCCTGCCGGTGGAACGGTCCCTCCTCCCCCGGTCCAGCTCCCCGGTCCGGCCACCACAGCCGGTTACGACGCCGGCGCGCCCGGCAGCAGCTATCCCGCGGCTGGGCGTCCCGCCAGCCCGCTGGACAGCCCCCAGCTGGTGGAAGAGGAGCCTTGGTCCGGAACCCGGACAGCCGAGGACCCCTTGGGTGACCCCCGGCTTGCCGCTGATCCGCTGGATGACGACCCCCTCGCCCGCGACCGCCGCGCCGGCGGGCAGGCAGGCGGACTCTGATGAGTAGCCAAATTCCGGAGCCTGCTCCGAGTGAGGCGCATGTGAAGGCGGACAACACGTCCCTGGGTGAGTTGCTCGGTGATGTCACCCGGGACCTGTCCACCCTGATGCGCCAGGAAGTCGCCCTCGCCAAGGCCGAGCTGAAGCAGTCCGCCACGAAGGCAGGCAAGGGCGGCGGGATGCTCGCCGGCGCCGGCGTGGCCGGGCACTTCGTCCTGGTGTTCCTGTCCCTGGGCCTGATGTTCGCCCTCGGCGCGCTGATGCCGCTGGGCTGGGCCGCTGTGATCGTCGCCGTGATCTGGGGCATCATCGCCGCGGTCCTGGCCTCGATCGGCCGCAAGGAACTCAAACAGATCCAGGGCCTGCCCCAGACGGGCGAAACACTTTCTGAAATTCCCCCAACCCTAAAACCAGGTGAGGTAAACCGATGAGCGATAACCCGGATGCAATCCGTCAGGAAATCGAAGAAACCCGTGCGCGCCTCGGCACCAACGTGGACGCGGTCGCGGACAAGGTCACCCCGGCCAACGTTGTCCAGCGCCAGACCGACAAAGTCACAAGCACAGTAAAGGACGCGGTCAGCGGGGTTAAGGAGAAAATCATGGGAGCAGCAGACACCGCCACCTCCACCGTCCAGGACAAGGTCACCTCGGCCACCTCCACCGTCCAGGACAAGGTCACCTCGGCCACCTCCACCGTCCAGGACAAGGTCTCCTCCGGGACCGGGCACACCGGGAACGCCCTGCACAGCACCGGTGACACCCTCCACGGGGCCAAGGACAACGTCAGCGCCAAACTCTCCGACGCCGGAACCGCGATCTCCCACGCCCCGGCACAGGTCAAAGCCCAGGCCCAGGGCAACCCGCTGGCCGCCGGGCTGATCGCGTTCGGCGCCGGGATGCTCATCTCCTCCCTGATCCCGGCCAGCCAAAAAGAACGCGAAGCGGCCCAGCAGCTCAAAACCGCTGCCGAACCCCTGGCCGGAAAGGTCACCGACGCCGCCAAAGACGTCGTCCAGGACCTGAAGGAACCAGCCCAGGAAGCCATGCAAAGCGTCAAGGCCACCGCCGCTGACGCCGCCCAAAACGTCAAAAACGAAGGCCAAAGCGCCGTCACCGACGTCAAAGACCGCGCCACCGACGCCAAAACCAACGTCCAAAACACCTGACCCGCCACTAACGCGGCACAAAAAGGCACGAGCACCATCTGAGAGGCCGGCCCCGCCACCGCGCGGAGCCGGCTTCTCGGATTAAGCACCCTTATCGAGAGGACACCCCATGGCCACTCATGACGCATCCGAGAGCAGCACGGCCAAAGCACGCCAGGCGCCGGATCCAAATGATTCCCGGAAACCGGACAGCCCAAAGGACCTGGACAAGCCGAACTGGAAATACATTGCCAGGAAGACGCTGCGTGAGTTCAGCAAGGATCAGTGTCCGGACCTTGCTGCTGCACTGACGTATTACGCGGTGCTCTCGCTGTTCCCGGCCATACTCGCACTCGTCTCGCTGATCGGAATCTTCGGCGACCCGCAGAAAACCACCGATGCCCTGCTGCAGATCGTGCGCGGTTTCGCCCCTGCCGAGACCGTCAACACCGTCAGCGGCACCGTTTCGGACCTGGCAAACGCACCGGCGGCAGGATTGACCCTGGTCCTCGGCCTCGCCACCGCTCTATGGTCCGCGTCCGGATACGTTGGTGCTTTCGGCCGTGCCATGAACCGCGTCTACGAGGTGGATGAGGGGCGGCCGTTCGTCAAGCTGCGCGGCACCATGCTGGTGGTAACCCTTCTGGCGGTAGTCATCATCGCGATCCTGGCCGGCATGCTGGTGCTCAGCGGCCCCGTGGCGGAAGCGGTTGGTGGCCTGATTGGCCTCAGTGGTGTCTTCCTGGCCATCTGGGATATCGCCAAGTGGCCGGTCATGGTGGGGCTCATCATCGTGATCATCGCTGTCCTTTACTACGCGACACCCAACGTCAAGCAGCCCAAGTTCAAGTGGATGAGCCTTGGCTCCGGAATTGCCCTGTTCGTCTTCCTGCTGGCTTCATTGGGCTTCGGCTTCTACGTGGGCAACTTCGGCAACTACAACAAGACGTACGGCGCCCTGGGCGGCGTGATCGTAATGCTGCTGTGGCTGTGGATCCTGAACATGTCCTTGCTCTTCGGCGCTGAGTTCGACGCCGAGATGGAACGGGGCCGTCAGCTCCAGGCCGGCATCGAGGCTGAAGAGACCATTCAGCTGCCGCCGCGCGACACCAAGAAGAGCGAGAAGATGCAGAAGCAGGAGGAAGAGGACATCCAGCACGGACGGGAACTGCGTGAGAAGTACAGCGCGCAGAACGGCAAGGATGCGGAACCGGGCCAAAACGGGGACCAGGACCGGAATGACGACCAGCCTGCTCAGCCTCACCGCGACCGGGTGCGGGACAAGTTGCGCGAACGCGGCACGGGCCGCGACTGACCGGAGGGACCAGGGAGACAACGGCAGGAAGGCGTTCGCCGTTGTCTCCGGGGACTAGGCAGGACCTTCAAGATGGGGGAAAATTGTCTTGGAGGTCCTGTTCAGGTTTCCCGGGTCAACAAGGTGGCCCGGGGCGAAGGCGGGGTCGGCGGTGAGATGGCCTCTTCTGAGACCGAGGCCAGTCCCCCCAGTCGCCGTCGGCCCCCTCGAATGCAGCGGCGCGACTGCCCGACTGGACAAAGTGAGCTCAGCTGCCATACCTTCATGATTACTCTGCTTGGCTTCCCGGAGCCTGCAGGTCCGCTGAAGCAGATACGGCGGCATCACGGTCGACCCCGAATGAGCGAACAATGCCTGCTACACATTTTGAACAATTCATCGCCGAAGCAGTCGTCGCGGACAGGGAACCCGGACTGGGCCTCGGACGGGATGAGCTGTACGGGCTTTACACGAGCTGGTGCCTGCTCCAAAAAGCCCCGCTTCAGGCTCCGGAAGCCCTCTGGGATGCGCTGCAGGTACAGGGTATTAGCCCGGACAGCAACAACTTGTCCATGACCGGTCCAGCCGCTGCTGACTACATCGTTGCCAGCGCGCCTGACCTGGTCTGACGTTCCGATCGGGCCTGTCGGAGCTGCCTTCGGCTGGTTAGCATAAGGCATGGCTGGCGGTATACCGTCCGCCGGCCATCCGCCGAAGGGAGAACCGCCATGGGTTTGGACGACAAGATTGACAACGCCGCCGAAAAGTTGAGTGGCAAGGCCAAGGAAGCTACCGGCGCGGCCACCAACGACGAGGGCCTTCGCACTGAAGGCCAGATGGACCAGGCCAAAGCGGACCTGAAACAGGCCGGCGAAAAAATCAAGGACGCTTTCAGGAAAGAATAAACCGACCGGCAAAAACCGGGCCTGGCAAGGGGCTGCTGCGGACACCGCGGCAGCCCCTCTTCGTGTGTCCGTACCCGTTCTCCTGGCACCGGGGAAGGATCAGGCAGGCTCCGTGACAGGGGCCGTGGCGGCCATGGTCTCGGCGTTGACCATCCAGGCCAGCTGCTCCAGGCGTTCAATCGCGGCATGAAGCAGATCGGCGCTGGTGGGGTCTTCCTCGTCCACTTCATCATGGACGTCCCGCATCGTCCGGACCGTGCGTTCGAGCCGTGCGGTAACGAGTTCGACGGTGTCCTTCGTGCTGGTCAGCCCTTGCGGAAACTCCTCCAGCCGGCTGCCCGCCGAAACCGTGCTGCTCCGGCCGTCCGGAAGGGCTTGCAGAGCCCTCATCCGTTCTGCCGTCTGGTCGGCAAAGAGACGGGCTGCCAGAATAATTTCGTCCAACTGAAGGTGCAGATCGCGGAAATTGGTGCCCACGAGGTTCCAGTGGGCCTGCTTACCCTGCAGGTGCAGCTCAATGAGGTCCGTGAGCACCATTTGCAGGTTGCCGGCAAGGCTGGGCGAAGCTTTCATTATTTTCCTCCACTGGTGCTCCGGGCCCGGCTGCGGACCAGCCGGCGAATAAATCTAAGCATACTTACCAATTCGGACACCCAGCCAGCCCGGCAGTTCCGCTCCGGGAGCTACCGGATACGGGCCAGCGCGAACCCGTCCCACCCCTTGGAGCCCACTGTCTGAATGACTGTGGCGTCGAGCCTGGGATGCCCGCCCAGCAGCCTGAGGGCGTCAACAATTCCCTGCGCGTTGACCGGATCCATCCCGGGATCGAGCACAGCGCCTTCCCAAATGGTGTTGTCCAAAACCACTGTCGCCCCCGGACGGCCGAGGCGGACGGCCCACTCCAGGTAGCGGCTGTTGTTCTCCTTGTCCGCATCAATGAAGATGAAGTCGAAAGGTTCCCGGTCCTCCTCCGCCAGCGCCGCCAGGGTGTCCAGGGCTGGTCCGAGCCGGATCTCGACTTTCTGCCCCAAGCCTGCAAAGTCGATATTGGCCCAGGCCACTTCGGCATGCTTCGGCAGGAACTCGCACGTAACCAACGTGCCGTCGTCGGGCAGGCCCTGCCCCATCCAGATGGTGCTAAAACCGGCCAAAGTGCCTATTTCCAGGATCCGGCGGGCGCCCGAGAGCTGAACCAGAAGCTTGAGGAGTTTGCCGGCATTTGGTGCCACTTCGATGGCCGGCATGCCTGAAGCGGCGGCGGATTGCACTGCGCGGAGCACGGCGGGATCCGGGTGGACTACGACGTCGGACAGGAACTGCTCCGTTGCAATCCACTCCGGCCGGGGCTTGTGCTCAAACATGGGCACAGTTTGGCACGCGGCCACGCGCGGGTCCAGAGTTATTAGCCGACGACGGCGGCCGGCACGTCCGCGTTCAGGAACCGTCGGTAAGCGCTTCTTCGAGGCGTTCAACCTTCGCGGCCAGCTCCCCCGAGTAGCCGGGCCGGATGTCCGCCTTGATGACCAGCGAAACGCGGCTGCCGTAATGTCCTACCGCCTCAGTGGCGCGCTTTACGACGTCGAACACCTCATCCCATTCGCCTTCGATGGTGGTGAACATGGAGTCGGTCTTGTTGGGCAGCCCCGATTCCCTGACGATCTTTACGGCGGCGGCAACGGCGTCGTGAACGGAAGCGTCGGCGGGCCGGGCACCTTCGGTGGGGGTACCGGACGGGGCGACAGAAAACGCAAGCAGCATGAAGCCCAGTGTGCCATGGCACCGGCTGCACCGCAGCGCAGGAAGCCCGGCGGCATTGTCACAAAACCCCCTACCCTCCAGTAACGGTGAACGCCGGAGGCTCCGTTGCTAACCTTTTGGCATGAGCCTCGCAGTTGCCCGCAAGCCGCTCCGCGCCGATGCAGCGCGGAACGTGGACAAGATCATCACAGCGGCGCGCCAATGCTTCCGCGAGTTTGGCCCGGAAGTACCACTGCAGACCATTGCAGCAACAGCCGGGGTGGGTCCAGCAACCCTTTTCCGTAATTTTTCGGACAAGGAAGAGCTGGTGCTTGCAGCCCTCAACCGGCAACTGCGGCTCACCGTGGATCCCGTCGTGGACGGCGCCCTGGCAGATATCGACGCCGCCGCCGGACTACTGCGGGTGCTGGAAGCCCTGATGGCCGCTGCCAGCGAGGACGCCAACCTCCTGGGAGCCGTTGCCGGCCGCCGGGAACTCCTGACCGGCATCACGGGTTCGCTGATGGACTCGATGGGCGTGCTGCTGGTACGCGGCCAGGGCCAAGGAAGCCTGCGCAGTGATATCTCCATGACGGACATGTTCCGGCTGCTCGCAATGCTCATAGGAGTGGTGGACACGATGGAACCCGGATCCGATGCGTGGCGCCGTCCGCTGGCCTTGGTGGAGGACGCCATCCGGTCTGTCCGGCCCAGCCGCCCGCTGCCAATCCATGTGCCGCTGCCAGCTCCTTCGCTGAGCGGCCAGCAGCCGATCCAGCCCCAGGAATCCTGACTTCGGGACGCCGGTATCCCCCATTGTGGGCCTCCTGCGGGTGCAATACACTTCAAGTGGGTTACGCAGCCAGCCTCTGTTCCTTCAAGATGGAGCCACCCATGCCACAGTTCCTGCACCTCCGGCCCGCGGCCGCAGCGCGATGAACAGTTCCAGGCTTTTCCACTACATCAACGATCCGCGCGGCCCCGAGGAGGTTCTTCCCACCCTGCCGGCGGAGGAACTGGCAAAACTGTTGGATGCCCTCTTCCAGAACCTCGATACCCCCGAGCCCGAGTTCGGGGCTCAGGCCTGGTACGAGCTGGCAGTTGAAGAAAGCTCGCGCCGGTCAGGTGAACCAGACCGCGCCGCGCACGGGGTAGCCTGACCACTTTCCCTTAACGACGCCGGGACCAGTGCCGGGACGTCTCCTGATTCACCGGCCCTGAGTTCTCGTTGCCTCGCCCTGCTTTGTCTTGCCTTGCCCTGCTTTGTCCTGCCTCGGCTAGTCGCTGTCCGCCGCTCTCCTGGCCCGGATCTCCCGGCCCACAAGGGCGTGCAGCGCCGGAACCTGCGACGCCGGATCGACGTCCATGGCCAACCTGAGACTTTCGGAGAGGGCCTCCAAGTCCTCGGCAGGGACGTCGGAAATACTCGAGAAACGTGCAAAGAAGCGTTTGGCGGGCAGTCCCGCGCGCCATCGGGAATTCTTATGCTGCTGGGTTCTTCCGGCCCTTGCCCCGGACGCGTGCAGTTGATTTTCCATCGTTACCATTCATGCGGGTCGTCGGGGCCAACTGCTTAGCCGATCCCATAGTACAAACACGCCACGGGCAAGAAAAGGGACCCGCGTGATGTTCTTGGCGGGGGTTCAGCTCCAGCCCAACATCCGGAGCAGCGCCGCAGTTCCCGCTCCGGCCACCACCACCAGGAGAAACGGGGCCCGGAGCACCAGCGCAATCGCTGCTGCAGCCAGTGCACCCAGCCGCGCATCAGCCGCCAGCGACTGCCCTGAAGCCACCGCGTTAACCACCGTCAGGGACGCCAGCAAACCGATCGTCATGGTGCCTGCAACCCGCGACATCCGGGGGTTCTGCAGCAACCTCGCCGGAACGAAGTAGCCCACCAGCTTCCACGCGTAGGCCAGAACACAGGCAATCAGCAGCCATGCCCAGAGACTCATGACTCCGCCCCCGGAGTACTGCTTCCTCCGCCGGGGTAGTGGCCCTTGCCATGCCCGCCGGGCTCCTTACTGCGGGGCTCGTCGTAGGCCTCCTTGTGGTGAGCCCCGTGGCGGTGGTGCTCCCGGTACGGCTCCACGTCCGGTTCCAGGCCCTCGTCGCTCCGGCCGCGGCTGAACCAGCCGAGAAGGGCGGCCACAACCGCCGCCACCAGAATCGGCACGCCGGCCGGCACGAGCGGCACGGCCAGCACTGTTGCCCCAGCGCACACCACCGCAATCGCAATCGGTTCGCGGCCCTTAAGCCTGGGCCAGAGAAGGGCCAGGAACGCCGCCACTGCTGCCCCATCCAGTCCCCATTGCCGGGGGTCCCCCAGCCCGCTTCCGGCGAGCGCCCCCACCGCCGTGAAGAGGTTCCACAACACGTAGATCCCGATGCCGGCTGCCCAAAAACCCCGGCGCTGCTCCGCGGGATCGGTCTGGCCGGTGCTGGTGGCGGCGGACTCATCGATGGTTACCTGCGCGGCGACGTACTTGCGCCACCCGGTGGGGTGCAGGAGGGCGTTGAGCTGCATGCCGTAGATGCCGTTGCGCATACCCAAAAGGGTGGCTGCGCTCATCGCTGCGATGCCTGAGCCGCCTCCGCCCACTACCCCGATGAAGGCGAATTGCGAGCCACCGCTGAACAGGAGCAGGCTCAGCGCCATGGTCTGCCAGAAGTCAAGCCCGGAGGTGACGGAGAGTGCGCCGAAGGATATCCCGTACAGCCCGGTGGCCACGCTGATGGAGAGTCCCACACGCACGGCAGGGGACGCCGGAAGTTTCACCGCCACGGACTCGAGCCCGGGCTGCGGAGGCTCCACGCCCAGAGGATCAGCGGCGCCTGGAGCGGGAAGCGCAGGGTGTGCACCTTGCGCTGCATCGGCGTCCCCTGCGGTCCGTAGGCCCGGCGAAGGGCATCGGCATGACCGGCCAGAAATCCGGTGAACATGGCGGTGAGGGCGGTTGCGGCCGCTTTGCGCGTCACCGGGACGAGGATGACCACGGCGGCTGCCAGTTCCAGCAGGCCGCTCACCGCAATCCATTCGTCCCTGGTCATGACGGCGAAGGGCCGACCGGCGCTGGACTTGTGGCCGCCGTCGAAGGCAGCAGTTCCACTGGCGGGAACAGCGCCGGCCTCAGCGCCGACGTGCCCCGTTCCTTGCTGTTGCGGGTCGATCAGGCAGAGGTAGTCGGGCACTACCTGGCGGTAGAAGCCGGGATCGCGGAAGTGTTTCATGGCGCTCACCAGCAGCAGGGCGCTCATGGCTGCAGCGGAAAGGCTCTGGCGGGCCCGGCCGGACCGGGGAAAAGGCATGGCTCCACTCAACCACAAGCGTGGCGGGGCGCTGAAACGGCCAGGCTTCCCGCATTCTCCGCCAGGCCTACCCGGCCTGCGATGAAGCGACCTGCAGCTGGCTGAGGACGCGGGCCGGCACGTTGGTGGTGATCTCGTGCATGCCCAGGCCTTGGCAGAGCGCCACGTCCTGCTCCGAGTCCACGGTCCACACCCGGAAACGGCGGCCCCGCTCCAGCCACCGCCGGATGGTGGCCGGGTGCTGGCGGACATAATCCACTCCGGGACCGGCCAGCCCAACCTCGCCGTGGTCCAGGATGCGCTCACCTTCAAGCTGCGCAGCCTTCAACACGTTGGCGATCGCACCGCCAGTGATCAGTCCCAACCCCATCTCTTCACGGAGCTCCCGCACGTCCACATCATCCACGAGCTGGCAGATGTACCCGGCCGGTACCGACCGCAGCAGGCGGCGGACAGATTCGGGGCTGAAGCTCATGAACGTCACCGCAATGTTGTCCAGAGTTGAGCTTTTGGCGTCCCACCCCTCGCTCCGGAGGACTTCGAGCACGCGGTCCTCCAGCTTGAGCTGGTACGGGCTGGGGTGCTTCAGCTCGATGGCCAGCCCCACAGGACGTCCGGCGCCGCGGAGGATCTCAAGCAGTTCGGAAAGGGTCAGGAACTGCTCGGACTGGGCACCGTAAATCTCGGGGATGCGCGCACCCTTCCACGATGAAAAGTCCAGGCGGCGCAGCTCCCGCAGGGTCCGCTCGGCCACCGGCCCGGTGCCGTCCGAGGTGCGGTCCAGGTTGGCGTCGTGCAGGAGGATGACGTGCTGGTCGCGCGTGAGGTGGACATCGCACTCCACCCCGTCCGCCCCGTCGGCGAGCGCCTGCAGGTAGGCCGCGCGGGTATGTTCGGCAAAGGCGGCGCTTGAGCCGCGGTGGGCAAAGACCAGCGGCCGCTGCGGCACTGACTCGTCGGTAGTCATGGAGACACGGTAGCCGACCTGCCCGGCGCTGCGGGACTAGGCTTGGCACATGCAGGTGAACTCTGAGTCAACTACCCGGGAAGCACCCAACAGTCCTACTCCTTTGGCCCCGCCCCGCGGGATGGGCCCGGCGGCCGGTCCCGCCGTCGGCCGCCACCTTGGCGAGGGGGACGCGGAAAAAGCGGCAGCGCTGCGGAAAATGAAGCTGTTGGCGTTGGGGCTGCTTGTGGCCATGGCAGTGATCTTTGTGTTCGCGTTCGCACTGCAGAAGGAGTACCCGTGGCTCCAGTATGTGCGCGCTGCGGCTGAGGGTGGCATGGTGGGCGCACTGGCTGACTGGTTCGCCGTCACCGCCCTCTTCAAATACCCCATGGGCATCAAGATTCCGCACACCGCGATCATCCCGCGCCGGAAGGACCAGATCGGGGCCTCGCTGGGCGAGTTCGTGGAAACCAACTTCCTCTCCGAGCAGGTGGTCCAGGACAAGCTGGCCAGCGTGAACATCGCGCGCCGGGCCGGCCAGTGGCTTGCCACACCGGCCGGGGCCGAGCGGGTAGCGAAGGAGGGTGCCGCCGCCATCCGGGGCGTGTTCAAGGTCCTGAATGACGACGACGTCCAGGCGGTCATTGAGGGCATGGTCCGTAAGCATCTGCTGACTCCGCCGTGGGGACCTCCCGTGGGCAGGATGGCGGAGCGGATCTTCCACGACGGGCACCACCACAAACTGGTGGACCTGCTGGTGGACAGGGCCGCGGACTGGGTGGACGACAACCACCACACCGTCACCCACCTGGTTTCGGACCGCTCCCCCACCTGGGTTCCGCAGTTCCTGGACGGCATGGTAGGCGACAAGGTGTACGTGGAACTCCTCAAGTTCGTCCGCGCAGTGCAGGCTGACCCGAACCACGAGGTGCGGCAGTCCATCGACAAGTACCTGAACGACCTGGCTCAGGACCTGCAGCACGATCCGGCCATGATCGCCCGCGCCGAGGACATCAAAGCACAGGTCCTCGGCGATCCGGAGGTGCGGGAACTCGCCTTCCGCACCTGGGGCACCGTCAAGAACGCGCTGCTCGGGGCCGTCGACGATCCGGACAGCGACCTGACCATCAGGTTCAAGGCAGCAGTCCGCGACTTTGGCTCGCGCCTGGTCAACGATCCGGAACTCGCCGGAAAGGTCAACGCCTGGATCGGCGACGCGGCGGGCTACCTGGTGCGGACGTACCGCTCCGACATTGCCGGGGTCATCACCGATACCGTGGCGCGCTGGGATGCAGAGGAAACCTCGCAGAAGATTGAACTCCAGGTGGGCAAGGACCTGCAGTTCATCCGGATCAACGGCACCGTGGTGGGTGCACTCGCCGGGCTCACGATCTTCACGGTGGCGCACCTGATCTTTGGGTAATTGCCCGGGTCGTTGGCGCGGACAGAACCCCCACAACGCACAGATGCTCCGGCGCAGCCTGCTGAGGGCCGGGCCGGAGCATCTCCGCGTTGCGGGGAATCTAGGCGAAGGACTCCAGTTCAACGCCGGCGGATTCAAGGCCGGCCCTGACTGCTGCAGCCATCCCGACGGCGCCCGGGGTATCGCCGTGGATGCATAAGGAGTCCGGCCGCACCCCGACCAGGGTCCCGTCCACGGCCAGCACCTCACCTTTGGTGGCCATGCGCACCGCCCGCTCGACAATAGCGTCGACGTCGTGCAGGACAGCGCCCTCCTGCGAGCGCGGCACCAGGGTTCCGTCAGCCAGGTAGGCGCGGTCCACGAAGGCTTCGATGAAGGTGGGGTGGCCGGCTTCCTTGGCCTGTTTCAGCAGCTCCGAACCGGGCAGGCCGAGGATGGGCAGCCCGGGGTCGTAGGAGTTCACTGCCGCCACCACTGCCGAGGCCTGGTCTGCGTCGCGGACCAACCGGTTGTACAACGCACCGTGCGGCTTCACGTAGTCAACGGAGGCGCCCACAGCGTGCGCGACGCCGTCGAGCGCGCCGAGCTGGTACAGCACGTCGCCGAACAATTCGTCAAAGGACATGTCCAGCGAGCGGCGGCCGAAGCCGGCAAGGTCCCGGTAGCCAACGTGCGCGCCGACGGTGACGTCCAGCTCATAGGCGGCCCTGCAGCTGTCCAGCATGGTGACGGGGTCTCCCGCGTGGAAACCGCAGGCCACGTTGGCGCTGGTGACCAGCCGGAACATGGCGGGGTCGTCCCCCATGTTCCAGGAGCCGAATGATTCGCCGAGGTCAGCGTTGAGATCCAAGGTTGTTGCCTTCCAGCGTCAGGTTGTCCGGTGCGGCGGCATTGAGTTCGCCGGGGATGGTGTCCGGCATCGGGCCGAACGCTTCCTTCGCGTTGGACACCACTGCCCGCCCCATCATGAGGTTACCGGCTCCGCCCACCACTGCGCCGATGCCGAACGGCAGCGCCCGGCCGAACAGCGCAGTGCCCTGGCGCTTGAGGAGGTTCTTGAGGAAGGCTTTCTGGATCCGGTTCCGGACTGAACCGAAGCCGGGCATCGATTTCGAGAGCACGTTGCCCCACGCGCTGGAGGCACTGACGCCGTTGCCCGCGGCCTGGCCGCTGAGCGTTCCGAGCAAGGCGGTGCCTTCCTCACCAAGCATCAGGGCCATCACCATGGTGCTGGCCTTCTCCGGGTTGGTCAGGCGGATACCGTGCAGTTCTGCAAGTGAGGTGGCGTAAAGTGCGGTGGCTTCCAGGAATCCAACGGTCGCGGCCGCGGAGAGGCCCAGGGAGGCCACGGTGCCAACACCGGGGACAACCGCGGTGGCGCCCACTACCGCCCCGCCGCCAGTGACGGCCCGGAGGTAGTCGCGCTCCAGGATGTCCGCCAGCTGGGCGGCCGTGGCACGCGGGTGCTTGCGCTGCAGCCTGCGGATGTAGGCCAGGACCAGCGGGCGCTGGATCTCCACTGCCTTCAGGAGCGTGTTGTGCACGCCGGGCTTGGGTTTGCCGTCCGCGTCAAAAACGGCGTTGTGGGCGGTTTCGTGTGCGATTCGTACTGCGGGATTGCTGCGCCTGGCCATAGTCACCTCTGTTGGTCTCGCCGGCCGCGTCGGGTGCGGCCTTTCCTAATACTAAGGTTGCTTAACACTAGGCCACGGCACCGTCCCCACGTGGTGACGGGGGGCAGCGGCCCGCTGTCCCGGGTCTGCGCCCAAAGCCTAGACTTAACCCTATGCCCGCTCCCAAAGCCCTGCGGCCGTTTGCCCACCGCGAGTACCGGGTCCTGATTTCGGCGCTGGCAATCTCCATTTTTGGCTCCGGCATGTGGGCCGTGGCCATGGTCTACCAGGTGATCCACCTGGGCGGCGGACCGCTCGAGCTGTCCCTGGTGGCGGCCGCCGGCAGTGTTGGCCTGGTGGCCTTTCTCCTGGCCGGCGGAATCGCGGCGGACCGGATACCGCAGCGCCGCCTGATCATTGCTGTGGAAGGAACAAACCTTGCCGTGATCGCCGCCGTCAGCGGGCTTGCCCTGACAGGGTGGCTGCAACTTTGGCACCTGGCCGTAGGCGCCTTTGTGCTGGGTGTCGGAGCCGCTTTCTTCTTCCCCGCCTACTCGGCCATCCTGCCGCGCATCCTTCCTGCCGAGGACCTGCTCGCCGCGAACGGTGTGGAGGGTTCCATGCGGCCGGTGCTCCAGCAGGCTGCCGGTCCCGCCGTGGCGGGCATCGTTGTGGCTGCCCTCTCGCCGTCACACGCCGTGACGGCAGTGGCCGTCTGCCATCTCTCGGCCTTCATCATCCTCAACTTCCTGGGCCAGCACGCGCTGGACGCGCCAGTCAACGGGGCCGAGGACGGTTCGTTCGCAGCGGGGGCCGAGCGCGGCAAACCATCGTTCCTCCAGGACCTGCGTGAGGGTGTTATTTACACACTGCGCACACCGTGGCTGCTGTGGACCCTGCTCTGGGCATGCATCTCGGTCCTGTTCCTGATGGGTCCCATCGAGGTGCTGCTGCCGTTTGTGGTGCGCGACCAACTGGACGGCGATTCGCGCATGTTCGGCTTCCTCCTCGCCGTGATGGGCCTGGGCGCGGCCCTGGGATCGCTGGTCACAGCGTCCTTGAGGCTTCCGCGTCGCTACCTCACGGTGATGATGGTGTCCTGGGGTGCGGGCAGCCTGCCGCTGGCCGCCGTCGGGATCATGAACAGCTTCTGGGCAGTCGCCGCCGCGCTGTTCATCTGGGGCGTGACCGGCAGCGTGGGCATGGTCATCTGGGGCACGCTCCTCCAGCGGCGCGTCCCGCCCCATCTTCTGGGGAGGGTCTCCAGCCTGGACTTCTTTGTGTCGCTTGCATTGATGCCCGTGTCCATGGCCCTGGCAGGGCCGGCCGCCGAGGTCCTGCCCCTCTGGCTGATCTTCCTTGTGGCAGGCCTCGTATGCCCCGTCATGGCGGTCATCGCCATGGCGGTGGCACACATGGCCGACGACGAACTGGCGCACCCGCTGGACAGGGCTCCTGTTGAGGAACGGTCGACGGCGGCCGGAGACTAAGCCGCCCGGCGGCGCTGGTCGCCGGCCGGGCGTTACCTAGCTGTTGGCGCGCACTACCGGAATGCTCGCCGTCGGATGTCCACTGGGGAAGACCGTGGGTTCCGGTTCCGGCACCGGCTCAAGTGCCACCCGGACGGGCTCGGCGCCCACGCTGAGCAGGCCGCCGCGCACGTCCACCTCAAGGGCACTGCCGTCCTGGACTGTCAGGGTGATGGCTTCGGCGTCGAGCTGGACCAGCAGCAAACGGCCACGGATCTTGAGGTGGAACGCCAGGCTTTCCCAGCCGGCGGGCAGGCGCGGATCGAAGTACGGGACCGGCCCCTGGTCCCTTAGCCCCGCAAACCCGCAGACGAGGGAGCTCCACACTCCCCCGGTGGAGGCGATGTGGACGCCGTCGATGGTGTTGCCATGGGTGTCGTCCAGGTCGATGAACACCGCGTTGGTGAAGTGCTCAAGTGCTTCGCGGGAGTACCCTACCTCGGCAGCCATGATGCCCTGGACGCAGGCGGAGAGTGTTGAATCGCCCGTCGTCAGCGGGTCGTAGAAGTCGAAGGCCCGCTGTTTTTCCCCGGCGCTGAAGTCCTGCCACTGCAGGAACATCGCCAGGACGGTGTCCGCCTGCTTCAGGACCTGGTGCCGGTAAATGACCAGGGGGTGGAAGTGCAGCAGCAGCGGGTACTTCGAACGGGGCGTGGTCCAGTCCCAGGGTTCGAGGTGCATGAAGTCGTTGTCCTGCGAGTGGACCTGCATGCGCTCGTCGAACGGCAGCTGCATGCGGTTCGCCGCCGCCTCCCACAGCTGCCGCTCCTCCTGGCTGACGCCGGCGTGCTCCAGCGCAGCGGCAGCCCGCAGGTTGAAACGCGCCATGACGTTTGTGTAGAGGTTGTCGTTGACAACGGCGGTGTATTCGTCCGGCCCGGTCACGCCGTGGATGTGGAAGAGCCCGTCCTTGCCAAAGAAGCCCAGCGAGAACCACATGCGCGCGGTTTCGATCAGCAGCTCGGCGCCCATCCCGTCACGGAAGGCTGCGTCCCCCGTAGCCCAGACGTACCGGTTGGTGGCAAAGGCGATGGCGGCGGCAATGTGGAACTGGGCGGTGCCTGCGGCATAGTAGGCGCTGGCTTCGAGCCCGTTGATGGTGCGCCAGGGGAACAACGCACCGTCCACGCTGAGTTCCTTTGCCCGGACCTGGGCTTCGGGAAGGATGCCGTGGCGGAACTCCAGTACCTGGCGGGCGCCATCCGGGTTGGTGTACGTCAGGTACGGCAGGATGTACACCTCCTGGTCCCAGAAGTAGTGGCCCTCGTAGCCGGAACCGGTGACGCCCTTGGCGGGAATCCCGGCAACGTCCGCACGCGCGGTTGCCTGGGCCAGCTGGAACAGGTTCCACCTGATGGCCTGCTGCAGTTCAGGCTGGCCGGCCACCACGATGTCCGAGGTGGCCCAGTAGCGGCGGTAGTGCTCTTCGCTTTCGGCGAAGATGTCCTGGACCGAACGCAGGCTTTTTTCTGCCACCGCGGCGGGGTCAACAGAGGGGTCCTGGATCGCAGGGCCGGCCGCGTAGCTGACGCTCTTTTCCAGGCGGAACGGCTCGTCCGCGCTGACCGCCAGGACGTAGCGGACGCTGCTGTCATCCTGGTCCACGAGGGTATCGAAGGGCTGGTGCCCTGCGGAGGTCCAGTGGTCCACCGCGACGCCCACGCGCTGCTTCGATTCTGCCGCCTCCCACGCCAGCCGGAGGGACCCGTCCCCGCCGTCGAGGCGCAGGGGCAGCAGTACGCGACCGGCGTGGCGGCCTGCGCGGCGGGGATCGTGGACGGAGTGGTCCTCCACCGGCTGGTCCTGGCGGTTGATCACGGAGGAAGTGACGTCTACCGACACATCCCGGTCGGTGGCTACCTCCAGCGAGATGCCAAGGGCCCCCCGCGAAACGAAGCCCACGGCGCGCCGCTCGGTGGTGGTGACGGTCGCGCCGGAGCGGCACTGCCAGGTGATCCGGCATTCGTAAACGCCGGTGGAAAAATCAACGGAGCGCCGGTACCCCAGCACCTCGGATTCGGCGAGGCTGAGGGTTTCCCCGTCGATGTTGACGGTGAAGTTGTTGGCGTCGGGGATGTACAGGATGCGCTGGCCGGTGCGGGCGAACCCGTAGGCGTTTTCAGCGTGCTTGATGTCCCAGATTTCATGCAGTCCGTTGATGAAGCTGCCGGGCAGGTCGGAGTCAGCTGCCGCCCAGTGTGCGCCGCGGATGCCCAAGTGGCCGTTTCCCAGCGCAAAAAGGGTTTCCAGTGTCCCCTGGGTAGCCTGTTCGTGGCGTGTTTCCACCAGTTGCCAGGGTGTGTTGGGGAACCTTTCGCGGTCCGCTGAGATCAGAGCCATGGTGTTGAGGTCCTTGTGCGTGTATGAGGGCAGCTTTCTCTGGCCGCTGTTGGCGCGGCAGCCTGGGTTGCTGCTTACTGCTACTTGAGAAATTCGTGGTGTCCCGTCACCGGGATGGGGGTGCCGGTACC
Source organism: Arthrobacter sp. sptzw42 (assembly GCF_059089685.1). Taxonomy (NCBI): domain Bacteria; kingdom Bacillati; phylum Actinomycetota; class Actinomycetes; order Micrococcales; family Micrococcaceae; genus Arthrobacter; species Arthrobacter sp. sptzw42. The sequence goes on from NZ_JBNHEX010000010.1 coordinate 100,641, forward strand.
GGCAGCACTGCCTACAGGAGTTCGTTGAGCTCGTTGACTACCACGGTGGCTCCGGCGTCGAGCAGTGTCTGGCGTCCGGCACCGCGGTCAACGCCGACTACGGAGTGGAACGACCCGGCGCTTCCGGCCTGGACACCGGAGACTGCGTCCTCCACCACCACGCATTGCTCAGTGGGCAGGTTCAGGAGCCCGGCGGCGTATTCGTAGGTGGCGGGGCTGGGCTTGCCGGGCAGGTTCTCCCTGGCTGCCACCACACCGTCCACCACCACCGGAAAGTGGCTGCTCAGTCCGGCGGCCTTCAGGACGGCCGGTGCGTTGCGGGAGGAAGAAACGACGGCGACCTTGAGTCCGCGGTCCAGCACGGCGCCAAGGAACTGCACGGAACCCTCGAAAGGCTCGACGCCGGCGCCCACGATGTCGTTGAAGATCCTGTTCTTCCGGTTGCCCAGGCCCTGCACGGTGATGTTGGCGGGGTCGTCGTCAGTGGGACCCTCGGGAAGCACTATTCCGCGGGAGGCGAGAAAGTCCCTGACGCCGTCAAAGCGCGGCTTCCCGTCGATGTGGTCGAAATAGTCGCTTGCGGTGTAGCCGGCAGCCTGCGGGTGCAGCGCGAGGTAGCTTTCGAACAGTTCCTGCCACGCCTGCTCGTGCACAGTGGCTGTGGGGGTGAGCACACCGTCAAGATCGAAGAGGATCGCAGAGGCGCCGGCCCAAGCGGCAAGTCCGGGGGCGACGTTGTCTGTAGCCGTATTTTCGGTCATCAGCGGTGCGGTGTCCTTTCAGGACGGCGGGCAGCCTCGAAGGCGGGGATGCTTGAAAAAGGTGAGGCCTCGATGCCCTGGCGACATGCAACTGCGGAAGGCAACCGGCGCCACGGGAAACGCGGCGGCCGCAAGCTTGCTGATCGTCCTCCACTATCATGGACGTGCTGCCCCGTACAGGACAAGCCAGCGGAACCTTCGTTACGGGAGGCCAAGCCAAGGGCATCAGCCCTCATCCGGCCGCCGAAAACCGTCCGCACCGCGCTGATCTCCTTATCCGCCCAGCTCAGGGCCGATAGGACGGCCGAGAACGAGTGTAAGCGCTTACAAATTTTGCTGGCAACTGTTTTTTCCTGGGCCGCTTCGTGTGACGAATTTCACCTTCGGCCCAGGGTGGGGTCACGTTGGTGCAGGTCCGTTTGTTTTGAGCACGTAATGGCGCAGGAAAGCACTCACGTCCACCATCTCCGTCTTGGACATGGCATGCCCCATCCCCGGGTAGGTCCTGGCGGTAAGGAGCGTGTTGTTCTGAAGCCACTCTTCGGTGTACGCCACAGCGTCCTCATTGATGACGAGGTCGGCCTTGTCCCGCCCCCAGAAGAAGGGCGGCTTGGTGTCGAAGGATTCGGTGAGCGACAGCAGCTCATTTTCCAGGACAAACCCGGAAAGCCCCACCACGGCCACATAGTCTTTCGGGTGGAGGCGCAGCAGCGTGCTGGCCATCGCCATGCCTTGTGAGTAACCGAGCAGGCTCACGCTGGTGTGCTGTCCCTTGACGGTATTGATCCAGGTCTGGACAGCGCTCGAGGCCTTGATGACATCTGCAAAGTCATTGGTCAGGAAGTAATCCAGCAGGAACCAGCCATAGAGGTCACCAATGGCCATGGGAGCCCTGAGGGCCGCACAGGTGAATTCCGCCGGCAGGTACTCGAAGAGCCGGACCATCCGTGATTCGTCGGTGCCGTAACCGTGCATCATCACCAGCAGCGGAGTCCCTGCCCGCTCACCCTCAGGCTTGGACCACACAACTGTTTGCATCGCCTCAGCCTAACGAGGCAGGTTGAAAAGAAACGTGAAGCCGGGCCGGGCAAGGCGTGCCGGGTTGCCGGAGATCCCTCAGACCAGCCAGCTCCACCAGCGCCGCTGCTCCGGTTCCGGCGCCTGTTCCGGCTCCGGCTCCGGTTCCTCGCCCAAGGCCAGCGCGGCCCCCACGATGTCGTCCGCAGTGAGCATCATGACGGCCTCACGGTCGAGCGCGTCGAGACTATGCTCCTCGTCGAGCGACAGCCGCAGCGCCTGGCGGTTGAGGGCCTGCTCGAACAGAGTGCGGGCGAAGCGTGCGTTGCCGGAGTCCTCGCCCGCGTGGAGCCCCGTGAAAATGCGCCGCAGCATCTGGTCCGCGTCCGGCTCCAGCGTGTACTCGTGCTGGGTCAGCATCTGGTGGAAGATCGTCTGGAGTGCGTCCACGGAGTAGTCGGGGAACGTGATCTCGCGGGCAAACCGGGAGCGCAGCCCGGGGTTGGAGAGCAGAAAGGACTCCATGAGCCGCGGGTACCCCGCCACGATCACGACCAGGCGGTGGCGGTGGTCCTCCATCCGCTTAAGCAGGACCTCGATCGCCTCGGGTCCGAAGTCGGTCCGGCCGTCCTCAGGGGCAAGCGCGTAGGCCTCGTCGATGAACAGGACGCCGTCCAGCGCACGCCGGATGACCCGGTCCGTCTTGATGGCGGTGGCGCCGACGTACTGCCCCACCAGGCCCGAACGGTCAACCTCCACCAGGTGGCCTTTCTGCAGCAGGCCGACAGCCCGGTACATCTCGGCCAGGAGCCTCGCCACGGTGGTCTTACCTGTGCCCGGGTTGCCGAGGAACACCAGGTGCTGCGATGTGGCCACCTCAGGCAGGCCGTGCGCCTTGCGGCGGGCCTGAACCTGCAGCAGTGCGACGAGGGCCCGCACCTGCTCCTTCACGGTCTCCAGCCCCACCAGGGCGTCGAGCTCGGCCTGCAACTCGGACAGCGGCCGGGCGGGCCCTGGCCTCGCACCCACCAGATCGCCGACCAGCTCGTCGACGCGCTCAGAACCGGGCAGCTTGAGCTGATCGGCCAGATGGCCGATGGTTTCGCGCAGCTCCTCGAGCGGATTACGGCTGGCAGCCATGCCTCCACTGTAGTACCCCCTTCCGGAACGGGGGTGGGTTGGCCTCACCAGTATCAACCCGCTTTTGGTGGTCGCTCTCACCCGGCAGGGCCGTCTCCATTGGGTGGGGAAGAACGACCATATTGTTTCGTGTGGGTTTCCGTTGACAAACCAACAGAAACAAAGATAAAGTCAAGTAACTCAACATCGTGTGATGCCTGTCACGCACCAGCGGAATGCTGTACGAATGAAACAGCAGTATCAGCAGCCGCACCATCAAGCCTTACGCAACGGAGGGTATGTGTTCGCCGAGGAGCGCCAGCAGAAGATTGCCGAGCTTGTAGCCGGCACCGGCCGGGTCAGCGTGACCCTCCTGGCCGAGCGCTTCCGCATCACCACCGAAACCGTCCGCCGGGATCTTGCCACCCTGGAAAACGCCGGGACGGTCCGCCGCGTGCACGGCGGCGCCGTGGCGGCAGACCGCTTCAGCACCACCGAGGAAAGCATCAACGAACGGGCCATCCAGCGGCCGGACCAGAAGATGCGGATCGCCGAGGCCGCCCTGGCCCTGATCCCCCGCACATCACGCGGCAGCGTCCTGATCGACGGCGGCACCACCACCGAGGTGCTGGCGGACCTGCTCTCCCGGCGCACCGCCGTCGAGGCCTCCGATTTCTTTGAACCACGGGCGGAACTGGTCGCGATCACCCACGCTGTGCCCATCGCGGGCAAGCTTTCCAGCATCCCCGGGATTGCCCTGGAGGTCCTCGGCGGCCGGGTCCGCGGAATTACCCAGGTTGCCGTAGGCCAGGCAACTGTGGACTCTGCCAGCAGGTTTCGGCCGGACATCGCCTTCATCGGTACCAACGGCATCCACGCAACCTTTGGCCTGAGCACTCCCGATCCTGAAGAAGCCGCCGTCAAGGCAGCTTTCGTCCGTTCGGCCCGCCGCATTGTGGTGTTGGCCGATTCCACCAAACTGGACACGGAAACCCTGGTCCAGTTCGCCTCCCTGAAAGATCTGGACACTTTGATTACAGACAGCGAACCCGGACCGGAACTTGCAGCCGCCCTCGAAGAAGCCGGCGTAGATGTGGTGATCGCATGATTGTCACCTTCACAGCCAACCCGAGCCTGGACCGGACCGTGGCGCTCCCCGGCCCGCTGGAACGCGGCGAAGTGCAGCGCGCCGTCTCCGTCAGCCAGGAATCCGGTGGCAAGGGCGTCAACGTCTCACGCGCCCTGGTGGCCTCCGGCCTGGAGTCGGTAGCGGTCCTTCCCGGCGCGGACAGCGATCCCGTGCTGGCCGGCCTGCGCGAGAGCGAAGTGCCCTTCGTGTCCCTCCCCATCAGCGAGCCGCTCCGCACCAACGTTGCGCTCACTGAGCCTGGCGGGGTCACCACCAAGATCAATGAGCCCGGGCCGCTGCTCGACGCGGACCAGCAGGAAGCCCTGATGAAGCTGCTGCTCGAGAGCTCCCGCGGCGCCAGCTGGGTGGTCCTTGCCGGATCGCTTCCCCCGGGATTCCCCGCCGACTACTACGCCACCGTGGCCCGCCGACTCCGCTCCGAGGCTAACGGAAATGCCCCGCGGATCGCTGTGGACTCCTCCGGCGCCCCTCTTGCCGCCGCTGTTTCCAGCGGCGAGGCAGGCGATGGTTCGGGAAAGCCGGACCTCCTCAAACCCAATGCCGAAGAACTGGCGGAGCTGGCTGCCTCAGCCGGCTTCGCCTCCCCGGCCACCGCTGACGAACTTGAAGCGGACCCGGCTGCAGCCGCAGCAGCAGCCGCCGCCGTCGTACGTTCCGGTGTGGGTGCTGTGCTGGCAACTCTCGGATCCAAGGGAGCTGTCCTGGTAACGGCCGACGGCGCGTGGCTGGCCACGCACCCGCCGGTCGCCGCGGTCAGCACTGTCGGCGCGGGCGACTCTGCCCTCGCCGGCTACCTGCTCGCCCACGGCCAGGGCGCCGCCCCGGCCGACTGCCTTCGCCAGGCGGTGGCCCACGGTGCCGCCGCCGCTTCCCTGCCGGGTTCCACTGTCCCGGCAGTCCACCAAACCACACCGGATGCCGTAACCATCACGGCCCTTCGAAAGGATTGACAGTGACCCAGCTCATCACCACGGAACTGGTCGACCTCGACCAGAACCTGGGCAGTACCCCCGAGGCCGTGATCCGGCACCTGGCAAGCAAAGTGGCCGCCACCGGACGCGCCTCGGAAGTCGAAGGCCTCTTTGCGGATGCCTTTGCCCGCGAACAGAAGACCGCCACGGGCATCCCCGGCGGCATCGCCATTCCCCACTGCCGCTCCGCAGCAGTCACGGAACCGACCCTGGCCATGGCCCGCCTCAACCCCAAGGTGGACTTCGGTGCCAAGGACGGCCCGGCCGACCTGATTTTCTTCATCGCAGCCCCGGACGGCGCGGACCAGCAACATTTGAAGCTGCTGTCCAAGCTCGCGAGGTCCCTGATCAAAAAGGACTTCACCGCAGCCCTGCGCAATGCCGCATCCCGGGAAGAAATCGTGGAACTGGTGGACGGCGCACTAGCGGACAAGCCCGCCCATGCAGCCGCTTCCCCCGCTGATGCAGTGCCGGCAGGCGCGGTTTCAGCAGGCTCGACCACCGGGACGCTGAATGCCAGCGGCCAGTCGGGTGCGTCCGCGGTTGCGGCTGCCGGCCCTGCAGACGCGGCACCGGCAAGCTCAACCAATGGTGGGGGGCCCAAGCGGCTCGTGGCAGTGACCGCGTGCCCCACCGGCATCGCCCACACCTACATGGCCGCTGATTCCCTGGTGGCCGCAGCCCAGGAAGCCGGCGTTGACCTGCAGGTGGAAACCCAGGGTTCCTCCGGCGCCAAGCCGCTGGACCCGGCGGTTATCGCCGCCGCCGACGCCGTGATCTTCGCGGTGGACGTGGACGTGCGCGGCAAGGAACGCTTTGCCGGCAAGCCAGTCATCAACGCCCCGGTGAAGCGCGGCATTGACGAGCCCGCCAAAATGGTCCAGGAAGCCCTCGCCGCGGCATCAGACCCGCACGCACGCCGCGTCCCCCACTTCGGTGCCGAGGAGCAGGCAGAACGGGAAGCCAGCGAGAAGGGCGAGCACATCGGCCAGAAACTGAAGCGCGCGCTCCTGACCGGCGTCAGCTACATGATTCCCTTCGTTGCCGGCGGCGGCCTGCTCATCGCCCTGGGCTTCCTGCTGGCGGGTTTCGACATCGCCCTTGGCACGAAGGCCAATGACATTTTGGCCAACAACACCCTTTTCAACCTCCCTGACGGGAACCTGGCCCTCTATCTGGGCACCGTATTCTTCAAAATCGGTGCCTTGTCCATGGGCTTCCTGGTCCCGGCGCTGGCCGGGTACATCGCCTACGCCATTGCCGACCGGCCCGGCATCGCCCCGGGCTTCGTTGCAGGCGCCGTAGCCGGATTCATGGGGGCCGGCTTCCTCGGCGGCATCGTGGGCGGCCTGCTGGCCGGCTACATCGCACACCTGATCGGCACCTGGCAGGTCGCCCGCTGGCTGCGGGGCCTGATGCCCGTGGTCATCATCCCCCTGCTTGCATCCATTGTTGCCTCCGGCGCAATGTTCCTGTTCCTTGGCGGCCCCATCGCAGGCCTCACCACCGCCCTTAACGGCTGGCTGTCCAGCATGACCGGTGCGTCCGCTGTGATCCTGGGAATCATCCTGGGCCTCATGATGTGCTTCGACCTGGGCGGCCCCGTGAACAAGGTGGCCTATGCCTTCGCCGTGGCAGGTCTCGGTGCCGGCAGTGCCTCCAATCAGGCGCCATGGCAGATCATGGCCACCGTGATGGCGGCCGGCATGGTGCCCCCGCTGGCCATGGCTCTGGCTACTGTCCTGGATAAGAAGCTCTTCAGCCTGGCCGAGCGAGAAAACGGCAAGGCCGCCTGGCTGCTGGGTGCGTCCTTCATTTCGGAGGGCGCCATCCCGTTCGCCGCTGCCGATCCGCTGCGCGTCATCCCTGCCAGCATGATGGGCGGTGCCCTGACGGGTGCACTGTGCATGGCGTTCAACGTCACATCACAGGCACCGCACGGCGGTTTCTTCGTCTTCTTCGCCATCGGCAACCTGTTGATGTTCGCGGTCTCGATCATCGCCGGAACGATTGTGAGCGCGCTTGCTGTTGTAGCACTCAAGCGCTGGGCAGCCCCCAAGACCACTGCTACGGTGGAAACCGTCCCAGCAACGGTCTGACCCGCCTCACCTACTACCTGTCCGGCACTGAAGCCCAGTTCCGATAGACATAAGGAGCAAAAATGCCAGAACGCACCGCAACCGTCGCCAGCCGCGTAGGCCTGCACGCCCGCCCTGCCGCCATTTTCGCCGAGGCAGCCGGCGAGTTCGACCTGGACATCACCATTGCCCGTGAAGGTGAGCCGGCAGATGAGGCCATGGACGCTGCGAGCATCCTGTCCCTCATGAGCCTGGGCGCCTCACACGGTGACGTTGTGGTGCTCCGCGCCGAAGGCGACGGGGCTGACACTGCGCTGGACCGGCTGGTCCAGATCCTGGAAACTGACCACGACGCCGAGTAGCAGCACCGGCAACTGCCGCTAAGGCAGGACAACGGCGGCCGCCGTCGGGCTCCCTATCAAGGGGAACGCCCGACGGCGGCCGCCTGCGTTACGGGCGCTCAGCCGGCCCCCTTGGCCTTCCTGGCGGTAAACAGCAGGTACTCCCACTCCATGTGGAACGGAACATCGCCGTGGGCGTCGCCGAACGACTCGGCCAGTTCTGTCAGTGCCTTGTCCAGGTCCTTGACCTTCTCCCCGTCCTCCGCGATGAATTTATAGACCGAGATGGTGGGGCCGTAGTGGGACTTGAAGTAGCGGACGAAGTCCTCCGGCTGGTGGAAACTGCTGACCCCGAGCGTTTTTTTGCGGGCCTGGATGTCGGTGATCCTGTCACCGAAGAGTTCACGCACGTGTTCCTCGCTCCCCCACAGCGGAGCCGGCTGTGCACCGGGCGGGGGTGGCGGGGCGAACGGTTTCATGGCGGCGAACATCCTGCCGATGAATCCTTCAGGTGTCCAGCTGAGGAGCCCGATGGTGCCGCCCGGTTTGCACACCCGCAGGAGCTCGTCGGCTGCCGGTTGGTGGTGGGGTGCAAACATCACGCCGAGGCAGGACATTACGGTGTCGAACCCGTTATCGCCAAAGGGCAGCGCCTCCGCGTCCCCCTCCATCCATTCCAGCTCCACCCCGCGGTCCGCTGCCTGGTGGCGGCCGGCGTCGAACAGTTCCGGCGTGAGGTCGCTCGCCACCACCTTCGCACCCATCATCGCGGCTGGGATGGCAGCGTTGCCTGCCCCGGCGGCGACGTCCAGGACCCTATGCCGTGAATTGATGCCGCATGCTTCCACCAGGATGGCTCCCAGTTCGGGGAGCAGCTCACTGGCCAGCGCGGGATAGTCTCCTGATGCCCACATAGCGCGGTGCTTCTGCTTGAGCGCCCGGTCCGCCTCCGAGACATCTGCTTGATCTGTCATGACTGTGCCTTCCTCTACGGTGGTTCGTCAGTGAGTGGCAGCACGCTGCGGGCACAGCGGAGGCTGCGATGCGACTCATTGTGAACTCGCCGAACTCCGCTGTAAAGAGACGGCTTCAAAGGGAACGGCTCGAAGCACCACGACGGCCGGACCTGCTGCCGGCAGCCCCGCTACGAGGCGGCGACTACCGGAAAGCAAGCAGGCTTAGTAGTTTCATACTCATGGCACTAATCCAGGGAACAGGCACCGCAAGCGCACCATCAGGCCGGCTTGCGCGCCCTGGTGCCGGTTGCCTTACTGGTGGTGCTCTTGGCCGCAGGTTTGGCAGTGGTCTTACTGCCCGTCGACTTTGTGGCAGTGGATTTGGCGGCGGTGGACTTTTCCGTACCGGTCTTCGCCGTGCTGGACTTACCGTCCGTCGACTTCGCCGCGGCGGTCTTACTGGCCGTGGACTTGCTGGCAGTGGACCTGGATGCAGTGGTTTTCGTGTCCGCGGACTTGCCCGCCGGGGCCCTCTTGGGCGCCGGCTTGGCGCTTTCTCCGCCGTCGCCTCCAGCCTCAGCGTCCGCGTCCTCAGCCTCCGGGTCCTCAGCGTCCGCGTCCTCAGCCTCCGGGTCCTCAGCGCCGGAGCCGGCAGCATCGGACCCGCTCCCGCGTTTCCGGTCCAGGCTCCGTTTCAGTGCTTCCATCAGGTCAATGACCTCACCCTTGCCGCCCTCGCCGGCTTCGACGCCAAACGTTTCCTCGGTATTCAGGGAGTCGCCCTGCTCAAGCTTGGCCTCGATGAGCTGGCGCAGCTGTACCTGGTAGTCATCCGTGAAGTGGGCGGGGTCGAAGTCGGCCGCCATGGACTCCACCAGGGCCGCGGACATGTCGCGTTCCTGCGGGGAAATCCTGATGTCTGCCTCCAGGGAGGGGAAATTCGCTTCGCGCACCTCGTCCGGCCAGAGCAGGGACTGGAGGACCAAAGTGTCGTCCTTGATGCGCAAGGCACCGAGCCGCGTCTTCTCCCGCAAAGCGAACTGGACGATGGCCACCCGGTCCGTGTCCTCGAGCGCCCGGCGCAGCAGCACATAGGCCTTGGGCGACTTGGAGTCCGGCTCCAGGTAGTAGCTTTTCTCGAACATCATGGGTTCAAGCTGCTCGGACGGGACGAACTGCACCACCTCGATCTCGTGGCTGTTCTCCGCCGGAATGGCCTTGAGTTCATCCTTGGCCAGGATGACAGTCCGGCCGTCCTCCTCGTAGGCCTTCTCGATATCCGAATAATCAATGACCTGGCTGCAGACCTCGCACCTGCGCTGGTAGCGGATGCGTCCCCCGTCGGCATTGTGGACCTGGTGCAGACTGATGTCATGATCCTCGGTGGCGCTGTAGACCTTTACGGGTACGTTGACCAGGCCAAACGCGATGGCACCTTTCCAGATGGCTCTCATTCCCTAAGTCAACATCACGGAGCCCCGGAGGTGAAGCCCCATGGCCGCAGCTAAGGAGCGTGTCCGGGTTGCGGGAAGGGAATTGACCCTCACCAACCTGGGCAAAGTCATCTATCCGGAGACCGGCACCACCAAGGCCGACGTCCTCGCCTACTACGCCGCGGTGGCCCACGTCCTGATCCCCGCCGCAGCCGGCAGGCCGGCCACCAGGAAGCGGTGGGTCAACGGCGTGGGCACGGCGGAAAAGCCGGGCGAAGTGTTTTTCCAGAAGAACCTAGAGGACTCCGCCCCCGGGTGGCTCCCGCGTGCCGCCATCACCCACAAGGACCGGACCATCCAATACCCGATGGTCAACGATCCCGCCACGCTCACCTGGTTCGGCCAGATCAACTCGCTGGAAATCCACGTTCCCCAGTGGCAGGTGGATTCGCACGGCAACCAGTTGAATCCCGACCGCCTGGTCCTTGACCTCGACCCCGGGGAGGGCGCGGGCCTGGAGGAGTGCGTGGAGGTTGCCCTCCTGGCGCGCTCAATCCTTGAGGACGTGGGCTTGGATTCGGTCCCGGTGACCAGCGGCAGCAAAGGCATCCATCTGTATGCCGCGCTGGACCGGAGCCAGACCTCCGACCAGATCTCGGCTTTTGCCCGCGAATTGGCGCGGGCCCTGGAGTCGGACCATCCCGACCTCGCCGTCAGCGATATGAAAAAGACGCTCCGCAGAGGCAAAGTGCTGGTGGACTGGAGCCAGAACAACGCAGCCAAAACCACCATCGTCCCGTATTCGCTCCGTGGACGCCCCACACCGATGGTGGCCGCGCCCCGCACCTGGCAGGAGATCAGTTCCCCGAACCTTCGGCACCTGGATTACCAGGAGGTGATCCGGAGGGTGCAGGACGGCACGGAGCCGTTCGCCGCCGTCGTCAGGGCCGCAGGCGGAGGCTCCGCCACTGCCCGGGGCACGGACAAAGAAGAGCACGACGACGGTAATCCCCGCCTCACAAAGTACCGCGCCATGCGCGATCCCAGGGCGACACCCGAGCCGTTCAGCGGAGCGGCCGGCACCGGAGACGCGTTCGTCATCCAGGAACACCACGCCAGCCGGCTCCATTTCGATCTCCGGCTGGAACACGAGGGCGTCCTGGTGTCGTGGGCGCTGCCCAAGGGCGTCCCTGAATCCGGCGGCAAGAACCACCTGGCCGTCCAGACCGAGGACCACCCAATGGACTACCTCACCTTCACCGGGACCATCCCCAAAGGAGAGTACGGTGCGGGCGACATGACCATCTGGGACACCGGCACATATGAGCTGCACAAATGGATCAATGGCAGGGAAGTCATCGTTACGCTGAACGGGTCCGAGGGTGGCGGGTTGGGCGGGCCGAAGAAGGTGGCGCTGATCCACACCGGCCGCGGGCAGGGCGGGGACTCCGAGGGCCAGTGGCTCATCCACCTCATGGATAAAGAGCACCAAGGCGGACGACGGCGGCACGCGCCACTGCCTGCCGGGCCGGAGGAGGATGCCGGGGAGCCCGGGAGCGGCGGGGCGCCCCAGGAGAGCGCCCGGGAACCGGAGAATAAAGCGCGCGCAACCACTGGCAGTGCCGCGGCAGCCCGGGAGGGTGCTGCCCGGGACGGCGCCCCGCTCCCTGTTTCACCGGAGGACTTCGGCCCGATGATGGCCACCTCCGGGGACACCGCAGACCTGCAGGGCAGCAACTGGCAGTTCGAGCTCAAGTGGGACGGGGTGCGGGCAATCCTCGTGGCGGATGAGGAAAAGGTCCGCATCTTCAGCCGCAACGGGAATGACGTCAGCAGGACCTACCCCGAATTCACTGACCGCTCCTGCTGGCCGGAACAGCCGTTCGTGGCCGACGGCGAAATCGTGGCCCTGGGCGCGGGCGGCAGACCCGACTTTGGGCTGCTGCAGGGACGCATGAAGCTCACCCGCGCCGCCGACGTCGCAAAGGCCCGTACAGCCATCCCCGTCCGGCTGGTCCTTTTCGACCTGCTCCACGACGGCGGGATGGATCTCCGCCGGCTCCCGCTCACCGAGCGGCGCGAACGGCTGGAACGGTTCTACCGCCCCTCCAGCTGCCCGGTGGACCTGTCGATGGTGCTGGAGGACCGGGTGGAGCACATCCTAGAAAGCGCACAGGAACTCGGCCTTGAGGGCGTTATGGCCAAGCGGACGGACAGCCGCTACGTGAGCGGACAACGAACCCGCACCTGGATCAAGCTCAAGACCGAGCAGACCCAGGAAGTGGTGGTGGGTGGCTGGCGCCCGGGCAAAGGCGGCCGAGAGGAGACCGTGGGCTCACTCCTGGTGGGTATTCCCGAGGGCGGCAAGCTGCGGTACATCGGCCGCGTGGGCAGCGGTTTTAGCACCCGGGAGCTCGCCGAACTCCGGCAGAAGGTGGAACGGCTGGGCAGGAAAACGTCTCCGTTCCACGATGTTCCGCGCCCCGATTCCTCGGACGCGCATTGGGTGGCACCGGAGCTCGTGGGCGAAGTGACCTACAGCGAATGGACCGGCCCAGGGCGGCTTCGGCACCCGCGGTGGCGGGGCTGGCGGGTGGACAAGGACCCGTCCGATGTGGTCCGTGAGGCCTGACGGGGTAGAAGGATGCAAGAGAACGGGGACACCGGAAGTCCGGTGTCCCCGTTCCGTTTGGTTTCCTGCGGCGATTTCAGGACGAGTGCGGCATTTGCGGCCGGCCGGTCCGGTGGATGGCCGTCACGGCCGCCCCCATCCCCATGCGGCCATGGCTGCCGCCGTGGTCCTTGGGATGCCGCCGCTTGCCGTTGCCGTCCGGCCAGCCGCTCTGTCCGGCTGCCCCCATCGGAGGCAGCGGGGCAACCGCACCAGGCATGGGCGGGGAGTCCATTGCCTTCGCAAGGTGGTCCGCCAGCTCCGGCGCAATGCGCTTGCCAGTATTTTCGTCAGCCATGGTTCTTCCTTTGCAATCAAATGAAGTGCTGCCAAAAGAGAGGCCAAAGGCCTCTGAAGGTTTGATGGAGCGGCCGGCGGTGGCCAGGCCGCAGACGATTGCCTACTTGAAAGAAAGTGTTTCCATGGCTCCACCATAGGCAAGCGAGCGGCACCTGTGAACCCCTCGGACGGCCATGCTTTCAGTGCCCAGACGACGGCGGCCCGGCAGCCAGGGAGGATGGCTGCGGACGCGGTGGGCGGCATCACTTTTTCGGCTGAATCCGGGGCGAAAGAGGGTTCCGGGCGCCAGAAAGGACAAAGATTTCGTAACGATGGGGCCGGACGGCGCCGATCCCAGTACTGGCGCGGGAAAACCCGGAAAAGAAGTTTCGTGTAGCTGGCCGGAAACGCTTCGAAAAGGGGCCACCCTACGCCATTAAGGCAGCGGGCGCCATAGCCTTCGCGTAAAATTGAAGGCCTGCCCGGAGCGGGGCAGCTACAAGTCGCAAGCAAATGACCTCCACGGGAGCTGCCCAAATGCCCACAGACCGAAGCATCACCGACTCTTCCGCAGGCACGAACATCGCCTCCGGAACCAACCCAGCTACACCCCCCGGCACCCCAGCCACAGCTGCCAGAGGGCCGCGCAAGCCAAGCATTCTGAAGCGCCGCCGGCTCAAGGAGTCGGACGTCAACGTCGTCAACCAGCCCATGCTGAAGAAAGCCCTGGGCGGAACCATCGTGGGCAACACGATGGAATGGTACGACGTGGGCGTGTTCGGCTACCTCATCACCACCATGGGGCCCGTTTTCCTGCCGGAGTCCGACCCCACCACGCAGACACTCTTCCTGCTGGGAACCTTCGCCGCCACCTTCATCGCGCGCCCGCTTGGCGGCGTGATCTTCGGCTGGCTCGGGGACAAGATGGGCCGGCAGAAGATCCTCGCCACCACCCTGATGATCATGGCGGCAAGCACCTTCGCCATCGGACTCCTTCCCGGCTACGCCCAAATCGGGCTGTGGGCGGCGGCCCTTCTGGTGCTGCTCAAGATCGTCCAGGGCTTCTCCACCGGCGGCGAATACGCCGGTGCCACCACCTTCGTCAGCGAGTACGCCCCGGACAAGCGCCGCGGCTTCTTCGCCAGCTTTTTGGACATGGGCAGCTACTTTGGCTTCGCCCTCGGCGCGGCACTGGTCTCTGCTCTGCAGCTGACCCTTGGCCAGGCGGCAATGGAGGAGTGGGGCTGGCGGATTCCGTTCCTGGTGGCCGGTCCCCTGGGCCTCATCGCCGTCTACTTCCGGAGCAAGATCGAGGAATCTCCTCAGTTCCAGGCAACCCTGGACGCCCAGGAAGAGCTGGCAAAGCACGCCGCTGCCTCCGACCAAGCATCGGTTAAGGGCCCGGTGGGAATTGTGAAGGCGTACTGGCGCTCCATCATCGTCGCCATGATCCTGGTTGCCGCAGCCAATACCGCCGGTTACGCCCTTACCTCGTACATGCCCACGTACCTCACCGAGTCCAAGGGCTACGACGAAGTCCACGGCACCCTGCTGACCATCCCTGTTCTCGTGGTCATGAGCCTCTGCATCCCGCTGACCGGCAAGCTGTCCGACCGGATCGGCCGCCGCCCCGTCCTGTGGATCGGTGCGCTGAGCACGGTTGTCCTGGCAACCCCGGCCTTCATGCTGATCGGCATCGGCGACGTCTGGTCCACGCTCACCGGCCTTTCCCTGATCGCGTTCCCGGTGACGTTCTACGTGGCCAACCTGGCCTCCGCGCTTCCGGCCCAGTTCCCCACGTCCAGCCGGTACGGCGCAATGGGCATCGCCTACAACTTCTCAGTGGCAATTTTCGGCGGAACAACGCCGTTCATCGTGGCAGCGCTTATCAGCGCCACCGGCAACGACATGATGCCTGCCTACTACCTGATGGGCACCTCACTGGTGGGCGCCGTCGCCATCTACTTCCTCAAGGAATCCGCCCAGCGGCCACTGCCAGGCTCCATGCCCAGCGTGGACACTCAGGCAGAGGCCCGCGAATTGGTGGCAACGCAGGATGAGAACCCGCTGATCGACCTCGATGAGCTTCCGTTCGAGACCCAGGACATCACGGATTCCAGTTCCGCCGGGAAGGCTCCAGCCCAGGTCTAGCCGTGCAGCAACAGGCAGGCTCCCTTCCCGGGCTGGCCCGGGTGAAGCCGCCGATGATAGGTTCCTGCCCGGAAGGGATCCGGTGACAAGCAGGGACGGAGCGGCATGAAGCTTCTGGTGGAGCAGGTGCGCGCCCTTCATCGGCTGGAACCGGCCAGCCGGGACCACCTTGCGGCCCTGCGGGTAGCCCTCAGCGTCGCAGTCCCCTCGCTCCTGCTTTTGGCTGCGGGCCACACCGGACTCATCATGTACGCCGTCTTCGGTGCCTTGACCGGCATGTATGGCCGCTCCGAGCCGCACCAGCTCCGCCTCCGGCACCAGGCGCAGGCCTCGGTGGTCCTGCTCGGCGGGGTTGCGGCAGGCCTGTTCCTGTCCGTTAACCACCTTCATTCCTGGTGGCTCGTCGCCGTCGAAGCGGTGCTGGCCGGCGTCGGATCGGTGTTTGCGGACGGGGTCCGGCTCAAACCCAACGGGCCGTTCTTCGGCATCCTCGCCCTGGGGGCCTGCGCCTCTGTACCTACAGAGGTCCCCTGGCATGTGGCTTTGCTTCTCGCGGCGGGGTCGGCGGTCTTTTCCATGATGGTGGGTTTTGCCGGCTGGATCCGCCGCAGGTCCTGGCGGCGGGGTGCGGTCAGGAGCGTCCCCGCAGGACACTCCGCCGGCAGACCGGAGGTGTTGGTGCACGCTGCCAGGTACGTCCTGGCTGTGGGGGCCGCGGGTACTGTTGGAGTCTTGTCCGGCAGCGGCCACCCGCACTGGGCCATGGCCGCGGCCGCGGTTCCCCTTGCCGGGGCCGACCTCCCCAGCAGCGTGCGGCGGGGCATCCACCGCATTGTGGGGACGTTCGTTGGGCTGGCGGTGACCGCCGTCGTCATCCTGCCCGGCCCTTGGTCCCTGGAAGGATTCCTTCCCGTCCGGCAGGCCGTGGTGCTGGCACTTCTGGTTATTCTCTTCCAGTTCACCACCGAGTTGTTTATGGCCCGCCATTACGGCCTGGCCATGGTCTCCTTTACGCCGGTAATCCTCCTGATGACCCAGCTCGCCGATCCCATGGACCCCGCCGTCCTGATCCTGGAACGCGGTATTGAAACGCTGGTGGGTGCGTTGGTGGGAATTGCGGTGGTGGTGGCCGTCCGGCGGGTGGGCACGCGCACCCCGGCGGTGCTATTTGGGTTTACGCGCAGGTCCCGCCACTAGCTTTGCCGGCGCTACCCTGGCCACCGCCGCCACCACCTTGTAGCGCTTGGACGGGATGGACACGGCTTTGCCCCGCGCGTTGTCGGCCAGTCCTTCCCGGACCACCCGCTCGGCGTCCAGCCAGGCCCACGAGGGTGCCACGGATTTGTCCATTCCCATCCGGTCGTGGAACTCTGTGTGGGTGAAGCCCGGGCACACCGCGGTGACCTTGATGCCGCGCTTGCGGTAGGTGAGGTTGGCCCAGCGGCTGAAGCTCACCAGCCAGGCCTTCGCGGCGGAGTATGTGCCCCGGGGCAGGAACGCCGCGATGCTCGCCACGTTGATGATCCGGCCGCCGCCCCGCTCCAGCATGCCCTTTATTGCAGCGTGGGTGAGTTCCATTGCCGTCTCGCCATGCAGCTTCAAGTGCTTTTTCTCCTCCGAAATGTGGTTGTCCTCGAAGTTGTGCAGCAGACCGATTCCTGCGTTGTTCACCAGGATTCCTACCGGGTGCTGTGGATCCGAGAGGCGCCCGACGACGGCTGCCACCCCGGCGTCGTCGGTCAGGTCCGCGGGCAGCACCTCAGCCGTAATTCCGTAGCGCTTCTCCAGGCCCGCCGCGGTTTCCTCGAGGCGGGCCCGGTTCCGCGCCACCAGCACCAGGTTGCAGCCTTGGGCAGCAAGCTGTCGTGCGAACTCACTGCCCAGGCCCGCACTGGCGCCGGTGATGAGGGCGGTAGCTCCGGAGATGTCTGCAGTCATGCTGCCAGCCTAGCCACCGGTAGGGTCTCCCGTGCCTTACTGTTCCGCGGACTTCGCCAGCGGGTTCGCCAGGCGTCCGGCCATGTAATTGTCTTGCGAATCCCGCCACACCGGCCGGACCGCGTGGCCATGCGGCAAGAAGGGCGGCATTAGGGTGGTGCTACCAGCAGCACGGAGTTGCGGGTTCGATGTGTGGGGGGAAATTTGGAGCAGCAAGCGGGTGCGTACGGATTCCGGGAAGTGGATGCGGATGGACAGACCGTGACGGAGGATGCGCCGTCCGCAGCCGCGGAAGAGCCGGGAAGCGTCGGATCCTTTGCCGTCAACCCTTTCATCATTGTTCTTTGGCTGCTGGCCGCCCTTCTGGTGGGTGGCGGCGTCTCGGCTGCCTTTAATGCCGATCTGACCACGGGACCGTCAGGCGGAGGGACGCCGATGCCTTTCGTGATTTTCACCCTCGCCCCTTACGCAATGCTGGGCGGGGTCATTGCTGTCGTAGGCCTGCTGCTCTGGCATGCACACCAGTGGCAGCACCGGCGGAGCCAGGGGCACAAGGCCGGCGCCTTCAGCGGGCAGCAATAGACAGCCTCGGGGCAGCGCCGGACGGCCTTGGCGGCAGGCAGCGGGAAGGCAAATGTGCCCTGCGCCACGGGCGGATTTGTCCAACTATTAGTAAGCATGCTTTGCTTATGCGGTAAATGAACCTCCGCAAGCAGTTCGCGGCGGGGCTGCCAACGCCGGCAGTTCCGTGAAGAAGCCCAAGGACGAACATCGTGACCACAGCAGTGAAAAATCAGTCGGCAGCACCCATCGAGCCGGAAGCAGGGGCAGAAGCTCCGGTCAGCTTCCTCCGTCCGGTGGACGCGGGACTGCTGGTCACCATGACTTCACGGATGCACTGCCGTGCCCCCATGCAGCTGGTGGATCCGGACGCCACACCGCTGTACCAGCCCGTCCACGTTGACATCGCCCCGGCCCTTCCCGCCGGCCCCGGCTCCCCCGCCAGTGTGGACACCTACCGCTGCGCCTGCGGTTTCACCCTCGACGTCCCGGCAGCCACCCGTCACGCCCTGGCCAGCTGACAGGGCCCACACCGCACACCCGGTCAGCTGACAGGGCCGGCCTTTAACGGATGGCGGGGCTCCTTGCCGCCTCCACCGCGAGCCGGGTGTCCTCCAGCACCAGGTCCGCATTGATTGCTGCGGCAGCCTTGAGTCCGGCAGCAGCAGCTGTCATGACCTGGGCGGAAACGTCGGTGGCATTGCCTGCCGCCCAGACGCCCGGGCAGGATGTCAGCCCCGCTTCGTCGGTCGGCAGGCGCGTCCCCGGCCCCTCCTCCAGGTCATCTGGCTCCAGCCCCAGGGCTTGGAGCATGTTGGCCTTACTGACTGTTGCCGGGCTGACCACCAGCACCTCCAGCGGTACTGCTGATCCGTCATCGAGCGTGACCGCCGTGAGCCGGTCGTCCTGGACCACCAGCCCGCGGACCCGGCCGTCAACCACCTTGACCGACCGTGCGGCCAGCTGTTCCGATTGGCCCGGGCTGAGCACCAGTTGACCGTGGAGCAGGAGGGTTACGTCCGCGCTCCACTGCCGGAAGGTCAGGGCCTGAAGGACAGCGTGGTCATCGGAGGCCAGCACCCCCACCTTTTGGTTCCGGATTTCCCAGCCGTGGCAATAAGGGCAGTAGAGGACATCCCGGCCCCAGCGGTCGGCCACCCCAGGCAGTTCGGGGAGCTCGTCCTGAATCCCCGAGGTAATCAGTAGCCGGCGGGCACGGCACGTCGACCCGTCCTCGAGTGAGAGCTCGAAGTTGTCGCCGTCGCGCCTGGCAGACTTAACAAACCCGGGGATGGCTTCACCACCGTAGTCCGCCAGTTCTTCCCGCCCCGCAGCAAGGAGCTCCCGGGGGCTCATGCCCTCGCGGGTGAGGAAACCATGCACGCCTTCCGCCGGGAGGTTCCTTTGCCCGCCGGCGTCAATCACTACTACTGACCGCAATGCCCTGGCCAGGGCAACGCCGGCGCTAAGGCCGGCCGGTCCGCCGCCGATGACGGCCACATCAAACAGTTGTTCCTGGTGATTCATCCAGGATTCCTTCCGGTGCGCGCTGCCTCAAGGGGCCGCGCGTTTTCAAAGCGTGCGCCCTCTGCAAGACCGCGCACAGGAAAGGTACCCGACACTGCGGCGCCATAACGCGCAGCCCGGGCACAATTGGCAGGAAGGAATGATCTGTTGGTAACTCGCCGGGGGCCCGCCGGCTGATTTCAGGCTCCGGAACCGCTCCTGGCCGGGCTGTCGGGCCAGTCAACGCACTGCTCATAGCCCTCGTGCCGGCGGAGGTAGCCGGCGATGAACGGGCAGTGCGGGATGATCCGCTTTCCCGCTGCCACCACGTCATCCAGCGCGAAATGGGCGAGGACCTTGCCCAGGCCCTGGCCCTCGAACTCCGGGGACGTCTCCGTGTGGCTGAAGTCGATATGGCCGGGGAGGTCGCGGTAAAAGGATTGGACGGCCAGTTTGCCGCCCACGTGCAGCTCGTAGCGGTGGTGTGCGTCGTTGCGGCTCAGTGAGACATCGGGGGTGAACTGGTCCTCGGTGGACATCGTGTTCTCGGTCATGGTTTGACACTGGCACTACTTCACCCCGCTGGCAATGCCCCGGCTTACCCTTCAGCAACGTCCGGGGGCCGGGCCCCAATGCCTGGTCCCGGCCCCTTTCTTCCTGTCAGTTACGGCCTAGCGGGAAAGCATGCCCAGCGCCGATGAAGCGAAGCTGCCCGCCGACTGGCTCCAGTGGCCCAGGAGCCCCTGGAGGTTCTCGCCGTCGGAGCGGTGTCCCGGCAGCTGCTCCTGCAAGGTGGCGAGGACACCGGTACGAAGCTCGGTATTGAAGTTGACCTTGCCAACGTTCATGGCCGCAGCCTTCACCAGTTCCGCTGCCGGGATTCCGGAGGCTCCGTGCAGCACCAGCGGAATGTGCGTCCGCACTGCGATGTCCTGAAGCACGTCCCAGCGCAGCTGCGGCTCCCCCTTGTACTTGCCGTGAACGTTGCCGACGGCGACAGCCAGCAGCTGCGCGCCGGTGCGGGATACAAAATCCTCCACTTGGGCGGAATCCGTCAGCCCGGCCACGGATACACCCGACTGGTCGGCACCAAAGGCGCGGTCCTCGTCTCCCGCAAGGCCGCCCAGTTCAGCTTCCAGCACCACGTCAGGGCCCAACAGGGCCCGGGCCGCAGCGACCAGTGCGATGTTGTCCTCGTAAGGAAGGGACGAACCGTCGGCGAGGACGGAATCCGCCCCCGACGTCACGGCGTCGGCCATCACCTGAAGGTCAGTTGCGTGGTCCAGCTGCACGGACACCGGAACGGACGCCGCGTCAGCGAGGCCACGCAGGGCGCCAATGAGGCGCAGTCCGTTGGGCGTGGCGGCGGTCTTGGGAGCCACGAGGAGGATGACGCCCCGGCCCGATTCCTCGGCTGCGGCCACCACTGCCAAAGCGGTGGTGAAGTCGTAGCAGGTGAAGGCCGGGACGGCGGAGCCCTGCTGGAGGGCGGAGGTGACCAGGTGGTCGAGTCGGGTGCGCATCAGACGGTCAGGCCTCCGGCAAGGATCCAAACCAGGAACGTGAGGACGAAGCCTGCCAGGCCAAGGACCGTGGTGAGCACAGTCCAGGTCTTCAGGCCGTCGGCCACGGAGAGGCCAAGGAAACGGGTGACGATCCAAAAGCCGGAGTCATTGACGTGGCTCAGGCCAAGTGCGCCGAAGCCCATGGCTACCAGGATGAGTGCTGTCTGGAAGGGCGAGAAGCCGCCGCCGGCCACGGATGCTGCCAGCAGGCCCGATGTGGTGATGATGGCCACCGTGGCGGACCCCTGGGATGCACGGAGGATGGCCGCGAGGACGAAGGCCATCACGATGACGGGGAGGCCGGCAGTCTGCAGCCCTTCCGCGAGGGCCTTGCCGATGCCGGAGACGGTGAGCACCTTGCCGAAGACGCCGCCGGCGCCGGTTACCAGGATGACGATCGCGGTGGGAGCCAGTGCGGAGTCCATCACCTCGCCGGTGTGCTGCGAGGACCAACCGCGGCGGATGCCCAGGAAGTAGTACGCCAGGCCCAAGGCCGTGAGGAGTGCAATCAGCGGAGCGCCGATGAACGCGGCCAGCTGGGAAGCGAAGGATTCCTTGGGCAGGATGACAGCGCCCACAGTTCCCACCATGATCATGAGGATCGGAAGGACAATCAGGGTGATGATCATGGCGGGGCTGGGAGCGGTCTTGACTTCGCTCTTGACGGCAACGTTGGATGCGCCCTGGGCAGCTTCCTGCTCGACCTGTGATGTACCGGTACCAAAGAGCTTGAACTGCTCGGCAGTGGCGGGCAGCATGGCAAAGTCACGCCGGTTGAGCCTGCGGGCAACGAAGTAGCCCAGGACGCCCACGGGAATGCAGAGGGCGAGGCCAATGATGGTGGTCCAGCCAATGTCTGCGCCGAGGATTCCGGCGCCGCCAACAACGCCGGGGTGCGGCGGGACAACAACGTGGATGGCCAGCATGATGCCGCCGACGGGCAGGCCGATTTTGACCGGGTTGACTCCGGCGGCCTTGGCAAATCCGTAGATGATGGGGATGAGGATGATGAATCCGACGTCAAAGAAGACTGGGATGGCCAACAGGAAGGCTGCGGAGGTCAGGGCCGCGATGACCCGGCGGGGGCCGAGCAGCTGCGTGAACTTGCCGGCGAGGGCCTGCGCACCGCCGGAAATCTCAATCATTTTGCCCAGCATGGCGCCGAGCCCAACCAGGATGGCGACGGATCCAAGGGTTCCGCCCATGCCTTCAGTAACCGTCTTGATGACATCCGGCAGCGGAATGCCGGCCACCAGGGCAACTGCCACGCTGACCACCAGGAGGGCAAGGAAAGCGGGGATTTTGAACTTGATGACGGCCACGAGCAGCAGGGCGACGCCCGCCGCTGCTATGGCCAGAAGAGCTAGTGCGCTCATCGTGTGTCTCCTTTGACATCGCCAGTTAAGCCTGGCGAGCTGGGTGGGTACGACGACGGCGGAGGGGGGACCGCCGTCGTCGTACGTTTTGGGGGAAGGTGGCTTGTTACTGGGTGCGCTTGGTGGGGGCGACGACCTTGATGACGGCGGAGTCATCAGCGGCGGCGAGGCCCTGTGCCTGGCCCAGGAGGTAGAGCTGCTCGGCAGCGGCTGCAACCGGAGCTGCCAGCCCGGCGGCGCGGGTGGCCTTGCCCACGATGCCCATATCCTTGACGAAGATGTCCAGGCGGGACAGCACCTCCGCGCCTTCCTCGTTGTACGCCTCGAGGATGCGGGGCCCGCGGTTGGACAGCATGAACGAGCCAGCGGCACCGGCTTCGAGGGCGGCCAGGGTCTTGGCCTGGTCAAGTCCCAGGGCGTCGGCGAGGGCCATGGCCTCGGCGGCAGCTGCGATATGGACGCCGCAGAGCAGCTGGTTGACGGTTTTCAGGGCCTGGCCGTCGCCGGGCTTATCGCCCACCACGGTCAGGGTCGAAGCCAGCAACTCCAGGGCCGGGGCTGCTTTCCCCCGGGCCTCAGGCGAAGCGCCCACGACGATCAGCAGGTCGCCTTCTCCGGCGCGCTTGGGTCCGCCGGACAGCGGGGCGTCAACAAGCTCCACGCCGTACTCGGCAAGCTTGGCCACGGTGCCGGGGATTGGCTCGGTGCCCACGGTGCTGCCGAGGATGACGACGGCACCGGGCTCCAGCACGGAGGCGACGCCGTTCTCGCCGAAGAGGACGTCGTTGAGCTGTTCGCCGTTGCGGACCGCCAGGAGCACGGCGTCGGCGCCCTTGGCGGCTTCGCGGGCTGTGGCGAATGTGGTGATGCCCGCTTCCTCGGCCAGCTTCAGGCGCGGCTCGGCGATGTCGTAGCCGTGCACGGTCAGCTGGGAGGCCATCCGGGTGGCCATGGGCAGTCCCATGGCGCCGAGGCCCAGGACGGTAACGGTGTAGCTGCTGGTCATGATGTTCTCCATTGAATTCTGGGGGAATTACGACGAGTGGCGGGTGGGGCCACGCGGACAGGGTTCCCTGGCCGTGGAGCCGCACCGGCGAGGGCCCCGCCCCGAGCTTGCGAGGGGTGGGAGCCGGTGCGGACTTGCGAGGCTAGGGGGGCCGTGGGGACTAGAAGGTGTTGCTGAGCTTGCGGGTGACGTCGGCCAGTGACTGGTCATCGCCCACGTTGCCGGCGAAGACGATGTACGGGATGCCCTTGGCGGGGCCGTCCACCGGCTCCCAGAGCGAGACGATGCCGGGAAGCATGGGCCCGCGGACAATAGCGTGGCGGATCTCCAGGCCGTGCGCGGCAACGTCGGAGGAGGTGATGCCGCCCTTGGCGATGACGAACCGGGGCGGGAAGGTTTTCAGCGTCCGGTTGACCACGGCGACGACGGCGGCGGACACCGTGCGGGCGATCCGAAGGCTCTCGGCGGGGTCGTCAGTCTTGATCAGCAGGCGGCTGGTGTGGACGATGACGTCACCTTCGCGAAGGGCTTCGACGACGGTGTCCACGGTGAGGTCCAGGTGGGCGGCCGCTTCTGTTTCGGCACCAAGGAGCCTCTCGACGTCGATCTCCACGATGCGTGCCGCGCGGTGCTGCTCGGTGAGTGCCTTGAGCTGGCGGGTGGTGACGCCGACGTGGGAGCCGACAACGATGAGCCCGCCTGCTTCGGATGGAGTGTTGCCGGCGTAGGCTTCCGCTGCAGTCAGCTCGGTGCGGATTTCCTGGCCGATCCGGGCGCGGCCAAACGGCGGACCCACGCGGTAGAGCAGCTTTTTGCCCCGCCGCTCGGCTTCTTCCAGGCCCAGGGACAGGGCGCGGAGGTCGTTTTCGGTGACGATGTCAGCCACGATCGGAGTGGAGTCCGTGGCCGCATCGATGGCATCGGCGATGGCGTTGGCACTGATGGCGGGGTCCTGGGCTGCAGCACCGGCGCGAATGGTGTTCAGGTCCAGGACGATCACGGAGTCCGCTGCGAAACGTCCTTGGGACTTCTCTTCGACGTAGTCCGCCATGACGGACGTGGTGAAGCCGAACGTGGCGTCCTCGGCAAACTCGGTCTCCGACACAGGAGTTAGAGTGCCGCCGGCTCCGCCGGTGCCGCGCATGTAGTGGACACCGCCGATGGTGACGCGCCCGGCGTCGGGAAAGGCGGGGACCAGCACTACGCCGTCGGTTTTTTCACCGCTGACATCGGCAACCGTAGCGGCAATGACATCCGGTTCCAGAGGATAGTGGCCGCGAAGGGTGGAATCGCTGCGGCTGACGAACCCGAGGCGCAGCCCTTCAGGCGAGCCGGCGGCGGCAAGGGCGTTGCGGACCACTTCTTCGTTGCGGGCCGCGGCCTCTGCTGGGTCCAGGCTGCGGGTGTTGGTGAGGACGTAAACGGCGGGTTTTGACTGGCCAAAAGCCCAGATGAAGTCCTCCACGTCCCAGCTGGTGAGCACGGGCAAATCTGCCACGGACTGCGTACCGGTGGGGTCGTCGTCGAGCACTACCAGGACGCGCGGGGTCTCCGCGTTGGAGGCAGCCAGCGTGCCGGCCACCAGTTCGGCGGGAATCCGGACTTCGGCCGGGTAGCCGGCAAGAACGTCTGCTTCAAGCGCCACAGTGCACTCCATTGTGTATGAATCCGGGACTGATCCGGATGTGAAAACTGTAAGATGTCTGACATCTCTATCTGAATGCCAGTGTGGCACAGGACATAAAGACGCGCAAGTAGACTTGTCTGACATATCCACGGAGGTACCGACGGGGGCAGCAATGGCAAGAAAGTCGCTGGTAGGCCAGGTGGCTGATGAACTCCTTGACCGGATCATCGCAGGCGATTTTCCGCCCGGTGCCGCCGTCCCCGGCGAGCATGAACTCAGCGCCAGGCACGACGTCAGCCGCATGACTGTCCGCGAGGCGATGAAGACCCTGGAGGCGCAGCAGATCCTCAGCGTGGAGCGCGGCCGCGGCACTTTCGTCAATCCGTTGAACCGGTGGACATCACTCGAAGCCGTGCTGCGCGCCGCTTCCGAAGGCAAAAACGAGGCAGAGGCGTCCGTCCAGCTCATCGAGCTGCGGCGCATGCTGGAGACAGGCGCCTGTGAACTTGCGGCAGGACGCATCAGCGACGCCGACATCCAGACGCTCTACGGTCACGTGGCCGCAATGCGGGCCGCCCACGGAGTGAACGATGTTGCCGCTTTCGTGGCGGCAGATTTGGCCTTCCACGACCTGATCCTGCATTCCTCCGAAAACGTTTTTGTGGCCGTGTTGTTCGAACCGCTCCACCGCGTGCTGGAAAAACGGCGGGCAGAGACCTCGGCGGTGCCGGAGATCCAGGAACACGCTATTGGCCATCACCAGAACATCGCCGAGGCACTGGAGTCCCATGATGCATCACGGGCACGTGAAGCCATGGACGCGCACATGCAGCAGACCCTCGATGACCTCAGGAACCTGGTGCTTGAAGCCCAGTGAGTATCCCCTCGAGGGGTCAGGGCCGGGAGCTGCAGTTCCCGTCCGGGGACTGGCCAACGTTCTTGGCGTGCCATTAGTCTTCAAGGACGGCCCGCAAACTGGGTGCGCAAGGCAATCACGAGGAGCGAAGTTGTCCAACCACACATACAGCATTTCTGAAATTGTCGGCACGTCGGATCAGGGAGTGGATGACGCCGTCCGGAACGGAATAGCCAAGGCATCCCAGACCCTCCGGAATCTTGACTGGTTTGAGGTCAAGGAAATCCGGGGTCACCTGGAAGAGGGCAAGATCGCCGACTGGCAGGTGACCATCAAGCTCGGTTTCCGGCTCGAAGATCACTAAGTCAAAGCCAACTGGCCCGCAGTCAGTGCCGCTCGTAGTGGGCGGCACTGACTGCGGGCCAGTTCTGCGTTCAGCCCCTGCTAATTAGCCGGGCCTGTACCTGCTGAACGGCGCCGCCAGACTGTGGGAGCGCCGTCGAACGCCGGAAAAACGTGTCCTTGGAAGAAGGACAGCACGGTATGCGGGTCGAGGTCAGGGCTCCAAAGGCCGGAGGCCGGGCAGTGGGAGCCCGTGGCGGTGGAGGGCGGGCCGGTGGCGGCGGAAGTTTGGCGTTCCTTCAGCAGGGCGATGCGTTTCATCGTTGAGACCATCCTTGGGTGGGAGCTTGTTTTCCCAGCCTAGGAAGGGCAGGGAACGATCCCTATGGGCTCATGGCCAGAATTGGTCGCTGCTGCTGGCCAATAGTACAGGGGCGCAGGTTCGGGTTACTTCCGCCCTCTTACTCCCCGCCCTCGGTGGCGGCTACGGGAGCGTCGGCCGCCGCTTTGGCCTGCCCGTCCTGACTTGTTGCGCCGGCGCCGGCGGCACCGAGGCTGCCGAGCATTGCCAGGGCATCGGCGGACGGCGACCCCGGCCGGGCGGAATAGATCCGGAGCGTCTGGTCCGGGTCCTCCGGAAGAACGAGGTTTTCAAAGTTCAGCTCGAGTTCTCCGATGACGGGGTGATACAGGCGGACCATTCCCGCGGACCGCGTGGCCACCCGGTGCCCCGCCCACCATTGTCGGAAATGCTCGCTGTTCACCGCCAGTTCGCCCACTAACTGGTTGGCCTGCGCGTCGTTGGGATGCCTGCCGACATCCAGGCGGAGCGCGCCGGCGGCTTCGGCAGCCACTGTCTTCCAGTCCCGGAACAGCTCGCGGGCAGCGGGGTCCAGGATGAGCCAGCGGGTCAAGTTCCGTTCCAGCGCAGGAAGGGCAGGAAAGTCGGTGAAAAGCAGGAAGGCCAAACGATTACCCGCGAGCACGTCGGTGCGGCGGCCAAGCACCAGGGCTGGAACATCCCCCACTGCCTCAAGGAGGTAACGCAGAGCCGGACGAACGCCTTGGGCCACCTGCCCCGCTGCCCGCGGCGAGGCGGCGCAGTGCTCCAAAAGGTCCATCATGTGGGCCTGCTCGCTGCTGCTGAGGCGGAGCGCCCGGGACACTGCCTCCAGGACAGTGCGCGAAGGGTGGATGTTCCGGCCCTGTTCCAACCGGACATAGTAGTCCGTGCTGACGCCCGCCAGTCGTGCCACCTCTTCCCGCCGGAGGCCGGGCACCCTGCGGGCACCCGTGGACCGACTGGTTCCGGCGTCCTCGGGCGTTAGCCGGGAACGCATGGCTTTAAGAAATTTGCCGAACTCGGCGCTTTGACCCATGCAAACCATTGTGACCCGCGCTGTCCAAACGGTTCTACAACGAAGGTAGGACTGGCAGTCCTAGGAAAAATAAGATCAGCCTTGCTTACTGACAGAGCCGTCAAAAGTGCATAGGCTCAATACCGAGCCAAGCGGAAACCGCTTTCTCACGGTCGAGCCCACGGCACCCCCTCACCTTTACCCCGCCTTTTTACAAGGAGCCACCCATGTCAGAGCTGACACTGAACAACGGCGTCACCATCCCCCAACTTGGTTTCGGCGTTTTCCAGGTACCGCCGGAAGACACCCAGCGGACCGTGGAGGACGCCCTTGAGGCCGGATACCGCCACATCGACACCGCTGCCGCCTACCGCAACGAGGCCGGCGTGGGAGCTGCAGTCGCGGCCACCGGCATCCCGCGCGAGGACATCTTCATCACCACAAAACTTCGCAACGGCGAACAGGACCGGGCCCAGGAAGCATTCCAGAACAGCCGCAAGGCACTGGGCCTGGACTATGTGGACCTGTACCTCATCCATTGGCCGGTCCCGTCGCAGAACCTGTACGTGCAGGCATGGAAGGAGATGGAGCGGCTGTACGAGAACAACCAGATCCGCGCTATCGGGGTCTCCAACTTCCTGCCCGAGCACCTGGACGAGCTACTGGAATCTGCGGAAATCGTCCCGGCCGTGAACCAGATTGAGCTGCACCCCAGCTACCAGCAGGCGGAACTGGCGGACAAGTGCCGGAGCCTTGGCATCGCAGTGGAGGCTTACAGTCCCCTCGGCCGCGGTGCGGATCTGAACCGCAACGCAGTGACCGCCATCTCAAATGACCACAACGCCACCACCGCCCAGGTGGTGCTGGCCTGGCACTTGGCGGCCGGAAACATCGTCATCCCTAAGTCCAGCCAGGGGTCACGCATCCGTGAAAACTTCGCCGCGTCCGCCCTCACACTTTCCGACGAGGAATTTTCCGCCATTACGGCACTGGAGTCCGGAGCGCGCCAAGGGTCCGATCCCGCCGTCGCCTCCTTCACACAGCTGTAGTTTCGACGGGCTCAACCACCGAAAGGACTTCGAATGCAGTACACCCAACTGGGCCGCTCAGGCCTGAAAGTCTCCCGGCTCTGCCTGGGAACCATGAACTTCGGCCCCCAGACAGAGGAAGCCGAAGCCCACAGCATCATGGACTCCGCACGTGACCAGGGAATCAACTTCTTCGATACCGCCAACGTGTACGGCGGAGCCGGGCACCGGGGCTGGACCGAGGAAATCATCGGCCGCTGGTTCGCCAAGGGCGGCGAGCGCCGGGAGCACACGGTGCTGGCCACCAAGCTCTACGGGACCATGACAGACCGCCCCAATGAATCCAAGCTCTCTGCGCTGAACATCCGGCGTGCGCTGGATGCAAGCCTGAAACGCCTGCAGACGGACTACATTGACATCTACCAGTTCCACCATATCGACCGGAACACCCCGTGGGACGAGATCTGGCAGGCCATCGAGGTGGCGGTGCAGCAGGGCAAAATCCTCTACTCCGGCAGCAGCAACTTCGCCGGCTGGCACATCGCCCAGGCGCAGGAAGCTGCCCGGAGGCGCAACTACACCGGCCTGGTCAGCGAGCAATCCATCTACAACCTGTTCATGCGCCAGGTGGAACTGGAGGTTATTCCGGCGGCCCAGCAGTACGGTCTCGGGCTCATCCCCTGGTCCCCGCTGCAGGGCGGACTCCTCGGCGGGGTGCTGAAAAAGGAGCGGCAGGGTGTCCGGCGGACCGAGGGCAGGGCAGCTGAGACCCTCAAGAAGCACCAGGACCAGATTCAGCAGTATGAGGACTTTGCCGATGACCTGGGCCAGGAGCCCGGCGACATTGCCCTCGCCTGGCTGCTGCACCAGCCCGCGGTCACGGCGCCAATCGTGGGGCCGCGCACCCAGGAACAGCTCGACGCCGCCGTCCGCGCATTAGACGTCACCCTTGACGCCGATGCGCTGAAGCGGCTCGACGACATCTTCCCCGGGCACCGGACCGCACCGGAAGACTACGCGTGGTAAACCCACCCGTCAGCGAGGCTGGAACGGTGGCGCCAAAAAGCATCCTATTCATTGGCGGCACCGGGGTGATCAGCGCGGCGGCGGCACAACGCGCCGTCGCGCTGGGCCACCGGCTCACAATCCTCAACCGGGGCCGGTCCACCAGGCCGGTCCCGGCTGGGGTGGAGATTCTGCACGCGGACGTCCGGGATGTCTCAGCGGTTCAGGAGGCGCTGGCCGGGCGGGAGTTCGACACCGTTGCGGACTTCATCACGTACAAGCCGGACCAGGCCAAAGCCAGCCTCGACCTGTTTGCCGGCCGCACCGGCCAGTACGTGTTCATCAGTTCCGCGTCCGCCTATCAGAAGCCTCCGACGCGCCTGCCCATCCGCGAATCCACACCGCTGAAAAACCCGTTCTGGCAGTACTCCCGGGACAAGATCGCCTGTGAGGAACTGTTTTACGAGGCTTACCGGGAACAGGACTTTCCGCTCACGGTGGTCCGTCCGTCCCATACCTACGACCGCACCAAGATTGCCATGGTGGGCGGCTGGACGGACATCCACAGGATGCGTGCAGGGCTGCCGGTCATGGTGCATGGCGACGGCACCTCGCTCTGGACATTGACCCACAGCAGGGACTTGGCCAAGGCATTCGTGGGGCTGCTGGGCCGGCCCCAGGCGGTAGGCGAAAGCTACACCATCACTTCCGATGAGTACCTGCCCTGGAACCAGATCTATCAGCTGTTCGCCCGGGCAGCAGGTGTCCCGGAGCCGGAACTCGTTCACGTTGCATCGGAAACCATCGCCGCGCACAGCGACGAGCTCGGGCCCAACCTGCTGGGCGACCGCTCCCACTCGGTGGTGTTCGACAACGCCAAGATCAAGTCCCTGGTGCCGGACTATTGCGCCACCGTCCCCTTTGCCGACGGAGCCCGGGAAATCGTGGGCTGGTACGACGCCAACCCTGGGCTGCAGGTAGTCAACCGGGAGTTTATGGACCTGAGTGACCGGCTGACCGCCTGGACACGCCGCGGCGCCTGAGCCGGCCAGCTCAATTTACAACGTTCTAAATACCTTCCTTACCGGCATGGCGCAAGGCTTGTTTTGGGCACGCCCCTGCCGCTAGGTTATCGGGGGAAGCGTTTTCCCACGACAAAATTGAAAGGATTCACTGATGAATCCGAGCAGGAACCCCGCTCGCCTTCTTTCGGCAGGTGCCCTGGGAGTTGCCCTGGCCCTGGGCTGCCTCTCCACCCCGGCCTCCGCCGTCGAACGTTCCCCGAAGCCCGGCGCCCCCGGCGTCCAGCTGGACCACCTGGACCGCGGCCTGGTGGCCGCCAAGACGTCGGAAGGAGTGTTCCTCAGCTGGCGCCTCCTTGGCCACGAAGCCACCGGTTCCTCTGCCACCGGCCTAACCGGCACGGACTTCAACGTCTACCGGGACGGCGAGAAGCTGGCGACCGTCACGGACAGCACCAACTACCAGGACGCTGCTGGAACCGCGGCGTCGGAATACCAGGTGCGGGCCGTCGTCGGCGGCGTTGAACTGGACCGGAGCCCAAGCGCCACGTCCTGGGGCGGCAACTTCACGGACATCCCCCTCAAAAAGCCGGCCGACGGTGTCACCCCCACGGGTCAGGCATACACCTACGCTGCGAACGATGCCTCCATTGGTGACGTGGACGGTGACGGCCAGTACGAGTTCGTCGTCAAATGGGACCCGAACAACTCCAAGGACGTCTCCCAGGTGGGTTACACCGGGAACACCTATGTTGACACCTACAAGACGGACGGCACCCTCCTCCACCGCATCGACCTCGGCGTGAACATCCGCTCCGGCGCCCACTACACCCAACTCCTGGTCAACGACTTCGACGGCGACGGCCGCGCGGAGATGATGATGAAGACGGCGCCGGGAACCAAAAGCATCAACTTCAACGCCGACGGCAGCGTAGCTTCGGAAAGCTTCATCTCCCTGCTGCAGCCGGACATCGTTGCCGGCTACTCCAACTCCGACGACTACCGGATGAGCGCCGCTGACTACTACCAGCACATGGTGACAATGTTCCAGGGCTGGAGTGAGCACCCGGAAGTGAAGGCCGGCAACTGGCCTGCCACGCTGGAGGAAGCGTTCGGAATCGCGCCGAAGTACCAGTACCCGCTGTCCGAACCGGACGCCAAGGCACTCGCTGACTACTTCATGGACGTCTATGCGCCGTCCCGCAACACCAAGAACAACCTGCGGGCCTTCGAGGGCTTTGTCCTGTCCGGCCCGGAGTACCTTACTGTCTTTGAAGGCGCCTCGGGCAAGGAACTGAAGACGGTTGCCTATGAGCCCGGCAGGCACGACGACGGCCTCATGTGGGGCGATTACGCCATGGCCCGCATTGAGCCGGGCAACCGCGTGGACCGGTTTCTCGCCGGAGTCGCCTACCTGGACGGCAAGAAGCCCGCGGCCGTGTTCGCCCGCGGCTACTACACGCGCAGCACCCTTGCCGCCTACACCTGGGACGGGTCCGACCTCTCCCCCGAGTGGAACATCGACTCGGGCTGGACGCCCATGACCAACCCGTTCAATGACGGCCCGCACGGGCGTGACGGCACCGACCCCGAGTTCGGCAAGCTGACCACCCAGGGCTTCCACTCACTAAGTGCCTCGGACGTTGACGGTGACGGCAAGCAGGAAGTTGTTTACGGCTCCGCAACGATCGACGACGACGGCTCGCTGCTCTACAGCTCCTTCGACACCATGCCGGCCGGCAGCGCCACCCCGGGCACCGAAGCGCGCCTGGGCCACGGCGATGCCATGCACGTCACCGACATCGATCCTGCACGGCCGGGCAAGGAAATCTTCAGCGTGCACGAAGGCGGCACCTATGCGCCCTACGGCTACGCCATGCGCGACGCCGCCAACGGTGAAGTTCTCTTCGGCGCCTACTCCGGCAAGGACACCGGCCGCGGGATGATCGGGGATGTTGATCCTGCCGTTCCCGGCATCGAGAACTGGGCCATCGGCATGCAGTCGGCCGATGGAGACAAGCTCTCCACCAGAACCCCGGGCACCAACATGAGCATCAAGTGGGCCGCGGACATGACCACGCAGCTCATCAACGGGTCCGGAAATGACACCCCAAGCATTGACGACTGGAAGCGCGGGCGGTTGCTCACTGCTACGGACACCCGCACCAACAACGGCACAAAGGGCACCCCCAGCCTGGTGGCGGACGTGGTGGGTGACTGGCGGGAGGAACTGCTGGTGAGGACTGCGGACAGTTCAGCCCTGCGCATGTACCTGAGTACCGAGGTGACCAACCACAAGCTCTACACCCTGATGCAGGATCCCCAGTACCGTGCAGAAGTTGCACGGCAGAACACCGCTTATAACCAGCCGGCCTATACGGACTTCTACCTCGCCTCCGACATGGACTTCGCAAATGTTCCCCTGCGCGCCGCCTGGCTCCCCGGCAGCGTAAAAGCGCTGGAGCACGTTCTGGAAGACCTGGTCGAATCAGGAGACGTTGCGGGGCCGGTGGCCAGCCAGCTGACGGCGGGACTCCGGCAGGCTGCCAAGGCCGTTGAGGACGGCGACGCAGCCAAGGCCGGGCAGGCGCTGCAGCGCTTCACGGACTTCCTCAGCCAGCAGAAGAACCCGGACAAGGTCTCCAACGACGCACGCGTTGCCCTGAGCTACAACGCGGAAAACATTCTGAAGGCGTTCGGGGGCTAGGACGGCCGCCACATAAGGGAGAGACTGTTGCAATGACACTCGCACCGCTGATCAAACTCAATGACGGCTACTCCATCCCGCAAGTGGGCCTCGGCACCTGGCCCATGGACGATGACCAGGCGGCGACCGCCGTCGTACAAGCCCTGGAAGCCGGCTACAGGCACATCGATACTGCCGTTAAGTACGGGAATGAACAAGGCGTGGGCAACGGTCTCCGGGCCAGTGGCGTGGACCGGGACGAAGTGTTCATCACCACCAAGGTCGATGGCCAGTTCCAGGGCAACGACCGGGCCGTGGAAGGGCTGGAAGGGGCGTTGAAGCGGCTGGGGCTCGACTACGTGGACCTGTTCCTGGTCCACTGGCCGCTGCCCCAGAGGGACGAGTATGTGTCCACCTGGCGGACCTTCGAGCGGCTGCAGGGGGAGGGCAAGGCGCGTTCCATTGGTGTTTCCAACTTCAAGCCCGCCCATTTGGAGCGGCTGATGGCCGAGACGGACACAGTGCCGGCTGTTAACCAGATTCAGCTGAATCCGGCAGTCACCCGCGTAGCGGAAAGGGAGTTCCATGACCGGCACGGGATTGTGACGCAGTCCTACAGCCCGTTGGGAGGGGACGGAGCCGGCCTCTTGAGTGCCCCGATCCTGTCCCAGCTGGGGGAAAAGTATGGCAAAACACCCAGCCAACTGGTCCTTCGGTGGCATGTCCAGAACGGAATTGTGACAGTTCCCAAAACATCCAATCCGGAGCGGATGCGGGAGAACCTGGACATCTTCGATTTCGCCCTGGACGCGCAGGATCTAGCGGAGTTATCGATCCTCGATGAGGGGCCCAACGCGGGCAACGATTCTGACGTGACGGGCCACTGAATGGCCCTGAAATGGGCTTTTTCTAAAAACCGGGGTTGGCAAATAGATAGTAAGCATGATTACTATTGAGGCAGAAGGATGAAGTGCTTCCGGGATCCGGAGGCCTCCTTTACTTAGGAAGAGGAACAAAAAATGGGATTCATTGCATTTCTAATTCTCGGACTTATTGCTGGTGCGATCGCTAAGGCGATCCTTCCGGGCCACCAGGGTGGCGGCTGGCTCATCACCCTTGTTCTGGGCGTCGTTGGAGCACTCCTCGGCGGCTGGATTGGCGGAATGCTCTTCGGCACCGGTCTGCAGGAGTTCTTCTCCCTGCAGACGTGGCTGCTGGCCATCGGCGGCGCACTGATCGTGCTGCTGGTGTACGGCATGATCACCAAGCGCGGCGCGCGCCGCTAACTAGCGGGCAAGCCAGGAAAACCGGCCTTGGGACAACATCCCCTGGCCGGTTTTCCTATCTCCCGGCCTCTCTGGCCGGAACTGAAACCTTCTCAGGGAGCAGGAGTTCATCATGAAAAACAAACTTCTTTTAGGTATCGGCATCACCACCGGGTATGTTCTCGGATCACGGTCCGGCCGGGCAGCTTACGACAAGCTCAAGGCACGCGCTGCGGGCATCTGGGACAGCAAGCCTGTCCAGGACAAGGTGTCCGTGGCAACAGAGGCCTTCAAGGAGAAGGCCCCTGAAGTTGCGGACCAGCTGACCGAAGCGGCCCGCCGCGCAAGTACCGTCATTGGCTCCGCAATGCACCGTGACTCCTCGTCCGCATCCGGCAAGTCCACGTCCGATGCCGCTACTACTTCGGATGCCTCAGGCGGCACGGCTGGAACTACTGCCGGGGGGACACCTGGCGTTTCGGGCACTACTTCCGGCACCCCCGGGGTTTCCAGCCTTGACGGTGGCCACATCCCTGCCCACAGCACCCATCCCGAGACGCTTTACCTGGACACCTCCAGCGGCGAACCGGAATCAAAGCCGTAGCTGGCGCGGCTGCCCGTTAGGGCGCGGCGCTCCCTTGTGACAGGGGGCCCAGCACTGACGTGCTACAAGTAAATTGCCGTGCTGGCCGTCGCGATCCTTGAGGGACGCGGCGGCCCGCGGCGTTTAACGCCAGCT
Organism: Arthrobacter sp. sptzw42; assembly: GCF_059089685.1. Taxonomy (NCBI): domain Bacteria; kingdom Bacillati; phylum Actinomycetota; class Actinomycetes; order Micrococcales; family Micrococcaceae; genus Arthrobacter; species Arthrobacter sp. sptzw42. Next base: position 135,448 of record NZ_JBNHEX010000010.1, read on the forward strand.
CACCCTCTTATCCACATAGTTGCTTTTGCTCGCGGTTTTGTCAGGGGTGTTTGGCAGAGTTGTCCTATGGAAGCCATTGGGGAACAGCTAGCGGGGTTCGGCGGTTCTGCCGCTGTGCTGGCGCGGGCTGGGAGCAGTTCCGCCGGCGGCCTTGAGGCGTACGACGGCGGCACTCGCGTCGGTCTGACCAGTCGCCTCGGCGTCGTTCCCGGCGGTCCCGCGCCGCATAAACCCGAACTGAATGAACCCGAGCCGTCTGAACCCAAACCTGATGAATCTGACGCGGACGAAGCTGTACCGGATAAAGCTGCGCCGGATGAAGCGGCGGCCTTGGCCGTGGCAGACCCGGTACGCACTGAATTGCCGCTGGGTTTGGCCGAGTGTGGCCGGCTTCTGACGGCGGCCGCTGCAGCCGCACCGGGTGTGCTGGCCGGGGCTGACTACGTTAAAGCCGCTGATTTCGCCGGGCACGTGGAAGACCTCTCCCGGACCGTGGAGTACCTGCAGGTCCTCGCCGCAGGGACCGTAGACCGCACCCGAACACAGGCCATTACCGCCGCCGACACCGCCCGGACCTGCCGGACCCGGACAGGCAAAGGCTGGGTCACCGGCTGGGACAACGCCGTGGAAACCCTGACCGAAACAGACACCGCCTGGCCGGCAGCTCCAACAGCAACCGGTACACCTACTGCCCCTATGGTCACCTCACCGGCCGATGACGGGTGCGCCACCACCGCCGAGTTCCTCCGCCAACGGCTCCGGATCGGCAAAAGCGAAGCCCACCGCCGGCTCGCCCTCGCCGCGGACATCCTGCCCGCCACCACCCTCACCGGCCAGACCATCCCGGCCCCACGCGAACACCTCACCA
>NZ_JBNHEX010000011.1:0-112377 GCF_059089685.1 Arthrobacter sp. sptzw42
CCGGGAGGGTGTGGGAGAGTAGGTCACCGCCGGACAACCATTACCAGTAGGGCCCTGACAAACGACGTCAGGGCCCCACTGCTTTAACCACCACACCACCACCCCCGGCGAGCACTCCTGATGCCAGCCCCCGGCGACAAGGTCCGCCCCGCCGCAACTAAGGAAGCGATGTCCGGGACGCTGCAAGGAACTGCGAGAGCGTTGCCCGGAAGGCTGCAGGAACTGAGAGAGCGTCGCCGGGAAGGCTGCAGGAAGTGAGAGAGCGTCGCCCGGAAGGCTGCCAGGCGGGCTGATTGCTCTGGGTCCGCCCGCCAACCAACGTCCTGACTCAGTACAACCAGCAGCCGCCAGGACGTTCGAGCCCCAGAAAACCGTTGCGGGCGGCCCGAGGCGGTGGTTCCATGGTGGGCATGACAACCGCAGAGAGTTTTGTCCTGGCGATCGGGACCAAAAAGGGCCTCTGGTTGGCCACCAGCGGGGACAGGCGCCAATGGTCTTTCACCGGCCCGCACTTCCTGATGAGCGAGATTCCCAGCGTCGGGATCGACACCCGGGAGGGCCGCACCCGCATCATGGTCGGGGTCCGGAACGAGCACTGGGGGCCAACTGTTGCCCACTCCGATGACCTGGGCACCAGTTGGTCCGAACCGGAGCAGGGCGCCATCAGGTTCCCGGAGGACACCGGGGCGGCGCTGGAGCGGATCTGGCAGATTTACCCGGATGCCGAGTCCCGTCCGGGTGTGGTGTGGGCGGGAGCCGAGCCAATCTCCGTGTGGAAGTCCACCGATGGCGGCGAACACTTTGAACTGAACCGCGGTCTCTGGGACCACCCCCACCGGAACGAATGGGGTGCCGGCTACGGCGGTGCGGCCGCCCACTCCATAGTGGTCCACCCTGTCCGTGAAACCGTGCATATCGCCATGAGCACCGGCGGCGTTTACCGCTCGGTCGACGGCGGCACCTCCTGGGAGGCGCGGAACCGGGGAATCTCCGCCTACTTCATGCCGGACCCCAACCCTGAGTTCGGCCAGTGCGTGCACAAGATCGCCGCGGACGCCGCCGTCGACGGCCGCCTGTACGCCCAAAACCACCACGGTGTCTACCGCACGGATGACAACGCAGAGACGTGGAACTCCATCGCGGAGGGCCTGCCGGCGGACTTCGGATTCGTAATGCTGACCCACCCCCGCCGGGAAGGTACCGCCTGGGTCGTCCCGCTCAAGGCCGACGGCGAGCGAATCCCGCCCAACGGGGAACTGGCAGTGCACCGCACGGATGATGCCGGCGGCACGTGGAAGAGGCTCAGCAACGGGCTGCCAACAGGCGAATACAACAGCGTTCTCCGGGACGCTGCCTCGGTGGACACCGCGGAGCCGGCCGGTGTCTATTTCGGCACTCGTGGCGGCACGGTCTACGCCAGCGCGGACGAGGGGGAGACGTTCGCCGAGGTGGTGGCCCACCTGCCGGATGTGCTGTGTGTGCGGGCAGCCGTGGTTGCCGGTGCCTGAGATTACCGTGGTTCTTCCCAGCGTGCTGCAGCCCCTGGCCGGCGGGCAGTCCGTACTGACTGCGCCCGCCGCGGTGCCTGTGACGGTTGAAAACCTCCTGGACACCGCCACCGCCGGCTACCCTGTGCTCGCCAGGCGGCTCCGCGACGAGACCGGCGCCCTGCGGCGCTTCGTGAACATCTACGTGGACGGTGACGAGGTGCGGCGGCTGGAGGGCCTGGAGACGCGGGTGGCCCCGGGCCAGGAGGTGCTGATCATCCAGTCGGTGGCTGGCGGCTGAAACGCGGTTCGCGTGGAGCCTGCGCACGGGCAGCGGGCAGTCCTTCCTGACTACGCCCGCCGTGCCGAAGCTGCAGGCTCCACACAGGCAGTGGACGAAAGGTGTGTCAGGCGATCCGCCAGACGCTGCATTCGTCGGTGTTGATAGCCTTGCGGAGGCCGCTGATCCGGTCCAAAATCCACACCACGCCGATGCCGGGTGCTGTCTCCTGGACGCTGCCGCGGCGGATTACTACATCATCGTAGGAAGGTCCCACCGAGAGGCGGGCTTCGATTTCGTCGCCGCGGCGGAGCTGGTCCAGGGCGCGGACTCTGGTTACATGGGCTGCTGCTTCCTTCAACATGGCGGGGCCTCCTGGCTGGAGCTGGTGCCGGCTCTTGCCTGCATTACCAAGTGTGGGCGGCCAATGTTGCGGCTTGGTTTCCTGACGGTTAGACGCCGGTTAGTTCTTGAAGCCGGTACTGTTTCCCAACCGCAAGCCGGGACAGTCGGGTCCTAAGGTGGTGCCATGGAGATCGTTGATGGGATCAGGACCGCCTTGCTGGGTGCGGCGGCAATAGCGCCGCTGGCTACGTTCGGCGTCGTGTTGGTGGCCTACCTGACGTACCGGCAAAGATCGCACGCGGACAGGCGCGACCAGTGGTGGAAGCGGGCGCAATGGGCCATTGACTCCGCACTGAATGACGCCGACCCGCAGCGACGGCTGGCCGGCCTGACGGTGCTGGTGAAGCTCATCGGCAGCGATCTCGCCAATGCCGAGGATGCAGCGTTGATGAGTTCCCTGGCCGTTGGCATCCGCGACCAGGAGCAGGACGGCCGGCGCACTGTAACCGTACCCCCACCCGTGAGGGAGCGGATCCTGGCAGAAGCTGACCGCCTGTTGGCGGCGTCCTCAGCCCGCTGACCGCCATGACCGGCCTTGGGTACTTCCCGGCCGCTGCCGTCCCGCCGCCGGATGCCTGCGCACTCAAGGTGCCAGCCGGTCGCCCTTCCGGTGGACCCGGAACCAGCGGTAACCGTACCGTCCCAGCTCAACCGTGAAGCCGCCGTCTGGCTCCAGAGGCACGTTGTCGCCGTCGAACAGGTCCAGCAGGATGGCATCCTGGAATGCCTGCTCCGGCCCGTCTTCCGGCCCGGCCTTGGCAGTGACTTTTACCGGTTCCTCGCCGAGGTTATGCAGGAGGACCAGGGTGCCGCCGTCGGAGCTGCAGGTGTGTGCGAAAACCGCGGGCTCCGGCTGGTCGATGATGGCGAATTTGCCCCAGCCCAGCTCAGGGGATTCGCGGTAGCGCAGGATCAGGGTGGCCATGAAGTTGAACAGGGAGCCGGGGTCGCGCTTTGCGTCGGCGGCGTTAACCCGTTCCGGGCCGTACTCCCCGCGGGCCAGCGATGCCACCAGGTCTGATGCTTTGGCCGTGGAGAAACCGCCGTTGTCCGCGTCGCTCCACTGCATGGGGGTGCGCACCGCGGCGCGGCTCTTTTGCTGGAGGTCCTCGCCCATGCCGATCTCCTCGCCGTAGAACAGCACCGGGGTGCCGGGGAGGGAAAACATCAGTGAGTACACCATCCGAAGGCGCTCCGGGTCACCGCCCAGCATCGGGGGGAGGCGCCGGCGCAGCCCGCGGCCGTAGATCTGCATGTCCTCCTCCGGGCCGAAGGCGGCGAAAACCTCGCCGCGTTCGCCGTCGCTGAGCTTGTCCAGGGTGAGTTCGTCATGGTTGCGCACGAACATGGCCCACTGGTTGTCGGGATGGAGCGCCGGGCGGCTGGTGAGCGTTTCTGCCAGTGGCCGGGCATCCTGCCGGGCCAGGGACAGGTAGAGGTGCTGCATGGTCATAAAGTCGAACTGCATATTCAGTTCGTTGCCTTCCGGGCCGCCGAAGTACTCCAGCTGCTCTTTGTACGGCAGGTTCACCTCGCCCAGCAGCACCGCGCTCCCGTTCCGGCGGCTGACGAAACTCCGCAACGCGGTGAGGTAGCCGTGGGGATCCAGGTTGGCCGCCTCCTCCTTGGGCTGGCCGCGGGTTTCCAGGAAGAACGGCACGGCGTCCAGCCGGAAGCCGTCCAGCCCAAGTTCGAGCCACAGGCCCATGGCCTTCGCAATCTGATTCCGCACCGCAGGGTTGGTGACGTTCAGGTCCGGCTGGTGCTTGGCGAACATGTGCAGGTACCACTCCCCGGTGGCGTCATCCTGGGTCCACAGCGAGGTTTCCTCTCCAGGGAACACCACCTCGGCGGACGTGTCCGGGGGAGTGTCGCTGCGCCACACGTAGAAGTTCCGGTACGGATTGTCGGTGGACTGCCGGGCCTGAACGAACCAGGGGTGCTGGTCCGAGGTGTGGTTGACCACGAAGTCCGCGATGACCCGCATGCCCCGGTCCTTGGCCGCGCGGATGAACTCCACCAGGTCCCCCATGGTGCCCAGCCGGGGGTCGACGCCAAAGAAATCGGTGACGTCGTAGCCGTCGTCCCGGTCCGGGGAGGGGTAGAACGGCATCAGCCAGATGCAGGTGACGCCCAGCGCAGCGAGGTAGTCCACGCGCTGGGTGAGGCCGTCGAAATCACCGGTGCCGTCGCCGTCATCGTCGAAGAACGTCTCCACGTCCAGGCAATAGACCACTGCGTTCTTCCACCAGAGGTCTGAGGTTTCGGCGATCCTCACGCCGGAGCGCCCGACGCCGGTTCGGCAGCGGAGGCGACCAACTGGGGTTCGGCCGGGGTACCGGAAGTGATGCTGCCGGGAGTGCGGAGCTGCGGCAGGACCTCCCCGGCAAAGGCATCGATGAACCGTTCCTGTTCCTGTCCCACGAAGTGCAGGTAGAGCTCGTCGAACCCCAGGTCCGCGTAACCGGCCAACAGGTCCACGTGCCGGTCCAGGCTGGCTGAGATGTTGACCGTCTTGCGGACCTGCTCCTCTGTCACGTGTTCGCCCACGAGGTCGAAGTGTCCGGCCGTGGGCAGGTCCCAGGGGATGGGCGGATCGTAGGTGTTGGTGCGCCACTGATCGAGGGCAATGGCCGTTGCCTCGTCCTCGTTCGCGGCCCAGGACAGGTGGACCTGCAGGACAGCCTTGCCCTGTCCGCCGTTGTCCCGGTAGGCGGCGAGCACTTCCCGAAGCTTGTCAGCAGGCTGGTTAACGGTGACCAGCCCATCGGCCCAGCTGGCAGCCCGCCGGGCGGTGTCCGCGCTGACCGCGGGAGCAATGAGCGGCGGCGGATTTTCGGGAACATCCCAGATCCGCGCCTGCTCCACGGTAACCAGGCCGCGGTGGGTGACCTCCTCGCCGCGGTGCAGCCGCCGAATCACCTCAACACACTCCTCCAGCCGGCGCTGGCGGATGTCCTTCGCCGGCCATCCGTCACCGGTAATGTGTTCGTTCATGTTCTCGCCGCTGCCTGGTGCAAGCCAGAAGCGGTCCGGGAACATGCTGGCCAGGGTGGCCGAAGCATGCGCGGTGATGGCCGGGTGGTACCGCTGTCCGGGCGCCGTCACCACCCCGAAGCGGAGCTGTGTGGTGGCCAGCGCCGCACCCAGCCACGACCAGGCGAACCCCGAGTGCCCCTGCCGGGCGGACCACGGCTCAATGTGGTCCGAGCACATGGCGGCGTCAAAGCCCGCCCGTTCGGCGTGCTGGACGTCCTTGAGCAGTTGGCCGGGACTGATCTGTTCGTGGGAGGCATGGAAGCCGACAGTAACCATCCGTTAACCTCTACCGTCACGGACGGTGCTGTGTCGAGGATTTTCTTGGCGCCGCCGCCGGGGACCGGGGGCGGCGCCAGGTGCACGCTACTTGTCGGATAAGTCTGTAACTTGTAGTACTGCGCTCCCCGGAACTCCTGCGCAGGCGGAACTGGAAGGAAGTACCACTCGTGGGCGGTGTGCTGATCGGGTTGGCGGTGATCGGCGTCGTCATCGCGGTGGGATACATCGCCGCACGGTGCGGGCTGGGCGGTGAGCCGACCGTTTCGGCGTTGACAAAAACCGCGTTCTTCATCACCAACCCCGTGCTGCTGTTCACAGTGGTACTGGAATCCGATGTCACCACCATCTTTTCCGCGTACGTTCCGCTGGCGCTGGTCACTGCCCTCTTCACCGCACTGCTGTACATCCTGGCCAGCCGGCTGTGGTTCCGCCGCCCGCTCGCGGAAACGGCCATCGGCGCCATGGCCAGCTCTTACGTCAACGCCAACAACATCGGCATCCCCATAACCCTGTACGCCTTGGGCGACGCAACGCCGGTGGCCCCGGTCCTGCTGGTCCAGCTGCTCCTGCTGGCACCGCTGGTCCTCACCCTCCTGGACCTGTCGGCGGCGGGCCGGTTTTCCCCGAAGCTGATGCTCACGCAACCCTTCCGGAATCCCATGATCATCGCGACCCTCCTGGGTGTGGTCCTGGCAGCGTTCGACGTCGAACTGCCCGAACCCGTGATGGCGCCATTGACACTCCTGGGCGGTGCCGCCGTTCCGGTGGTGCTGCTGGCTTTCGGCATGTCCCTGCACGGCAGCCGGATGCTGGGCAGCGGCGGGCACACGGCGGAGATCCTTACTGCCACCGCGCTGAAGTCCGCGGTGATGCCCGCAGTAGCCTTCGTCGTCGGGCGCTTCCTGTTCAATCTGGACCAGCACATGCTCCTGGGTGTGGTGCTGATGGCGGCCCTGCCGCCGGCCCAAAATGTCTTCCTGTTCGCCAGCAAGTACGGGAGGGGAGTTGCGGTGGCCCGGGAAAGCATCCTCATTTCGACGGCCGCGGCCGCCCCGGTGCTGGTCCTGATCGTGTGGTTGCTCGCGGGATAAGCAACCCCTGCAACCCGGGCTCCGTGACCCCTGCAACCCGCCTGGGGTTCCACGAGCGGCTGTCTCCGGGCAAGAATGGGCACATGGAACTTCCCGTGATGCCGCCCGTCCCGCCCATGCTCGCCAAGGCCGTCAGCGGCGTCCCGGAAGGGGACCTCAGCTATGAGCCAAAGTGGGACGGCTTCCGGTCCATCATCTTCCGTGACGGCGACGAGGTGGAGATCGGCAGCCGCAATGAAAAGCCCATGACCCGCTACTTTCCCGAACTCGCGGAGGCGCTGAAGGAGAACCTCCCTGAGCGCTGCGTGGTGGATGGCGAGATCATCCTGATTGGCTCCTCCGGTGACCGCCTCGATTTCGATGCTCTCCAGCAGCGCATCCACCCGGCGGCCAGCCGGGTGAAGCTGCTCGCTGCGCAGACGCCCGCCTCGTTCGTTGCCTTTGATCTGCTGTCCCTGGGTGATGACGATTACACGGGCAAACCTTTCACCGAGCGGCGGGCGGCGCTTGAAAAGGCGCTGGCGGCCAGCAGGGCCCCGGTGCATCTCACCGCCGCCACCACGGACAAGGCCACGGCGGAACAGTGGTTCGAACAGTTCGAGGGCGCGGGCCTGGACGGCATTGTTGCCAAGCGCCTGGACGGGCGGTATGAGCCGGACAAGCGGGTGATGTTGAAAACCAAGCACGAGCGCACCGCCGACTGCGTGGTTGCAGGGTACCGGCTGCACAAGAGCGGACCGGACGCCATCGGCTCGCTGCTGCTCGGCCTGTACAAGGACGACGGCGCCCTGGCCAGCGTGGGCGTGATCGGCGCCTTCCCCATGAAGCGCCGGCAGGAGCTGTACGAACAGCTCCAGCCGCTGGTCACCGGCTTCGACGGCCACCCCTGGGCCTGGGGAAAGCAGGAGGAAGGGGAGCGGACCCCGCGGAACGCCGAAGGGAGCCGCTGGAGCGCCGGGAAGGACCTCTCCTTTGTGCCGCTGCGCCCGGAACTGGTGGTGGAGGTCCGGTACGACCACATGGAGGGGGACCGTTTCCGGCACACCGCCCAGTTCAACCGCTGGCGGCCGGACCGGGACCCGGATTCGTGCACCTACGCGCAGCTGGAGGAGCCTGTCAGCTTTGACCTGGCGTCTGTGTTGGAGACCGGCCGGCCTTAGTTGGGCTTCGCACCGTCCAGGACACTCCACAGCCCGTCCGCGCGGCAGGGGATCGAGGCCTCCACCAGCGCCTGGCTGTGCTGGTGCTGCGGCGCGGCGAAGAAGTCCTTGGTTTCCGCCACCTCAACCACCCGGCCCTCAAGCAGAACAGCTACGCGGTCGCACATGTACCGCACCACGTCCATATCGTGCGAGATGACGATCAGGGACAGGTTGCGCTCACGCTGGAGCCGCAGCAGCAGGTTGAGGATGGTGCGCTGTGTGAGGGCGTCAAGTGCCGAGGTGGCTTCATCACAGATCAGGACCTGCGGCTCCAGCAGCAGGGCCCTTGCGATGGTGGCACGCTGCAGTTGGCCGCCTGAGCACTGGCCGGGGCGCTTGTCCAGCAAGGCCGCATCCAGCTCCACCTCAGCCATCACGGCGGTTATCCGCTGGTCCTGCTGTTCCGGCGACAAGCCGTGGCGTGTGTGCAGCGGGGCCTGGAGGCTGGTGCGGAGCGTCATCCGCGGGTCAAACGCGCCGTGCGGTTCCTGGAACACCAGCTGCACGGCCGTGGCCTCGTGAGGTCCGGCAGCATCGAGCTGCCGGGTGATGGTTCCCGTGCTGGCGGTCTCGAGGCCCACAATGGCCTTGGCCAGGGTGCTCTTGCCGGAGCCTGACTGGCCCAGCACGCCCAGGATTTCCCCGCGCCGAAGGGTCAGTGACACGTCCTGCAGCGCCGCGTGGCCCAGCTTCCGCCGCGACCCGAAGTGCTTGCCCACGCCGCTGAGCACCAGGACTTCACGTTCCCTGGACGGCGGACGACGGCGGGACTCCGGCGCAAGGCGTGCGGCGGCCAGCAGCTCACGGGTATAGGCGGTTTCGGGCCGGGTGAGGAGGGCGCCGGCGGGGCCGGCTTCCACAATGCTGCCCGAGTTCATCACGAGCACGCGGTCGGCAAATGCGGCAACGGAGGCGATGTTGTGGGTGATGTAGAGGATGCCCAGGCCGCGTTCCCGGCGTTCCCTGTCCAGCAGCTGCAGGATCTGGCGCTCCAGCACCTTGTCCAGCGCCGACGTCGGCTCATCCGCCAGCAGCATGCCGGGCTGCCCGGCCAGCGCCAGTGCGGTCATGGCCCGCTGTGCCATGCCTCCGGAGAGCTGGTGCGGATAGGCCCGGATGCCCTTGCCGGGATCGGCAAAGCCCACCTCCTCGAGCAGTTCCAGCGCCTTGCTGCGCGCCTTCGCTCCCCGCAGCTTGGCATGCAGGCGCAGCGGTTCCTTGAGGTGCTGCTCAATGGTCCGGTTCGGGTTGAACATGCGCTTGGGCTGCTGGAACAGCATCCCCAACCGTCCGCCGCGCACCGAGTTGAGTTCCTGTTCGGACGCACGGGTCAGGTCCAGGTCGCCGAGCCTGATGGAACCACCGGCAATGCCAAGGCTGGGCGGCAGCAGCTGCAGGCAGGACATCGCGGTCAGCGTCTTGCCGGAACCGGAACTGCCCACGAGCGCCACGAACTCACCGGGATCAACGGACAGCGAGACCCCGGACAGCAGGAGTTTGCCGGACGTCCCGCCGTCGGACTCCTTGTGGCCCACCGCCAGGTTCTCCAGGACCAGGCGGGTGTTCATGAAGCTGCCTTTTCCAAAGTTTGCGGCATCAGCAGCGGCGCCGCGGCCATGTGGGCGGCCCGCTGGCCGAGCAGTGTCACGCACAGGGCCACAGTGAAGATGACCAGGCCGGGGGCGAGGATACCCAGCGGTGCACGGTCCGCGAACGGCTGCGCCGCAGCCAGCATGGAACCCCAGTCCGACTGCGGCGGCTGCACACCCAGGCCCAGGTAGGACAGCGCCCCCACGCTGATGAGCAGGTGCCCGAACCGCAGCGTCGCCTGCCCGAGGATCGGCGCCGCAAGGTGGGGCAGGACGTGCCGGAAGACAATAAACAGCGGCGTGCAGCCCACCACGCGCGCGGCGTCCACGAAACCCCGGGCCGAGACGTCGTACGCCAGGGTGCGGGCAAGCCGGGCGAAGGGAGTCCACCCGGTGACCACAAGCGCGAGCAGCAGCGGCCCGAAGCCTGTGCCCAGCGCCGCCACGATGAACAGCGCCACCACCATTTCCGGCAGGGCGAGCAGGACGTCGTTGGTGCGGGTCAGGAACTCATCCACCCAGCCGCGCCGCCTGGCGCTGATGATGCCGATGGCCACACCCAGCAGGCACGTCAGCAGCGTAGCCAGAGCCGCCACGGACATGGAGAAGCGGCCACCCTCCAGGATCCGGCTGAGGGTGTCACGGCCCAGGTTGTCCGTCCCCAGCCAGTGCCCGGGAGAGGGCGGCGCCAGGCGTTCGGCCAGGTTCTGTTCCGCCGGCGGGTAGGGCGAGATCCACGGTGCCAGGAGCACCGCCAGCACGATCAGGGCCAGCACGGCCGCGGCCAGGGTGGTCACGTTCAGCCATTTACGCAAGGGAGGCCCCCACGGTGCGGCTGAGGAAGCGGTGCACGAAGTCCGCCAGTGTGGTCACGCCAACGGCAAGGGCCACCACTACCACTACGCCGCCCTGGGCAAGCGGGATGTCGCTGTTGACCACGGCGTCAAAGAGCAGCCTGCCCATGCCGGGCACGGCGAAAATGACCTCCACGATCACCGATCCGCCCAACAGGCCCGCGAACCATACGGCGAACAGGGTGGACAGCGGTACCAGTCCGTTCGGCACCACGTGGCGGAGGATGGCCTGGCCCTGGCTCAGGCCGCGTGCCCGGGCTGCCGGCACGTGCTCGGCGGCAGCGGCGTCAATGATGCCGGCCCGGACAGCTGAAGTGAAAAAACTGATGGGCCGCAGGGCCAGGGTCAGGGCGGGCAGGACAGCGGACGAAAGATCGTTCCAGCCCGCCGTGGGCAGCACGGCCAACTTCAGGGCGAAGACCAGCACCAGCACGGGCGCCACCCAGTACTCCGGCATGGCGATCAGGGCCTGGGTGACCGCGGTAATGGCCTTGTCCGCGGCGCTTCCCGGCCGCAGCCCGGCAATGATTCCCAGCGGCAGCGATACCGCCACGGCCAGGACCAGCGCCATGGTGACCAGGCTGAGCGTGACCGAAAGCGCCGGAAGCACCTGCTCCGCCACAGGGGTGCGGCTGACAAAAGACAGCCCCATATCCCCGCTGAAGAAGTCCCCCAGCCAACGGAAGTACTGGACGGCCAGGGGATCGTTCAGGCCGAGGCTCTCGCTGAGGCCCTGCACCGCTGACTCGTCCACGGCGTCCCCCGCCACCCTGGAGCGGATGATCTTCCGCACGGGGTCACCGGGGGTGAAGTACGGGATCAGGAAGACCGCGAAAGAGGACACCACAACGGCGGCCACCAGCGTGGCCGTCCGTTTAGTGATGAACTGCAGCATTCGCGGGGGATTCGGGGAGTTGGACTAGGACGCGGCCTTGGCCGTTTTCGCCGTCAGGACGTAGCGGGACAGCGGGTCCTGGACGTAGGAGAGGACGTTGGTGCGGATCGCGTCGGTTGCCTGTTCGTTCACGAGCCAGGCGTTGACGGCTTTGTCCTGGAGAATCCGGCCTGCCTCCGCGTACAGCTTGTAGCGCTCGTTCGTGTCAATGGTGGTGGCGGCTTCGGCGATGATCCGGTCGTACTCGGGATCGCAGAAGTGGCTCAGGTTGTAGGTGCCCTTGCAGGTGTAGTCCGCGGTGAGGAAGCCGATGGGATCGGCGATGTCGATCAGCCGGTTCCGCTGGCTGAGCAGCATGTCGTAGTTGCCGGCCAGGACATCCGGCTCCGCCGAGGCGTATTCCTTGGACGTAATGGTCACCGGGATGCCGATGTTCTTCAGGTTTTCCTGCACGACGGCGGCAACGTCCGCGAACTCCGCGCGCTCCACGATGGCGATGATCTCCAACGGGCGGTCCGCGGTGTAGCCGGCGCCGGCCAGCAGGCTGCGGGCTTCCTCAACGTTCTGCTGCTGCTTGTCCTGTTTCTCGCCGGCCCAGGGTTCGGACGGGGCAAAGGGTCCGGTGGCGGGGAGGGCGGCACCTTCGTAGACGCTGGCAGCCAGGGCATCAAGGTCCAGCGCGTCGCGGATCGCCTTGCGGACGTCAACCTTGTCCAGCGGTGCACGGCCGTTGTTCATGTAGAGCGTGGCAGTGCGGGGGGAATCGGCACCCAGCACGGAGACGCCGTCGTCTGCCTTCAGCGCCGCCAGGCTGGCGACGGGGATGGACAGCGAGATGTCTGCCTCGCCGGTCTGCACCTGGGCGGCGCGGGTGGCGCCGTTGGTGATGAAGCGGATTTCTGCGCCGGCGAGCTGTACGTCGCCGCCCCAGTAGTTCTCGTTGCGGTCCAGGGTCAGGGACTGCTTGGCTTTCTCGGACACGGGGGTGAAGGGGCCGGTGCAGTGGCCGAACGGGTCCAGGCCTTCAGGCTTGTAGGCAGCCGGCGCGAGGATTCCTGTGTTGACGCTGGCCAGCCGGTACGGCACAAGCGGGTTCTCCGCGGGCGTGCTGACGCGGACGATCTGCGCATCCACCGCCGTGACACTGCTGATCATGGTGCGGTTGAAGGCGCGGGCGGGGACCTTCGCATCGAGCACGTGGTTGAGTGCCGACACCACCGACTCGGCGGTGAGATCGGTGCCGTCCTGGAACTTGACGCCCTGGCGGATGCTGAAGTCCCAGTCCAGGGGCGAGCTCTGCTTCCACTCCGTTGCCAGCGAGGGGAGGACCTTGCCCTCGGCCTGGTTGAAGGTGGTCAGCGTCTCCAGGCAGCCTGACAGGGACAGGATGTAGGCGGCGTCGGATTCGACGGCCCAGTTCGCTACCGGCGCGCGGAAGTTGTCGACGACGATCCGCTGGCTGGTGTCCGCCACTGCCGAGGGCTGTGGGGCCTGGGTCTGGGTGCCGCTGAACCCGCAGCCGGTGAGGGCGAGGGCAGCCGCCGCGGCCATCAGGACGCGGGGACGGAGGTAGGAACGCACAGAAAACCGCCTTGAAAGGTTGCCGTGGGGAAGGCAGAAATAAAAAAGGGGACGACTTAGGGTAGCCTTCCCTTCCGGTAAAGCGTGAATTCATGAAGCGGCTGCTCAGTGCCGGACGCGATTGGTGGAGCTGCCCCCGCCCTCCCCGGGATCCACTGGGGCTGCGCTGGGGCCAGGCCGCCGGGTAACTGTTTGCCATCCAAGCCCGCGGACCTACTCCCGCGACAGCGCGTGCGGGCCATAGACTCTAGCCAACTACGTGCAGCAGCGCCGCTCCGCGAAGCCGACTGGATCCAGAACCAGGGAGTACAGCAGGGCAGGGCGGCGCTCCCGTACTCGTGCAGCGAGGGGAGTCGGCGGGTGAAACTAGGCATACCGCGGGAACGCCGTGAAGGTGAACGGCGGGTGGCCGCCATACCGGAAACGGTGAAGCAACTGACCGCGTTGGGCGTGGAGGTACTCCTTGAGGCAGGCGCGGGTGCAGCTGCCGGTCATCCCGACGCCGACTACGGCCATGCTGGAGCACGCATCGTCCCGGCACTCGACGGAACCCAGTTGGATGTCCTCACACACGTACGCCCGCTCGATCCGCAAACGGCGGGGTCCCTGAAAAGGGGCGCCGTGACAGTGGGGCTGGCATCGCCGTCGTCCGAACTGCCTACCGTCGAGGCACTCGCACAAGCCGGCGTCACGTCCTTCGCCCTTGAACTGGTGCCCCGCATCTCCAGGGCCCAGTCCATGGACGCCCTCAGCTCGCAGGCACTGGTGGCCGGCTACCGCTGCGTTCTGGAGGCGGCCATCAGGCTGCCCCGGTTCTTTCCGCTGTACATGACCGCCGCCGGCACCGTCCCACCCGCCCGCGTGCTGGTTTTGGGGGCGGGCGTCGCCGGACTTCAGGCCATCGGCACCGCGAAACGGCTCGGCGCCCGGGTCTTCGCCAACGACATCCGGCCAGCCTCCGCAGACGAGGTTGCCTCCATGGGCGGCACGTTCATCCGGCTGGACCTTGAGACAGCTGAGGCGGCAGGAGGATACGCGCGCCAGCTCAGTTCCGACGCCGGCACCCGCCAACGGCAGCTGCTCGCCCCGCATGTGGCGCAGGCTGACGTTTTGATTACCACCGCGGCCGTCCCCGGAAGGCGGGCCCCGCTTCTGGTCACCACCGAGATGGTGCAGGGAATGCGGCCGGGGTCGGTCGTCGTCGACCTCGCTGCCGAGTCCGGCGGCAACGTGGAGGCGGTGGTGCCGGGCCAGGACATTCCCGTCCCGACGGCCGACGGTTCCGGCCATGTGACCCTGGTGGGCCTGAAGGACGCGCCCTCCGCAATGGCGTCCGACGCCTCACGCCTGTATGCGAAAAACGTGGCCAACCTGCTGGCCCTCATCATCCGGGACGGCTCCCTGGCCCCCGATTTCGACGACGAAGTGCTCGCCGGAGCCTGCCTCACCCACGACGGCGCGGTGCGGCACCAGCCCACGGCGGAATTGCTCGCTGCCAGGGCCGGCACACGGCGGGAAGAGGTGCTCTGATGGACGGGATGAGCCTGCTGACCATCACGGTCCTGGCGGTATTTGTGGGCTTCGAGGTGGTATCGAAGGTCTCCAGCACCTTGCACACGCCGCTGATGTCCGGCGCCAACGCCATCCACGGAATCATCCTCGTGGGCGCCATCATTGTGGCCGGGCAGGCAACGGACCCCTGGATGCTCGCGGTGGCGCTCCTCGCCGTCGTCCTGGCCACCGCGAACCTGGTGGGCGGATTTGTGGTGACCGACCGCATGCTGCACATGTTCCACGCGAGGAAAGAGGTGGGGCGCAAGGACTCCGGCGCCGCGGCAATCAGGAAGGACGGCAGATGACCCTCCTCGACCCGGTCTCGACCTCGCTCCTGTACCTGGCCGCCGCCGTCTTCTTCATCCTGGCCCTGCGCGGCCTCAGTTCCCCGAGGACCGCCCGCCGGGGCAACCTGATCGGAGCGCTGGGAGCCCTGATCGCCGTCGTCACCGTGTTCCTGTCCTCGCGGCTGGAGAACATCCCGTGGATCCTCGCCGCAATTGCCGTTGGCTCGGCCGTAGCCGCCCCGGTGGCGCGCCGGGTCAAAATGACCCAAATGCCTCAGCTGGTGGCGCTCTTCAACGGCGTGGGCGGCGGCGCCGCGGCGTTGGTGGCACTCCTGGAACTCAGACATGCGGACAACCCCTGGGTCCGCCTGGCCATCGTGTTCACTCTCCTGGTGGGGGCCGTTTCCTTCGCCGGATCCGGAGTTACCTTCGCAAAGCTGCAGGAGTTGATGACCACCCGGCCCGTGGTGTTCCGGGGCCTTCCGGTTGTGATGGCTGCCGTGCTGCTCGCAGCAGTGGCAGCCGGCGTGGGCGTCATCTTTACCGGCTCCGCTGCGCTCGCGGTGCTGCTCCTGGTCCTGGGACTCGCCGCGGGGATCCTCCTGGTGCTGCCTGTGGGCGGCGCCGACGTCCCGATCGTCATCTCGCTGCTGAACGCCTTCACCGGCCTGGCCGTGGCCGCCTCCGGCGTGGTCCTCGGCAACGTGCTGCTTGTGGTGGCAGGCACCCTGGTGGGAGCGTCCGGCACAATCCTTACCCGGGCCATGGCAGCGGCAATGGGCCGCAGCGTCGCCGGCATCCTCTTCGGCGCCTTCAAGGGGCGTTCGACGGCGGGATCCACCGCCGTGAGTGAGCGTCCGGTGCGCTCCTCCAGCCCCGAGGACGTGGCCGTGCTGCTGGGCTACGCGCAGCGGGTAATCATCGTGCCCGGTTACGGCCTGGCAGTGGCGCAGGGCCAGCACACCGCTGCCGAGCTGGCACAGGCGCTGGAAGCCCGCGGCATCGATGTCGACTTTGCCATCCACCCGGTTGCCGGCCGGATGCCGGGGCATATGAACGTCCTTCTGGCGGAAGCCAACGTGCCCTACGAATCGCTCAAGGAAATGGGTGAAATCAACCCGCAGTTCAAAACCGCGGACGTGGCACTGGTGGTGGGCGCCAACGACGTGGTTAATCCTGCTGCCAAGACGTCCTCCGGGTCACCGATCTACGGCATGCCCATCCTGGAGGTGGCGGACGCACGTCAGGTGGTGTTCCTGAAACGGTCCATGCGGCCGGGTTTTGCCGGGATCGAAAACGACCTGCTTTACGAGCCCCAGACATCCCTGCTCTTCGGCGACGCCAAGGACTCCCTGGCCCAGGTTCTCGGAGCAGTAAAAACGCTTTAGCCGCCTTACTGCTGACCCGCCCTCGGCGGGCAGGCTACTCTTCTTTCAGAAGCAACCTTTCCATTCGCCACCAGAGGACGCCATGACTGCCACCCCCACTGCCCCCCAGCGCGCAGCCATCATCATCAATCCCGCCAAGACGGTGGATATCGACGTGCGTGAACTGGCAGCCAAGCACAGCGCCGAGAACGGCTGGGGCGAAACACTGTGGTTCGAGACCACCAAGGAGGACCCCGGCGTCGGCCAGGCCAAGGAAGCCCTCGCGCAGGGGGCAGACATCGTTATCGCCGGCGGCGGCGACGGCACAGTCCGCTGCGTGGCGGAAGTCCTCTCCGGGGGCAACATTCCCATGGGCCTGCTTCCCCTGGGTACGGGCAACCTCCTGGCCCGCAACCTTGGCATGGATGTAACTGACTACGACGGCGCCATGGCCGGCGCGTTCGCCGGGACTGAGCGTAAGATCGATGTGGTCCGCGCCCGCCGCAGCGATCCCGAGAAGGAGCAGCTCTTCCTGGTGATGGCGGGCGTTGGCTACGACGCCACCATCATGGCTGACACCGACGAGGAGCTTAAGCACAAAGTGGGCTGGTTGGCCTACGTGGACGCAGGCATCCGCAACCTGCCGGGCAAACCGGTCAAAGCAACCATCGTGATTGATGGAAAGACCGCTGTCCGCCGCGGCGTCCGCAGCGTGATGGTGGGCAACTGCGGCAAGGTCCAGGGCGGCCTGGAGATTTTCCCCGAGGCCAAGATGGATGATGGCCTGTTGGACGTTGCGGTGCTCGCCCCCCATCATGGCCGGCTGGGCTGGCTCTCCGTTCTCGTGGGAATGATCGGCAAGGGCCGGGGCAAAGACACCGCCGTGGAGTATTACCAGGGCAAGACCGTGGAAATCACCCTTGAACACAAGGACGATTACCAGCTCGACGGCGACCACGAGGGCGAGGGCAAGCACGTCCTGATGACCATGGACCCGGGCGCCCTGACTATCCGGATGTAACTCCCCAACTGACTCGCATTTATTGTCGTTTTGGAGCTTCAAAACGACAATAAATGCGAGTCAGTTGAGTGCGGTGGTCTGTTCCAGGCACGGCCTGGCCTACCTTGCCGAGGCCTGCACCGGCTGGCGGGCACTGTTTCCCAGCACGCCGCGTCCTGGACATACGACGGCGGGTGAGTGCCGCTGCGGCGGCAGGCCGCCGTCGGGCGGGTAAGGAAAGCAGTGGCAAAAGGCGCCTTAGGGCACCAGCAGCCGCCGGATGGCCGCGGCGATGGCGGCCGGGTCAGGCTGCTCGTCCCGCCTGACGGTCAGCAGGTGGAGCAGCACGCCGTCACCGTAGTCGGCCACATCCCGCGCCCGTGCGCGCGCATCCGGCACTCCCAGCGCGGCAAGGGCCTGCTCGAGGCCCCCCACCAGCCTGAAGTGCCCCGGGGTCACCGCCTCGGGCCTGTCCAGGGAGACGGCCAACCGGACGCGGGTCAGGCCCGCTTGCTGTCCGGCAAGCGCCAGCACCAGGGCGGCCAGCTGATCGGCCAGCTCCTCAATGTTCTGCGGGGGACCGGCTGGCCCCTGGTCCTGCAGGAGTGCGGCGTCCCGTTGTTCCAGGCGGTCCAGCACTGCTTCGACGAGGGCGCTGCGGTTCCGGTAATAGTTGGACGTCGTTCCTTCGGGGAGCTGCGCCGCGCCGTCGACAGCCCGGTGGGTCAGGCCCTTCATGCCTTTGTCCGCCACGACGGCCAGGGCAGCGTCCATCAGTTCGGTGCGGCGGTCGGGCATGGGGCCAGTGTATTGCCCCTTTCCTGCCACTACAAAAGTAGTAAAATTGACGCATGGAAAAGATCTCGATCATTGGCGGAGGAATTGCCGGGCTTGCACTGGCCGCCTGCCTGGATCAATCCAAGTTCCAGGTGAGCGTCTACGAGAAGCGGCCGGAACTGCCCACTGTTGGCACCGCCCTGGGAATGTGGCCAGACGCCCAACGCGCCCTGGCGCGGATCGGGGTGCTGGAGGAGGCGCGGGCCGCCAGTCCGGTGATCGGCAGCGGATCTGTACGGAATGCCGCAGGTGAACCCTGGATCACCGTGAACGGCGGGGAGATGTTTGCGATCGCCCGGCTAGACCTGGTGCGGCTGCTTGATGCTGCCGTGCCCGGAACTGTCCGAAGGATTACCGCCAATGTCAAGGGGCCCCCAGGTGAAGGCGGCCTGGTTGTAGGCGCTGACGGCGTGCACAGCATGGTCCGCCGCAAGGTTTGGGGCGCAGGCACCGCTGCGAGGCTCACCCCGTACCTTGCGCTGCGCGGGACTCTTCCCTTCCCGGTTGCTCCGGATGAGGTGGGCGAGTACTGGGGCCGCGGAGACCTCTTCGGGATGGCGGCCGCGCGCGCCGGAATGTTCTGGTACGCCAGTTACCGGTCCGGACTTGGTCCCTACGGCATCGAGGTGGAACCGGTTCTGGCGGAGGCACGTGAACGCTACGCCGGTCACGCGCCGGCCATCAGGCGGGTGCTTGGCGCGGCCACTCCGGAAGCCTGTTTGGTGCAGCGGATTTGGACTGCTCCGCGTCTTCCGTCCTTTGCGCGTGGCCGAACCGTGCTCATCGGCGACGCCGCCCATGCCATGCTGCCCACCCTAGGCCGTGGTGCCTGCGAATCGCTGGTGGACGCCGTGACACTGGCCGACCTCCTCAATACGCTCCACGAGGACCAGGCGCTTCGAGCCTACGACCGGCAGCGGCGGCTGAGGACACGTGCCCTGAGTGTGGCCTCCGCCGCGCTTGGGCGCGTTGCGCTTGCCGAAGGGGCCCAGCCCCTGCGTGACCGCCTGCTCAACCTGGCCCGGCTGCGGCAGGCCCGCACCGCCGTCGCCAGCCGTTCCGGCGGCTGATCAGACCTACGCCTGCAGCAGAAAGGGTGACCGGCCCGGTCCCCGCACTGCTACGCCATGGCGGTGTGGGCCGCACTGCGGGCATCAATGCTTTTGGCGTAGCAGTAGGAGTGCGCCACCCCCACGTAGGCGCCAAAATTGGGCACGGGCTCAAAGCCGGAGTTTTCATAGAAGTTCCGTCCGTCGGGCTGGGCGGATCCCGCCTCCGCCTTGATGCGCGTGATCCCCTGTTTGTGCGCTTCGGCTTCCAGGGCGGCGAGGATGGAGCTGGCCACTCCTGATCCCCGGGTATAGGGGAGAACGTACAGGCGTTTGATTTCGGCTGTCCTGTCATCCAGGAGCCGCAAGCCGCCGCACCCTACTGGCTGGCCGGACCCTTTGTCATACGCCACGAGGAACACGGCGCAATCAGCGTCCGACGGCGGGGTGCCGGGTTCGTGCTCAGGGGAACCAAAGCGGGCGTCAAGTTCAGCCTGCTGTGCCCGGCGCAGATCAGCGCCCACGGGATGGGCCCAGGCAACCTGCCGGATGTTCAGGCGCGGGTTGGTTTGCATGTCTGCCTCGTTTCGCCGAAGGGATATGCGAAACAAGACTAGAAGTGTGCAGTTACGCTGATGTTTCTTCTGCGTAAGCGCCGGGATAACCCCGCGCATGCATTCTGCTTGGTTGCCTAGATACATGCTGGTCTAGAATGTTTCCATGCGTTCAATAGGAAATGAGGGCTCTGGCTATTGGTACGGGCCGGACGGCCAGTTGGATTACAGTGCCGCCGTATTGAAGTCCCTGCGGGATTACCGGGCTGCTGAAACCAACGTCCGGCGGACTACCCGCGATTCCATGGGAATGGGTGAAACAGACATCCTCGCCCTGCGGTACCTCCTGCGCATGCAGGCCTCCGGCAAGGCCACGGCCCCCAAGGACTTGAGCCAGTTCCTCCGTATCACCAGCGCTTCCACCACTTCGTTGATCGACCGCCTGGTGGCAAGCGGACATGTGCGGCGTGAAGCCCACCCAACCGACCGCCGCTCGGTGGTGGTGGTCCCAACAGCGGAATCGGACAAGGAGGTCCGGGTCACCCTGGGGGCTATGCACCGGCGGATGATGGCCGTTGCGGAAGGGCTAAGTGCTGACGAGGCGCAGGTTGTGATCGGATTCCTGCAACGCATGACCGACGCCCTGGCCAACCTCGGTGAAGAAAGTGAACAAAGTAGTTAGCTGGACTAGCTAGCTTGACTAGTAATATGTATGCTTACGATCAGTCCTGAAAATCCCCTGGCTGGAGTCGTGAGTGTGTTGGTAATTTTCACTGGGCTAGGTGCCCTGGTCGCCCCGGCCAAGATGGCTGTGCAGCACGAAGAGTATGAGGAAGGCGGCTGGGACGGCGCCGCCGTTCATTGCGGCTCCGCGATGGACCTTGTGACGCCGGCTGTAGGTCCTGCCGACGTCGGCTACTCCTTCGAGCCGGACGCTGCCGGCCCCGTTCAGCTTCCTCCGGTGTGGCGGTGCGGCTGCGGGTTTCAGCTCGACGCCTGGTTCTACTCGCCGTACGCTTCGCAGGGCCAGGTTGCTGGTCCGGGAGCAGTGCACAGCCCGGTTCTCTCGGCGTGACGTGCGTCGCTGCAGCGCGGCAGCAGAACGCTGCCCCCATGCTTTCCGTGGAAACCGTGAGTGGGCGCTACGAGCTCAAAGAGCGTTTGGGACGGGGTTCACTAGCGGAGGTGTACCGCGCCGTCGACCGTGACAATGGCCCGGATGTGGCGGTCAAGGTTGCTGTTGGCACCTCGGAAAAGCACTTCGAGCGGATCCGCAATGAAGCCCAGTTTCTGGCAGCACTGGACCACCCCTCCATCATCAGGTTCATCGCCAAGTCCGTCATGCCCGGTACCACGCCCCTCGCGGGCCGTCCTTTCCTGGTTGAAGAGCTGGCCCTCGGTGCGAGCCTTGCCGAGGCATCCCGCGCCGGCTTGCCGGGCGCCGTCAACGTAGCCGCCTGGGCACGCGGCCTCTTCGGAGCGTTGGCCCACCTGCATGAGCAGGGGCTCGTCCACCGGGACATCAAACCCGCGAACCTCATGCTCAGCGGTCTGCGGAGAAGTCCGGTCCGCATCATCGACTTCGGCATAGTGGCCGCTGCCGGAGCGGCTCCCGAGCCAGGCATCTCCTCGGGAACAGTTCACTACATGAGCCCGGAGCAGGCTGCAGGCGGACCTGCGCGTACCTCCTGGGACGTTTACGCCATGGGCCTTGTCCTGCTGGAACTCCTCACGGGCACCAAAGCCTTTCCCGGAACGGCCATTGAATCCCTGGTAGCCAGGACCCTTAGGAGCCCGGAAATACCCGACTCGCTCGGGCCCGTATGGTGCTCCTTCCTTCGCGCGCTTACCGCAATGGACGGTGACGCACGGCCGACGGCGGCTGATGCGGCCGTTATGGCGGCGGGGCTTATCCCCCCGGCCGCCGCCGGCCAGTCCAACGGCACGTGCCGAAGTATGGCGGTGTTCCCGGCACGCCGGATCAGGCAGCTGGTTTAGGGCTCCGCCAGGTTCCGTCCCATGGGGTCCTCCGCAGTGGGATCGGCAAGGGCAAGTCCGCCCACCGGGCTGCCGTCCCAGTGGATCAACCGCCAACCGCTGTCCGGGTCACCATTCAGCGCCACAATTCCGGTGTTGGCCAGCACATGCTTGGCCGCGAACTCGTGGTCCGCGTCCTGAGCCCTGCGGCCGGCCCAGGTGCGGATCGCGGCGCCGTGGCTGACGACTGCTGCCGTGGCCTGCTCCCCGGATGTGCGTTCAAGGACGCGGGCGATGGCGGCATCAAAGCGCTCAAAGAATGCATGGCCGTCGGGCCCGGCGGGCATGCGCCGGTCCAGGTCGCCCGCGGCCCAGGAGATTACCGTCCCCATGTACCGCTTGTGCGACTCGTGGTCCGTCAGTTTCTCCAGCGAGCCGGCTTCTATCTCGTGGAGTCCATCCAGCACCTGGACGTCGAGGCTGTGCAGCCGGCCCAGCGGTGCTGCGGTGATCTGCGTCCGAACCAGGGTGGAGGCATATAGCGCGTCGATCGGCTCGTTGGCCAGCGAACGGGCCAAGGCTTCCGCCTGCCGCTCACCCAGTTCGGTTAAGCCGGGACCCGGGTGGGCGGTGTCCAGTTGGCCGAGCACATTCCCCGGGGTTTGTCCGTGGCGGATCAAGAGCAACCTCATGCTTCCAGTTTCGCACTAGGAAGCATGCCGCCCCGCCCGCCCCGTCCCAGGGAAGGCGGGCCGAAAGGCGCCGGGCATGTAGCAGCCCGGCGCCGCCGTCGAGCGTTACTTCAGGTGGTCCACCAGCTGGTCCGCGATGCCGGTGTACTTGCCCGGGGTCAGCGCCAGGAGGCGTGCTTCGGCTTCGGGTGAAAGGCCCAGGCTTTGAACGAATTCCTGCATGCGGGCAGCGTCCACCCGCTGTCCGCGGGTGAGGTCCTTGAGTCGCTCGTAAGGGTTCTCCATGCCTTCGACGCCCGCAATCGCCTCGGCGCGCATGACCATCTGGATCGCTTCGCCCAGAACTTCCCAGTTGGTGTCCAGGTCCCCAGCGAGAACATCCTCGGCAACATCCAGGCGCTCGAGGCCCTTGGCCACGTTGGAAATCGCCAGCAGGGAGTGGCCGAACGCCACCCCGATGTTCCGCTGGCTCGAGGAGTCGGTGAGGTCGCGCTGCCACCGGGAGGTAACCAGGGTGGAACCCAGGACGTCCAGCAGCCCGGACGAAATCTCAAGGTTGGCTTCGGCATTTTCGAAACGGATGGGGTTGACCTTGTGCGGCATGGTGGACGATCCCGTGGCCCCGGCCACCGGGATCTGGGCGAAGTAGCCGATGGAGATGTAGCTCCAGATGTCCGTGCAGACGTTGTGCAGGATGCGGTTGAAGCGCGCGATGTCGGCGTACAGTTCGGCCTGCCAGTCGTGGCTTTCGATCTGCGTGGTCAGCGGATTCCAGGTCAGTCTCAGGGCCTCCACGAAGGATTTGGACACCTGCTGCCAGTCAGCGCCGGGGACGGAGGCAACGTGGGCGGCGTAAGTGCCGGTGGCGCCGTTGATTTTCCCCAGGTACTCGGTCTTTTCGATCCGGTCCAGCTGCCGGGTCAGGCGGTGCGCAATGACCGCAAGTTCCTTGCCGAGCGTCGTAGGGGTGGCGGGCTGGCCGTGGGTGCGGGACAGCATGGGGACGGCCCGGTTGTCCTGCGCCATCCTGCTGATCTGGGCCACCAGCGCACGCGCTGCCGGGAGCCACACGTCTTCCACAGCGCCCTTGACACCGAGCGCGTAGGAAAGGTTGTTGATGTCCTCGGAGGTGCAGCCGAAGTGCACCATGGCCGTGAGGTGCCCGATGCCGATGGCCGGGAGGCGGCGGCCGATGTAGTACTCCACAGCCTTCACGTCGTGGACTGTTACCGCTTCGATGTCAGCCAGTTCCGTCACTGAGTTGGCGTCGAACCCGGTGACAATGGCCCGGAGCTGCTCCTGCTGCTGGGCTGTCAGTGGTCCCGCGCCGGGAAGGACATTGTTGCTGGTCAGGTGGATGAGCCATTCAACTTCCACTGCCACCCGGTCGCGGTTGAGCGCAGCTTCCGACAGGTAGTCCACCAGCGGGGCGACGGCGGACTGGTAGCGGCCGTCCAGCGGGCCGAGCGCGATTTTTTCCGGGGACGCGGCGAGGGCCAGGCGTCCTGAGGGCGTACGGGTGTCAGCTGTGGCGGCAGTTTCAGGCATGTGCTGATTCTTTCATGAACTCCCGCGGCGGCTTTAGCCCTTCGCGGGACGTTACTTGTCCACATACACGACGGCGGTGGTTGGGCAGGCCGGTTGCCCTCCGTAGCGTTCATTCCAGGCAGGGCCTGCCGCGGGAGCCGCGGTGTTGCAGGCGGGAGAGGTAAGAGCCATGGGCGGTCAATTGGCAGGGGCGGAGCTGCAGCAGGACATGCTCCGTGCTGCACAGGTGGAGCAGTTGGCTGTCCGCGTCGCCTCCTGCATCGGCCGCGCAGAAGAGGTGCTTGCCGGGTTCAGGGAGATCCAGCTGCTGGAATGGGAGTCTCCGGCCGGCCGTGCTTACCGCGATACCGTGTCGCTGCAGTCCACTGCCCTGCGGCGTGCGCTTGAAGCGCTGGTTGAGGCAAAGGCTGCTGTGGAGCGGCACGCCCGCGAGACATTTACCGCTGGCTGCACCTATTTGGGCAGCCCCTGATGGCCGAGGCAACACCGTCCAGCACTGGGTCCATCAAGGTTTTCAGCCCGCCCGATGACGGAGCCCTTTCCATTCGCGGCGGCGTGAGCGGAATAACTTTCCAGCTGGAGGAACTGGCGGCGGGCGCGAAGAAGCTGGATGAACTGGCGTGCACACTCTCCGATTTGGAGATTGAAGTCCGCCGGATATGGGAGGAACTCGTGCCTTTCCAGGACTTGCCGCGGTGGTCCGGCACGCAGGCTCTTAGCGTGGTGGGTGAGTCCGGGCGGACTATCCAGGCAGTGCGCGCCGGGCTGCAGCACATCAGCGGCGAGGTCCGGGCGTGCAAACAGGAGTACGAAGTGGCGGAGTGGCTTGCCGGCACTGCAAGATACCTCGGCATAGTCAGCCCGCAGGACGTCCACGCGTCCCTGGCGCATATGGCCTCCACCCGGGCCGTTGACAGCAAGACGGCAGAAACCATGGTGGCCGGCCTTGGTCTCGAGGCCGCCGATGTGAAGCGGCGGGTCAAGGAGGATCCCGGGGTCTGGGGTGGCTTGGAGCAGGGAGGCATCTTCGGCCGCCCTTTGGCCATGCACCAGGAGGAGACAGTTCAGGTGGACCTGGACCCGTCCCCGGCCGGCCTGCTGGAGCGTATCCGGCTTATAGATGCTCGTGGTGCGGGGTTTATCGAGGTCATCGAAGTCCCCAGCGGAGGGGAGAAGGCTTACGTGCTCGTTGTTCCCGGCACCCAGCCTGCTGGTTCCGGTGCCGGTGGTAAGAACCCGTTTGATGAAGCTGGAATAGTGGAAGCCTTGGTTTACAGCTCCGATGATTTGAGCGCTGCGGCGGTTGCAGCTCTGCAGGCGGCGGGCGCCGAGCAGAGAGCCGCCGTGGTGGCCGTTGGATACAGCCAAGGCGGTATCCATGCCATGAACATGGCCGCCGATCCGCATTTCCTCCGAAACTACGACCTCCGGTATGTGCTCACGGCCGGTTCCCCGGTCGCCGGCATCAACGCCGCGGAGGGAGTGCAGTCGCTGCACCTGGAGCATCGCACAGATTGGGTGCCGGGATCAGACGGGTCACCAAATCCGGACTCAAGGGACCAGGTGACGGTTTCCTTGGGGAACGCGCCGAGGGCCGCAGAAGGAGAAGGGGGCCTCGGGCCGGGCCACACCCTCAGTACCTACCAGGACGGCGCCCGGCTGGTGTCCGCCAGCAACGACCCCTCACTGGTGGGATCCACTGCCGCGTTGGGCGCTGTGCTCGGAGCGGGTGGCGCGGCCACCGCTACCCGCTTTTCCCTGACCCGGACCAAGGCCCCCGCTCCAAAATCCCACGCGACAGACAACCGCACCGAGGGGCGCGGGTATGGCGGACGGTAGCCATGGCCGCCGGCGAAGTCTCTCAGGCAGCAGGTTTGCGAGCGGGAGCAGCACTACTATTGCCCAGCTACCGCCGTGCTCCGGTAATCCGGCCGGCAACCAGGGACGTCAGCGTGATGATGATCGCCGCCAGGATGGCAGTCCAAAAGAAGGAATCAATCGTGAAGCGCACCGGCGTATAGGTGCTGATCCATGATGTCAGGTAGAGCATCGCGGCATTGATGACGATAGTAAACAGGCCAAGGGTCAGGATGGTTATTGGCAGGGCGAGGAGGCTCACCAGCGGGCGGACCAAGGCGTTGACCAGACCGAAGATGACACCGATGAACAAGTAGCCGAGGACGGTGCCGATCGTGTCACTTCCCTGCGTAACCCCGGTTTCGGCCACTGCATCAGCGGCTGCGGAGCTGGAGATCTCCAGCCCTGGCAGTATCCAACCCGCCACCCAAAGGGCAAGGGCGTTAATCAGTACCCGGGCAATCAGTCGCATGGGCTAATGGTTGCATATGCCCCTGATGGTCTGCCGTTCAACCGCTGCATTTGTTGGCCGGGCTCCTGCATCGGAGCCCGTCCGCCGAAAGTGGCTCCTCGAAAAGTGCGTGCCGGAAAATCAGCCGATCGCAGACCCACCTCCAGCAGGCCGCAGCTCGATCCGGGGCTGGCAAAAGAGTTCACACCGGAGGCGTACCTCCATGGTGCCGCCAGCGTGGGAACACCGCCTACTTCCCCTGGCTGGAGAAGTAGGCTGGTCTGCATGACGTCATCAGAGACCCTTGCAGGGGGCATCCAGCCGCGCCCTGTGGTGGCAAAGCTGCCCCGCTATGCGGCCGGCAAGCCGCCCGCCGCAGTTGACGGACTGGCCAGTTACAAGCTGTCCTCAAACGAAAACCCCTTGCCCCCGCTGCCCGCGGTGGTTGAGGCAGTCGCCGGGCAGACAGACTTCAACCGCTACCCAGATCCGCTGAGCAGCCGGCTTCGCACCGAACTCGCCGCTTTCCTCGATGTTCCTGCTGAGGATATCGTCACGGGAGCCGGCAGTCTGGGCGCACTGAACCAGCTGCTGGCGGCATTCGCGGGGCGGAACGACGACGGCAAACCCGATGAAGTCATTTACGCGTGGCGTTCCTTTGAGGCATACCCCATCAGTGTTGGCCTCTCAGGAGCCGAAGGTGTCCCTGTTCCCCTGGCTGCCGGGGGCCGGCACGACCTCGCGGCCATGGCAGCGGCAGTAACAGCCCGCACCAAACTGATCCTCCTCTGCACACCGAACAATCCCACCGGCCCCGCCCTTCGAGCTGCCGAGACCGAGGCCTTCATCCGTTCCGTCCCGTCAGGCGTGGTGGTAGTGATTGACGAGGCCTACCAGGAATTCGTGCGGGACCCGGAGGCGGTGGATGGGATCGCGCTCTACCGCAAATACCCCAATGTTGTAGTGCTGCGCACATTCTCAAAGGCCCACGGACTGGCCGGCCTGCGGGTTGGCTACAGCATTTCCAATTCCGGGCTGACCCAACACCTGCGGGTGGCTGCCACACCCTTTGCGGTGTCGCAAATAGCCGAAACTGCTGCAATTGTGTCCCTGCAAAATTATCCCCAGATTGTAGAAAGGGTACAAAGGCTTGTGGACGAACGGGAGCGCGTCACGGCCGGACTGAGGAATCTGGGCTGGGCCGTACCCGACGCTCAGGGCAACTTCGTGTGGTTGGATCTGGGCGCAGACAGTGCCGGGTTTGCGGAACTGGCGGGGGCGCGGGCCCTGTCCGTCAGGGCGTTCCCCGGGGAAGGGGTCCGGGTAAGCATTGGCGAGGCCGAAGCGAATACGCGTTTCCTCGAGCTGTGTGCGAACTATACAAAGGCCCCACACCGTTCCTAGCACTTAACAAGTAGGCCCGCACTTACCTACTGAAGATAAAGTTAGGATCAATAAGCCATTGTATATGCCTTAGCAGGAATCTATTCCTTTTGCGGCATATATCCCAGGGACATTGCATTGCATCCGCATGCGGCAAGCAAGGAGACGGTATGGGCGCACATCTGCCTGCCACCGAGTTCGACGGAACAGCTGTAGACGACCAACGCGAAGCTGATGCCGAAGCCGTTATGGGCGAACCTCCGGCACAGATGGTCCAGCTCCTGGCGCCGGATGGAAAGCTCGGTTTCGATCCCGTTTTCTCCGGTTACGCAGAAAAGATCACGCCGGAGAAGCTTCGCGGGCTCTACGCGGACATGGCCGCAATCCGCCGGTTCGACGTCGAAGCCACCGCCCTGCAGCGCCAGGGACAGCTCGCGCTGTGGGTCCCACTGACCGGCCAGGAAGCTGCCCAAATCGGATCGGGCCGCGCCAGCCAGCCGCAGGACTACATCTTTCCCACTTACAGGGAGCACGGCGTCGCGCTGACACGCAATGTGGACCTGGCCGAACTCCTGCGCCAGTTCCGCGGCGTGTCCAACGGTGGCTGGAACCCGAAGGACACCAACTTCCACCTCTACACACTGGTCCTGGCGGCCCAGACGCTCCATGCCGTGGGCTACGCCATGGGCATCCAGCGGGACCAGAAGTTGGCCGCTTCCAGTACTGCCGGCTCCCCGACCGCCGGCTCGGGCGCCGCAGCGGCCGCGCCGGATGCTGCAGTGATCGCCTACTTCGGGGACGGCGCCAGCTCCGAGGGCGACGTCCATGAATCCATGGTCTTCGCCTCCTCCTACAGCGCCCCCGTGGTGTTTTTCTGCCAGAACAACCACTGGGCCATCTCCGTCCCCACCAACGTGCAGACGCGGGTGCCGCTGTCCAACCGGGCCAAGGGCTACGGCTTCCCTGGTATCCGGGTGGACGGCAACGACGTCATCGCCGTGCACGCGGTTACGGAGTGGGCATTGGAGCACGCCCGCCAGGGCAAGGGCCCCGTCCTGATCGAAGCCTTCACCTACAGGGTGGGTGCGCACACGACGGCCGATGATCCCACCAAGTACCGCGAGTCGGCGGAGGAGGATGCCTGGCGGGCGAAGGATCCGCTGGCGCGCCTGGAGAAATACTTGCGCTCGGAAGGCCTGGCTGACGAAGCATTCTTCGCCAAGGTCAAGGCCGACGGCGACGAACTCGCAGCCTACGTCCGGCGCACCACCCATGACCTTGAAACTCCCGATATCCGGTCCGCTTTCGCCAACACCTACGTGGAAGCCCACCCCCTGGTGGCAGAAGAACTGGCCTGGTTCGAGGAGTACTCGGCGGGCTTTGCGGGCGAAGAGCCGGCAGAAGAACTGCAGGCAGCAACGCCGGCGTCCCAAAAGGCAGGCCACTGATGACCACCATGACCATCGCCAAGGCCATCAACGAGGGCCTCCGGGCAGCACTGTCAGACAACCCCAAGTCGCTGCTCATGGGCGAAGACATCGGCGCCCTGGGCGGTGTCTACCGGGTGACGGACGGGCTCATCGCCGAGTTCGGCCCGGACCGCGTGGTGGACACCCCGCTCGCCGAATCAGGCATCATCGGCACCGCGATCGGCTTGGCCTTGCGCGGCTACACCCCGGTCTGTGAAATCCAGTTCGACGGGTTCGTCTTCCCCGGCTTCAACCAGATCACCACCCAGCTGGCCAAGATGCACGCGCGCAGCAACGGCAACCTCACGGTGCCGGTGGTCATCCGGATCCCCTACGGCGGCGGCATCGGCTCCGTAGAGCACCATTCCGAGTCTCCCGAAGCGCTCTTCGCCCACACGGCAGGCCTCCGGATCATCACCCCGTCCAACCCGCACGACGCCTACTGGATGATCCAGCAGGCCGTGGACTGCCAGGACCCGGTGATCGTCTTCGAGCCCAAGCGCCGCTACTGGCTCAAGGGCGAAGTGGACACCGAAGCGCCGGGCCACGCCGCGGACCCGTTCAAGGCCCACGTCCTCCGTGAAGGCGCCGACGCCACCGTCGTCGCCTACGGGCCACTGGTACCGGTGGCCCTGGCCGCCGCCAACGCCGCGGAGGAGGACGGACGCAGCGTCGAGGTCATTGACCTGCGCTCCATCTCACCCTTGGACTTCGACACCGTCACCGCCTCGGTACAGAAGACCGGGCGCCTGATCGTCGCCCACGAGGCACCCACGTTCGGCGGCATTGGCGGCGAAATCGCCGCCCGGATCAGCGAGCGGGCCTTCCATTCCCTGGAGGCGCCGGTGATCCGTGTGGGAGGCTTCCACATGCCCTATCCCGTGGCCAAGGTGGAGGAAGACTACCTTCCGGACATCGACCGCATCCTCGAGGCGCTGGACCGCGCCCTCTCCTACTGAGGACACTATGACTCTGAACAAGTTCAACCTGCCCGACGTCGGCGAAGGCCTCACCGAGGCCGAAATCGTCTCCTGGAAGGTCAAGGCCGGCGACGCCGTCGCCATCAATGACGTCCTGTGTGAGATCGAAACCGCCAAGTCCATCGTGGAACTGCCTTCCCCCTTTGCCGGGACCGTCACGGAACTGCTGGTGCCTGAAGGGGTGACCATCGACGTCGGCACGGCCATCATCAGCGTCAGTGATGACGTCGCGGGCGACCCCACACCGGCCGACGCGCGGGCACCCGAGACACCCGTGCAGCCGCTGTACGGCAAGCTCCCCGCTGAGGACGCAACGTCCGACGCCGGCACAACAGACAGTGCCCCGGCTGGAGAAAGTTCCCTAACCGGCGGCCCGCTGGTGGGCTCGGGTCCCAAGGCCGACGCCGTCAAACGCCGCCCGCGGAAGGCTGCAGCTGCCTCGGGCTCTCAGGTGAGCGGGCCCGCCGCCGCCCGCGCCGCGGCTTCCACCCTGGAGCCTGTGCAGCCGCATTCTGCGGCCGAGGTGGTGGAGGCTGCCGGGACCCAGTCCGCCGAGCCGGTGGACAGCCGGCCGACTTTCGGCGGCGCCATCACCGGGCTGGTAAACAAGGTCCTGGCCAAGCCGCCGGTCCGCAAGATCGCACGGGACCTGGGCATCGATCTGGCTGACGTGGTGGCCACCGGCCTGCGCGGCGAGGTGACGCGCGAGGACCTGGTCAGCTACCAGGCCCAGCGGGACGCCGAGCTGGACAAGGCGGACGGCTTCTGGGGCAAGGCAGGAAAACCGCAGGACCAGCGGGTTGAGCGGATTCCGGTCAAGGGGGTCCGCAAGGCCACGGCAAAGGCGATGGTGGACTCGGCTTTTTCGGCACCCCATGTCAGCATCTTCGTGGATGTGGACGCCAGCCGCACCATGGAGTTCGTTAAGCGGCTCAAGTCCTCACGCGACTTTGAGGGGATCCGTGTATCGCCGCTGCTTATCCTCGCCAAGGCCGTGATCTGGGCGGCCGCCCGCAACCCGAGCGTCAACGCCACGTGGGTGGACAACGGCGAGGGCGCTGCGGAGATCCAGGTCAAGCACTACATGAATCTGGGAATTGCGGCGGCAACCCCCCGCGGCTTGATGGTCCCGAACATCAAGAACGCCCAGGACCTGTCCCTGAAGGAACTGGCGCTGGCCCTGAACAACCTCGCCACCACTGCCAGGGCCGGAAAGACGCAGCCTGCCGAGATGCAGGGCGGAACCTTGACCATCACCAACATCGGGGCCTTGGGCATCGACACGGGTACCCCCATCATCAACCCCGGCGAGGTGGCAATTGTTGCCTTTGGAACGATCAAGCAGAAGCCTTGGGTCCTGGACGGCGAGGTGATCCCCCGATGGATCACTACGCTGGGCGGTTCCTTTGACCACCGCGTGGTGGACGGTGACCTGTCGGCCCGTTTCATGGCCGACGTCGCCGCCATCCTGGAGGAACCCGCGCTGCTGCTGGACTAGGAAAACTGACAGCAGTGGTAATGGATGCAGGGGCTGTCCGTGCCAAAAACAGGACAGCCAGGTGGATCACTGAGGTGTTCCAGCCGCCAGTGGTGGTGAGCGTGCAGCTGTTGTTCAGCCCGATGACCCAGGCCGGCTTTCCCGGAACCATGGCCTATGGGGCGCTGGCAGCCTTGTTCGTCTGCGTGATCCCGCTGTTGCTGCTGCTTGTCCTGGTGAAGCGCGGTAAAGTCACCGACCATCACGTCAGCGACCGCAAACAGCGCGCACCCGTCCTGCTGATGGCGCTGGCTTCCATTGTGGCCGGCCTGCTGGTGCTGGCGGCGGTGGGGGCGCCGCAGAGCGTGGTCGCCATGGTCCTGGCGGTGGTGGGGGGAGTTGTGGTCCTGGCGGGGGTCAGCCCGTTCTGGAAGATCAGCGGGCACGCTGCGGCCATATCCTCGTCAGCGGTGATTGGCGTCCTGATGCTCGGCGCGGCGTGGCTTCCGTTGCTGCTGCTCATCCCCGCTGTCGGCTGGTCGCGGGTGGTGCTGCGCGCCCACACGGTGGCCCAGGTGGTTGCCGGCTCATTGTTCGGCGGTGTGGTGATGGCCGGTATCTGGTGGCTCCTGCAGGGCTGGATGGTGCCTTGGCCGGGAGCCCTCCTTTAGTGGACCGTGTAGGCCGAGAGCATCTCAACGGTGGATAGATCCGCAATGGTGCCCAGGGCAACGGCCGCTGAGATCATCAATGCGCCCATCCCGGCAGCCACGGCCCCGCAGACGGTCAGGATCTTCCAGTCCTCACGCAGCACGCTGCCCACCGAAGCGGGAAGTTCGAGGCCTGGAGAAATGAGGTTCGGTGCGCTGTCCACGGTTCCATCGTCCAGCAGCGCTACAACCCTGCCGCTGCTGCGGTCTATGCGCATGGAACAGATGTGGTTTCCGTGGCGGGCCAGGAGGATGTCGTGCCCTACGAGCTGGCGGCGCTGGAGAGTTATCAATGAAGCCCCTTGAAGATGGTGAATGGCGGATGACCGCACCATTGAGGGCTTAACCAATTTTATCCGGGGCTTCAGCTTCAAAACCCTGTTTTCAGGGTGAGAACGGACACCACGGGGCGGGATGCTGCCGCCCCATGGTGTCCAGCCGCTAGTCGGCGTCGTAGGTGTTGGCGATGTACACGTCGCAGGGAGCGTTGTGGGCCACGCTGTTGGCAACGCTGCCCAGGACCCGCCCAATGCCCTGCATCCTGCGGTTCCCCACCACGATGATTCTGGCCTCCATCCGGATGGCCTCCTTGATGAGGGCGTCTGCCGGGCGGCCGCGGGCTGCTGAGTAGGTCACTTTGATGTCCCGGCCGAGGGAGTCGGCGACGGTGCGGGCCACATGCTCGGCAGCATCGGCGTCGGAGACAATCCACTGGTCGCTGCCACTGCCGAAGACCTCGGTGCGGTCGCTGTCGAAAGCTGACACCACGTGCAGCGAGGCGCCGAGTGCTGCAGCGAGGTCCCGGGCGGACTCTGCTGCCTTCTTGGCCGTACCGCTGCCGTCAACGCCTACAACGATGATTCCGCTCATGTGCTGCTCCTTTGCTTGGTGATGGGGCTTAAGCCAGTGAGCCCAAGGCTACCGTCCTGCAATGGCTTCCCGCAGTACCGGCGCCAGGCGCCGCACGCCTTCGGTGATGGCTTCCGGCGGCACGGCGCTGTACGCCAGGCGCAGCTTGTTGGACGGCTCGTCCGACGGCGTGAAGGCGGCACCGGGGATGAACACCACTCCGGCGTCGATCGCCTTTTGCAGCAGCGGGTAGGTGTCCACGCCCTCCGGCAGCGTCACCCAAACAAAAAATCCGCCTTCCGGACTGGTCCAGCTGGTTCCGGCGGGCATGTACATCTCGAGCGATGCCAGCATTGCCCGGCACCGCGCCGCATACAGGCCGCGGTAGGTTTCGATCTGGCCGCGCCAGTCGAAGTCGCGCAGGTAGGCGGACACCAGCATCTGGTTAAGCGCCGGCGGGCAGAGGGTGACAGCTTCTGCGGCCAGGTAGTACCGGCGCTGCAGGTGCTCGGGCACGAGGGCCCAGCCGATGCGAAGGCCGGGGGCGAAGATCTTTGAAAAGGAGCCCATGTAAATGACGTCGGCGGCATTGCCGGCGCGCAGCGGGGCCAGCGGCTCGCCGTCGAACCTCAGGAGTCCGTATGGGTTGTCCTCAAGGACCAGTATATTCGCCTTACGGCATATGTCTACGACCTGCTGCCGCCGCTCCCGGGCCAAAGTGATGCCGGAGGGGTTGTTGAAGTTCGGAATGGTGTAGAGGAATTTCACGCTTTTGCCCGCGAGCTGCAGGGCGGCGATTTTTGCCTCAAGAAGATCCGGAACGAGGCCGTCTCCGTCCATCTCCAGAGTTTCCACCTGAACCTGGTATGCCTCGAACGTGTTGAGCGCGCCCACGTAGGTGGGGTCCTCAACCAGCACCACGTCCCCCGGATTGCAGAAAACCTTGGTAGCGACGTCCTGGGCCGACTGTGACCCTGCGGTGATAACAACATTCCGCGGCAGGGCGTCCAGGATGCCCTCCGCCGCCATCACCTCACAGATCTGGGCGCGAAGTTCCTCTGTTCCCTGGCCGCTGCCATACTGCAGGGCCGTGAGGCCGTCTTCCGCAATGATCGCCGCCGCTGTGGCCGCGAGCCGTTCGAGAGGGAGGGACTGAAGGTAGGGGCTTCCGCCGGCAAGGGAAACCAGTCCGGGGCGCAGTGAGATGTCGAAGACATCCCTGACTGCTGACTGGCGGATGTTTGCTGCACGCTCTGAGAAGAGTTCCTCGTGGCGGTGGGCGGACGTTGCCGCCCGTTCGATGGCATCAATGGCTTCGGCAGGCAGCGTCTGCGCTGAGGCGTCGAGTGTCTCGTGGCTCACACAGACAGGATACAGCCGGATGTTGCTGAGGAGGCAACATCTGTTGAGGCAGAACCCGCACGAGGTGTAAGCGCCGGGCTGGTCAGTCCAGGCGGAGAGCCTCGGCCAGGCTGCGCCCGTTGACGTAGATTTCCGCCCGGATCGCCCCCACTGCCGCTACCGCAGTCTGTGTCAGCTGTGCTTCCACACGCGGAAGATCACAGGCACCTCCCATGCTGAGCGTGCCGGCAAGATAGACGGTCACGGTGGTGCCGTCAAAGCTTCCCGACAGAAACTTCAGGTCCGAATTAAGGAGTGCGTTATAGACCTCCGGCGGTACTCCGGGCTGTTCCGCGGCCTCCTGTACGTCCAGCAGCGCGCCCACTGCAGCAGCAAGGGTGTCTTCGCCGCCGGAACTGGAGTGGGATAACCCCACCAGGCTGTCATTGCAGCCGAACCGCACGCCATTGCTGCCGCCGTCGTCCAGGAGCACGTAGTAGGCAGTCACCGTCTGCAACCCTCCCGCCTTGCCGGACGGAGGTGGTGCGGAAGGAAGGGGGTCCTCAGGGGCGGTTTCTTCGGGCGCGGGTGATGCTGGGGACGTGACGGCCGGCGGCGTTCCTGCAGGGGCTGCCGGGGCTCCGCCCTG
Source organism: Arthrobacter sp. sptzw42 (assembly GCF_059089685.1). NCBI lineage: Bacteria > Bacillati > Actinomycetota > Actinomycetes > Micrococcales > Micrococcaceae > Arthrobacter > Arthrobacter sp. sptzw42. The sequence continues at coordinate 34,734 of NZ_JBNHEX010000011.1, forward strand.
GGTTTCCGGGGCGGGGGAAGGAACAGCTGTTTCCACGGGCGGCGGAACCTGTGGCTGGGGAACGGGGACAGCGGGTGTGGTTGCCGGAGCGGGGGTGACAGCGGCATCAATCGGGGGCAGCGGGGAGGGCGCCGCTCCCGGAGGGGGCACCGGGACGCAGGCGGCGGCCCACAGCGGAACCGCCAGGGCAACTGCCGCCATCACAGCGCGCACCCCCGCCGTCCGCGTTCGAGCAATCGGCCCTTTTGCCATCCCTGCACCGCAATCCCGTTCGGGTTCGTCCGTGGGTTAACGTTACGGCCGGCCCGTCAGGCAGGAAATGTCCCTGAGGTACCGGTTGGGATAAGAGTTGGTCACGGCATATCAGGCAGGACGCCTGATATGCGAGTCATGATCCGGGGCGGCCCGGCCACTCCTTGCCTGCCCAGGGGTCGTAGTCCGCTATGAGTTCCTCCTGTCCAGGGCGTTCAGTCTCGGGGACATGCTGCAGGTTCACCCGCACGCGGTACCAGAGCGAGCTCGATCCGCGCATGCCGTCCACTAGCACATCGGCGGGGTGCAGGGCTGGGATGACGTCTGCATGCCGGGACTTCCATTCATCGAGGGCCGCGAGTGCTTCGGGTTTGGTCTTAGTGCGGGCTACTTCGATGAGCGGCATTGCTGACAGCCGCCGCCCGGAGCCGTCACCACTGCGCGGCGCCTTCTCCGCGGGGCCCAGCTCTGCTGCCAGTGCGAGGAGGCCATCGAGTCGGCCCACCGCCTGGTCGATGCCGGAATGCGGGTCACCCAGGTCAGCGAAGCGCGCCGGCACCGTGCGTACCGTGAACTGGTCGGGACGGGCCGAGCGCACCTCGTCCCACACAAGCGGCGTCGAGACCCGGGCATCGGGCAGCGCGCGGACCGAATAGGCCGAGGCCACGGTTCTGTCCTTGGCGTTTTGGTTGAAGTCGACGAATACACTTTCGCCGCGCTCCTCCTTCCACCACCGCGCAGTGGCAAGGCCGGGGGCCCGGTTCTCCACTTCACGCGCGAGAGTCTCGGCGGCCAGCCGCACGTCACGGTAGGACCATCGCGGAGCGATGCGCACCAGGATGTGAAGCCCACGTGAGCCGCTTGTCTTCGGCCAGCCAACCAGCCCGACGTCGTCGAGCACCTCCCGCGCTATGTAGGCAACATCCACAATCTTGGACCAGTCCACCCCGGGCATCGGATCGAGGTCAACCCGCAGCTCATCAGGGTGCTCCAGGTCCTCTGCCCGCACCGGATGGGGGTTGAGGTCCAGGCAGCCAAGGTTCACCACCCATGCCAGGCCCGCGGCATCCCTGATGACGGCCTCCTCTGCTGAGGTGCCGGAGGCGTAGTGCAGTATGGCGGTATCTATAAAATCAGGATGGTTCTCAGGCACCCGCTTCTGGAAGAACGGCTCGGCGTCAATGCCCTTCGGGAAACGCTTGAGCACCATGGGCCGCCCGCCCGCGCCCCGCAACGCACCATCCGCCACCGTGAGGTAGTAGCGCACCAGGTCCAGCTTCGTCAGCCCGGGCTCGGGGAACACGATTTTGTCCGGGCTTGAGATGCGCACGTCTTCGCCGTTGATGTCGAGGATCTCGGCCGGGGTCTTCGAGGGCGTCATTCCGTCACGCTAGCAACGATCGAAAGCCGCAGCCAGAGCAGGCGCAGTCAGAGCAGGCGCAGTCCTGGCGGAAGGGACGACGCTGCTTTTTAAAGCAGCATGCCCGGTACGAAGGTCCGTACCGGGCACCGCGGCAGCTTGATTATGCGGCAGGCTGGGCAGCTGCGAGGGCATCGAAGACGCCCTTGATCTGCTCAACGACCTCGGCGTCGTCCTTCGGGTGGAGTTCAGCGAAGCGGACCATGGATCCGGGCACTGCGAGCTTGACGTCCTCGAGGATTTGGGCGCCGGCGATTCCTGCTGCCTTCCGCGCCTCGTCCTGGGCCCAGACACCGCCGTACTGACCGAAGGCAGTGCCGACGACGGCGGTGGGCTTGCCGGCGAGGGCGCCCGCGCCGAAGGGGCGGGACAGCCAGTCGATGGCATTCTTCAGGGCTGCAGGAACTGTGCCGTTGTGCTCGGGCGTGACCAGGAGGAGTGTGTCGGCGCCGTTGGCTGCAGCGCGCAGGGCGGCAGCGGCTGCGGGAACCTGGCCTTCGACGTCGATGTCCTCGTTGTAGAAGGGAATGTTTCCCAGGTTTTCGTGGATGACAACGTCCATCTGCTCCGGCGCATTCAGCTGGATTGCTTCGGCCAGCTTCTGGTTGGTGGATTCAGCGCGGAGGCTGCCGACGAGGGTAAGTACAGTGCTCTTGGTCATGGGAACTCCTGGGTAGGGGAGGCGGGAGGGGACCGCCAACCGGTGACAACTGAGGCTCTTTACGCCTTCACCCAATCTAAACGGACTACGGTCCGTTTCTTATTCCCGGGGTCTAGAATATTGACTGTGACCTTCATCCCAATGCATCCCCCCGCATCCACCGGCGAGGCGGTGGAACGCAGCGATGCCGCGCGGAACCGGGAGCGCTTGCTGAAGGCGGCCCGCGACCTGATTGGGCAGTGCGGGGCAGAGGGGCTCACCATGGACCGGCTCGCCGAGCACGCCGGGGTGGGCAAAGGTACTGTTTTTCGCCGTTTTGGCAGCAGGGCCGGACTCATGCTCACCCTTCTAAGCGAGTCCGAGGCTGCCTTCCAGGCGCGCTTTATGTTCGGCCCTCCACCTCTGGGCCCGGGCGCCCCGGGACTGGAACGCCTCGTTGCCTTCGGCACTGAACGCATTGCCTACATCATGGAGTTTGGTGATCTGGCCCTTGCCGCAGAGAACGCCTCGCGGGGCCGCAGTGAAGTTCCCGCTGCTGTCCTTTGGTACCGCCACATCGAACTGCTCCTCGCCCAGGAGGGCTTCACGGCTGACCCTTGGCTAATGGCGCGTGCCCTCGGGGCCACGTTGGCTCCAGAGCGGCTATTGAACCTGGTCCGGGTGCATGGAGTGGCAGAAAGCCGGCTTAGTGACTCTTGGAAGGAGCTTGTTACACGCGTTGTCACCGCCGCGTAGGTTACGTCGATCGGTTTCCTGGCTTACGGTCAAACTGATTTTACAAAAATATTCATAACGATCTGATACGCGTGGGTGGGTTTAGCCATCAGGCGTCCATTTCGGGCGCCGCCTTGTGATAGTTTCCTCTGGAATGTGACCCGCGACATAGTCCACAAGGGCAGGGCCTGCAAGGCTGCGGGAGTCAGTTATCCGCTGGCAGAGGACCCGGTGAAGCGGCACAACCCCCGCCGACCCGGGGAGAACGGAAGGATCCAGCACGTGATTGTTGAATTGCCTAACAGCCTGGCCAGCCTGCCCGCACCGCGGGCCCTTATCGTCCAGCTGCCGGCGGCGAAGCAAAACTAGGCCATGCTCAGGTACCTCGCGAAGCGCGGCATCACGTACGTTTTTATGATCTTCCTGACCACCTCGGCCGGTTACTTCCTGGCGGTCAGTTCCCTCAAGCCCGCGCTGCTTGAACAGGAACGCATTCCCCGCCCCACCCCGGAACAGGTGGCGAACTCGATGCGGCTCAAGGGCCTGGACCCGGACCTGAGCCCGTGGGAACGCTACGTGGAATGGCTCACGGCCATTGTCACCCGATGGGACTGGGGCCGCAGCCCCAACGGGGCCTTCATCAACGCCGAGTTCGGGGACCGGGTGTGGATTTCCACCCGGCTCTTCCTGGCCTCCATCATCCTGACGCTCGTCATCGGTGTGGCACTCGGGGTTTATTCGGCAGCGCGGCAGTACAAGTTCCAGGACCGAGCCATCACGTCCTACAGCTACCTCGCCTATATTGTGCCTGCCCCGATTGCGTACTTCCTGGTGCAGCTTGGTGCCATCAGCATCAATGAGACGGTGGGGGAGCGCATCTTCTTTGTCACCGGAATTTCCACGCCCGGAGTGGAGCCCGGCTGGGCGCAGTTTGTGGACATGCTGGCGCACTACGCTGTTCCAACCGTTGCCATCACGCTGGTGGGCTGGGGTTCCTACCAGATCGCACAGCGGCAGTACCTCCTGGACAACGTCAACGCGGACTTTGTCCGAACCGCGCGGGCCAAGGGGCTCACCCGCAACCAGGCGATTTCCCGGCACGCACTGCGGGTCTCGTTCATTCCGGTGGCCCAGAGCATTGCCTTCACCATCCCGGCCATTTTTGCCGGCGGCTTCTTCGCGGAGAAGATCTTTGCCTGGCCCGGTGTGGGTTCGTGGAGCATCGACGCCATTTCGCTGCAGGACGTCAATGCCGCCACTGCCACGCTGGCCTACGGTTCCGTAATTTTCGCCCTGGGGGCCATTTTGGCTGATTTCGCCACCACCCTCGTTGACCCGAGAGTGCGGGTGCAGTAGCCATGACCAACCTCAATGCCGTCGATCCGGCGGCCGTTGCGCAGGACGCGCACCTGGAAAACGCCGACGCCATCATCGGCAAGAACACCATTATTTTCCGCCGCTTCATGCGCAATAGGACAGCCGTCGCGGGCCTGGCCATCTTCCTGGCCCTCACCGTCTTCTCCTTCGTCGGTGGCTTCTTAACCCAGTGGGACAAGGAAACCATCGACCCGTTCAACATCGGCATGCCTCCCTCCGCCGAGCACTACCTGGGAACGTCCCAGGCGGGCATCGACCTTTACGCCATGACGGTGGAAGGCACCAGGATCTCCATCCTGATCGGCCTGATCGTGGGTCTGGTCTCCGTCCTCATTGCCGCGGTCTACGGCTGCACCATGGCTTACTTCGGCGGCAAGGTGGACAAGGTGATGCTCTTCATCCTTGAAGCGCTCATCATGATGCCGGCGCTGCTGGTGGTGGCGGTGGCCACCAGCGGCGGAGGTGAGGGCTTGAAGCGGGACCTGCCCTCATGGCTGTTGCTGATCATCGTGCTGCTGGTCTTCAGCTGGATGGGCACGGCCAGGCTGATCCGGTCGCTGTCTATGTCCCTCATGCAGCGGGACTACGTCAAGGCCGCCCAGTACATGGGCGTTCCGCCGCGCCGGATCGTCTGGCGGCACCTGGTGCCCAACATCGGGTCCCTGCTGGTCCTGGACATCACCCGCGGCGTTACCGGGGCCATCCTTGCGGAAGTCGCGTTCTCCTTCATCGGCATCGGCATCAAGGTTCCGGACGTCAGCCTGGGTGTCCTCATTGGCGGCGCCACCTCGCAGGTGCAGACCTTCCCCTGGATGTTCTGGGTGCCGTTGACCGTGATGTTCCTGCTCACGGGGTCGCTCGCCATGATGAATGACGGCCTGCGTGACGCCTTCGACCCCAGCTCCAGCTCCAGTGGAAGCGCCAAAAGACAGCGTGCCCTGAAAACCCGAGTCAAGGGGAAGTCCTCATGAGCAGCGAAATTGCCGCCGGGCCCGCCGGGCAGCCCCAGCCAACAGCGGAGCGGCTGCACGTCCAAGGCCTGCACGCCCCCACGGACGCAATCCTGTCCGTGCGGGACCTGAACGTCCGCTTCAACACCGAGAACGGCGTAGTCCACGCCGTCCGGGGAGTCGACTTCGACCTCCTGCCCGGGAAGACACTGGGCATTGTGGGTGAATCCGGCTCGGGCAAGTCCGTCACGTCACTGGCCATCATGGGCCTCCTTCCCGCCACGGCCGATATCTCCGGATCCGTCCGGCTCAAGGGCAAGGAATTGCTGGGCCTTAGCGACAAAGCCATGTGCGCGTACCGCGGCAACGAACTGGCCATGGTCTTCCAGGATCCTCTGTCATCCCTGACACCGGTCTATACCGTGGGTACCCAAATCGTGGAAGCACTCTCCATCCACAACCCCGCCATGAGCAAGCAGGCAAAAGAAGCCCGCGCCGTCGAGCTTTTGGCCATGGTCGGCATCCCCAGCCCCAAGGACAGGCTGAAGGCCTTCCCGCATGAATTCTCCGGCGGCATGCGCCAGCGCGTCATGATCGCCATCGCGATCGCCAACAACCCGCGGGTACTCATCGCTGACGAGCCGACGACGGCACTGGACGTCACCATCCAGGCCCAGGTGCTGGAGGTGCTGCATACCGCGCAGGAGGAGACCGGTGCCGCCGTCGTCATGATCACCCACGACCTGGGCGTGGTGGCCGGCATGGCAGACGACATCATGGTGATGTACGCCGGCAAGCCTGTGGAGACAGGGGCGGTGGATGACATCTACTACAACCCGCGGATGCCCTACACCATGGGCCTGCTCGGCGCTGTGCCGCGCGTTGACGTTGCGGAGAAGTCATCGCTGGTTCCCATCGAGGGCATGCCGCCCAACCTGATCCACACCCCCACCGGCTGTTCGTTTGCGCCCCGCTGCCCGCTGGCCTCCGAGGCCTGCCTGGACGGCGAACCTGCGCTGGCACCAGTACCGGGAAGCGCCCTTCACCGCGCCGCCTGCATCAAATCCGGGGCCCTGGGCGGTGACGTGGACGTCCGCGACGTCTTTTCCGCTCCGCCGGTGCCGGTGTCCCGCTTTGATGCCATTCCCCGCGGGGAGCGCACAGCTGTCCTGGAGCTCAAGGACGTGCGCAAACACTTCCCGTTGACCAGGGGCGCACTGCTCAAGCGCAGGATTGGCACCGTCAAGGCCGTGGACGGGGTCAGCTTCGACATCCGCGAGGGTGAGTGCTTTTCGATCGTGGGAGAGTCCGGCTCCGGAAAAACCACCACCCTGCTGGAAATCATGGAGTTCCACAAGGACCAGGACGGCGAGGTGGTGATCGGCGGCATCAGCAACAAGAAAGCAGCCGATGCCAGGGCCAAGACGGCAATGCGCCGCGAACTCCAGATGGTCTTCCAGGACCCCACCGGTGCACTGGATCCGCGGTTCACGGTGTATGAGGTGCTCGCTGAGCCGCTGCAGAACGCCGGCATGGACAAGCAGGCCATCAAGAAGCGCATTATGGAACTCATGCAGCTGGTGGGCCTGCAGCCGGACCACGTCAACCGCTTCCCCAACCAGTTTTCGGGCGGACAGCGCCAGCGCGTGGGCATTGCCCGCGCCCTTGCCGTAAACCCGAGACTCGTGGTTTTGGACGAACCCGTCTCCGCCCTTGACGTTTCCGTTCAGGCAGGGGTCATCAACCTCCTGGACAAGCTCCGTGCTGAGCTGGGCCTTAGCTACCTGATGGTGGCGCACGACCTCTCCGTGGTCCGGCATATCTCCAACCGTGTGGCGGTGATGTACCTGGGCAAGATCGTGGAGATCGGGGAAGTGGACCGCGTGTTCGATAACCCCCGCCACCCCTACACCCGTGCCCTGCTCTCGGCTATCCCGGTGCCGGACCCGCAGGTGGAGCGGACGCGGGAGCGCATCATCCTGCGGGGCGACCTGCCCTCACCGCTGGATGCTCCCAAGGGCTGCAACTTCGCCACCCGGTGCCCCGTGTTCGCGGCCCTGCCGCCGGCCAAGCAGGAAAAGTGCCTCACCCTGGAGCCTTCGCTGGAACCCGTGGTTCACTCAGCAGCGGCCCAGGCCCTGTCCGCGCATCCGCTGCCGGATCTTGATCAGCGCTTCGCCTGCTTCTTCCCGGACGGGGAACTGGACGAGGACATGCTGGTAGTCCATGACTCGGCGGACCACCATGCACCCTAAGTTTTTTCGACCCATCACCAGCATCACACTCGCATCAATGAAGGGGAACACCATGAGGAATCTGAACAAGATCGGCGGGGCGGCGGCTATCGCCGCTGCGCTGGCGCTGACTGCCTGCGGCGGCGGCGGCGGTGGCGGCGGGGCTACCGGGCCGGAAACGGCAAAGGGCCAGGAGGCAGGCAGCGACCTGTCCAAGCTCATCAGCATCAACGAAAAGCCCGCTGCAGATCTTGAACAGGGCGGCAAGGTCACCCTTCCGCTGGGCAACATCGGCCCGGACTTCAATGGCTTCTCCAACAACGGCAACAGCGCGGACACCTCCGCGCTGATGGCCCCCATCAATCCTGTTGGCGTCTCTGGCGGCGGCATCGGTGGCTGCTGGAAGGTGAACTTCGAAGGCAAGGCAACGCCCAACAAGGACTTCTGCGAGGAGGTTAAGAACGAAGTCAAGGATGGCAAACAGACCATCACCATCAAGGTCAACGAAAAGGCCACCTACAACGACGGCACCCCCATCGATGTCAAGGCTTTCCAGAACACCTGGAACATCCTGAAGAGCCCGGATGCCGGTTACGACATCGTCACGTCTGGCTCGTACGAATTTGTGGAATCTGTCGAGGCAGGAAGCAGCGACAAGGAAGTCATCGTCAAGACCAGCCAGCCGGTGTATCCGCTGGAGGACCTGTTCTTTGGCCTGATCCACCCCGCCGTGAACAGCCCCCAAATCTTCAATGAGGGCTTCAACGGTGAAATGCACTCGGAGTGGATGGCCGGCCCGTTCAAGGTGGACCAGTACGACACAGCAGCCAAGACGGTAAGCCTGGTGCCCAACGAAAAGTGGTGGGGCAACAAGCCGGTCCTGGAAACCGTCGTCTTCCGCCAGCTGGAAACCAGCGCGCAGATCGCCGCTTTCAAGAACGGCGAGATCGACGGCGTGTCCGCCAACACGGTGTCCCTGTACAAGCAGTTGGAAGGCACCAAGGACTCTGAGGTCCGCCGTGGCCAGCGCCTGTTTGCGGGCGGCCTGAACCTGAACGCCCAGCGCATCACCGACGTAGCTGTCCGCAAGGCAATTTTCGCCGCCGTCGATCGTGAGGCCCTCCGCAAGGTGCGGTTCAACGGCCTGAACTGGGAGGAGCCCAGCTCAGGGTCCATGATGCTGTTGCCCTTCTCCGAGTACTACCAGGACAACTACCCCGTCAAGGAAACCGGTCCGGACGCTGCCAAGAAGGTACTGACGGACGCCGGTTACACGGCGAACGCCAACGGCATTATGGAAAAGGACGGCAAGCCGGCTGCCTTCAAGATCAGCAACTTCGGTGACGACCCGACCACCCTGGCGGTTGCCCAGACCCTGCAGAAGCAGCTCCAGGCCGGCGGCATGGATGTCGGCATCGACCAGCGCGCGTCGGCCGACTTCGGCAAGGTCCTTGGCTCGCGTGAGTTCGACTTGAGCATCTCTGGCTACACCGTCGGCGCGGACGCCACGTCCGCAGTCAAGCAGTACTACGATTCAGCGGTCAACGAGAACGGCCTTGGTGACGCCGAGCTGGACAAGAAGATCGCCGACCTCGCCTCCATCGAGGACAACACCGAGCGGAACAAGGCTGCCATGGAAGTTGAAAAGGAGCACATGGAGAAGTACTACTCCATGGGCGTGGTATTCAATGGCCCGCAGATCTCGTTCGTCCGCACCGGCCTGGCCAACTACGGCCCGTCCCTTTTCCAGAGCCTGTCCCAGGTTCCGGACTGGACCACCCTCGGCTGGGAAAAGAAGTAACAACCCGCGGCTGGAAGACAAATCCACTATAGGCAGTACGGCAAGGCCGGCACCTCCTGAAACATCAGGGATGCCGGCCTTCGCCGTTTCTCATACGCTCTCCCACTTAACGCGGGTTTTCCTGCGGCGCTCTCCCACTTAACGCGGCTTTTCCTCCCACGCTCTCCCACTTAACGCAAGTTTCCCTGCGGCGCTCTCTCACCTTTGACGCGCCAGATCCCGCCGACAGTGCGCGGGGGTACCGTAGCCCTATGACTGACTCCGCCGCTCCACGCACCATTCGCACCGCCGTCGTCGGCTACGGCCTGTCCGGAAGCGTCTTCCATGCGCCCTTGATCGCGGCGGACCGCAACTACTCGCTGGATGTCATCGCCACGTCTAACCCGGACCGGCAGAAGGCAGCCACGGCCCGCTACCCCGGCGTGAGGACAGTGCACGACGGCGCCGCTGTCCTCGCGCGCGCGGCTGACCTTGACCTGGTGGTGCTTGGCACCCCGCCGGCTACGCATTACCCGCTGGCGAAGGCGGCACTTGAGGCCGGGCTGGACGTGGTGGTGGACAAACCCTTCACGGTGACCAGCGGCGAAGGGCAGGAGCTTATTGCCCTCGCCCAGGAACTGGGCCGGGCGCTGACGGTGTTTCAGAACCGGCGGTGGGACGGAGACTTCCTGACGCTCCAAAAACTTCTGGCAGTGCAGGCACTTGGAAAGGTGAGCCGCTTCGAATCGCGGTTCGAGCGCTGGTCCCCCGCCATAACCAAGACCTGGAAGGCCCACGCAACCGCTGCGGATGGCGGGGGAGTCCTGTTCGATCTCGGCAGCCACCTGATTGATCAGGCGCTCCTTCTGTTCGGCCCCGCCACTGTGGTCCATGCCGAGCTGAAAGCCCGGCGCGCGGATGAACGGGCCGACGACGACGTGTTCCTGGTGCTGCGGCACCACTCGGGGGTTCTGAGCCACCTCACCATGAACATGCTCTGTGCCCAGCAGGGACCCAGGTTCCGCGTCCTCGGCTCTGTAGGTGCCTTCACCAAGAACGGGGTGGACCCGCAGGAACCTTACATAGCCGCGGGCGGCAGTCCCCTCGACGCTGAGTACGGCGAGGAAGCGCCCGAGTGGGCGGGCCTCCTGGGCCGTGACGGCCATCTGGATGCCCTGCCCACCGAACGCGGCGCCTACCCGGAGTTCTACCGGCTGCTGGCGGACAAATTCCTGGGCGGAGGAGCAAAGTCGCCCCTGCCCCTGCCGGTCGACCCAGCAGAACCAGTAGAGGTCCTCAAGTTAATAGAACAAGCAAGGGAACTGTCTGCGGCCCGAAGCTAACCACCAGCACGCAGAGGATGTGTGCCATTCCGCACAGCGGAACTTGAACTTACGCCGAGACCAGTTCGTGCCAATCCGCTACGAGCGGCAGGTCGTGTGCCTCGGAGACGGAGTGGTGGGCGACGTGGCCGGCGGCTATGTTCAGGCCGGCTGCGAGGGCAGGGTCGCGGTCGAACGCGGCCTTGACGCCGAGGTTGGCCAGCGAAACGGCGTAGCGCAGGGTCACGTTGGTCAGTGCGTAGGTGGACGTGTTGGGCACAGCGCCAGGCATGTTGGCCACGCAGTAGAAGATCGTGTTGTGGACCTTGTAGGTGGGCTCCTGGTGCGTGGTGGGGCGGGTGTCCTCGAAGCAGCCGCCCTGGTCCACGGCGATGTCGACGAGAACCGAGCCGGGCTTCATGCGGGCAACGAGGTCGTTGGTTACCAGCTTGGGGGCCTTGGCGCCCGGGATCAGGACGGAGCCGATCACCAGGTCCGCGTCCACTACGGACTTTTCAATTTCGTACTTGTTGGACGCCACGGTCTTCAGCCGCCCCTGGTACTGGGCGTCCAGTTCGCGCAGGCGGTTGATGTTGATGTCCAGGATGGTGACGTCGGCGCCGAGGCCCAGCGCCATGGCGGCGGCGTTGGTTCCCGCAACTCCGGCACCCAGGACAACCACCTTGGCGGGCCGGACGCCCGGGACTCCGCCGAGCAGCACGCCTTTGCCACCGGCAGGGGCCATAAGGGAAGCGGCACCCACTTGCACTGAGAGCCGGCCGGCTACCTCGGACATCGGGGCCAGCAACGGAAGGGTGCGGCCTTCCTGAACGGTTTCGTAGGCGATGGCGGTGACGCCCGAGTTGATGAGTTCGCGGGTGAGCTCGGGCTCGGCGGCGAGGTGGAGGTAGGTGAAGAGGATCAGGCCCTTGCGGAAGCGGGAGTATTCGGCCTTGATCGGTTCTTTGACCTTCATAACCATGTCCGCGCGGGCCCAGACGTCATCGGCGTCGTTGACGATTTCGGCGCCGGCAATGGCGTACTCCTCGTCGGTGATGCCCGAGCCGAGTCCTGCCCCGCGCTCCACCAGCACCGTGTGGCCGTGGGTGCGGAACTCGTGAACACCGGCAGCAGTGATGGCCACCCGGAATTCGTTGTTCTTGATTTCTTTGGGGACACCGATGATCATCGTGGGCTCCAGGTTCTCGGCCGGTAGGCCGGAAAGTGCGGAAGGATTCTGTGCTTCCACGATAAGTCCGCTTTGTGAGCCAACCGACATAGTTCCCTCCGAGGGCTGGCAGAAAAACCCTGCCATTCTGCGGAATCTTGCTTGCTGCGCTCGACATTTGTCCAACTGCGAAGCGTCAAGTGTCGCCTCTTGTCCGTTCAGTCACCGCGCCCCAAAAGCAGTAATGTTGGCGCATGCAGCAGGGCGTGGAGCAACTGGTTGAACAAGTGGCGCAGAAGCTGGGCCGCGGCCTGTCCCTGGAGGACCTCGACGGCGTACTGCTGGCTTACAGCTCCAACCAGTCCCATGCCGACCGCGTGCGCGTGAACTTCCTGCTCAGCAAGAAGGTGCCGGCGGACGTCAGCGCCTGGCAGCTGTCCCACGGCATTGCCACGGCAGTGCGGCCGGTGGTGGTTCCCGCGAACCCGCACTTGGGCATGCTGGGCCGCGTTTGCGTTCCTCTGATGGTCCGGGGGTTCCGCGTGGGCTACCTCTGGGTGCAGCAGGACTCGGCGGAGGAAAATCCGACGGCGATCCTCACCCAGCTGCCTGCAGTCGCCCACGAGCTGGAAACCCTGTCAGGGCTGCTGCTTGACTCGAACACAGCCGAGTCCGAGTTCCGGCGGGGCCGTGAGCGTGAGTTCCTGGCTGCGTGTGCCGGGGAAGCGAACGCGGTGGCGGCAGTGGCAGGGTGGAAGGAGGTCCAGGGCCGCGGACCGTGGCAGATGGTCACAGTACTCGACGCCGACGGATGGGCGGGCGGACCAGACCCCATCGCCTCGACCCTGATTCACCGTTCAGCTGCGCTGCAGGCCACCATCGGCGTGGATGCAGCCCTCTTCAGCGCCGGAACGGAAACCCACTCGGTGGTGCTGTTCCGTGAGTCGTTGGGCCGGGCCAACCATGCGCAGGTCCTGGTGCACTACCAGCTGGAGCTGGCCAAGCGCTCCGGCCGGCCCGTGCACCGCGTCATCCTGGGGCTCAGCGAAGGGTTTGCGAGGCCGCGGGAACTTGCCGAGGCCTACCGGCAATCAAAAGTGGCTGCCCAGGCCGCTGCCGTGGATCCGCAGCTTGGGGAACTGGTGGACTGCAGGTCTACCGGCGTTTATCAGTTGCTGGCGTCTGCCGGGGGAGGGGCAAGTGCTTGGGCTGACTCCGGTTCCGTGTACTTCCGCCTGCTCGAGGACCACGACCGCAACGGCGAGCTGATTCCGGTCCTGGAACTGCTGTACGACAACGACGGCTCCGTCCAGGACGTGGCCGAAAAACTCCACCTGCACCGCAGCAGCATCTACAACCGGCTGGGCCGGATCCGGCAACTGCTGGGCGTGGATCCGCTGAAGGGACTGCCACGACTGGAACTGCACGCAGCCCTAAAGATGCGCCGCTGGGTTCTCCGGCCCCGGATCTAGCTGGAATCAGCCGTTGCCGGCTGCCTGTTCCGCAGCGGCCTTTTTCTGCCTGTCCTTCTTCTGCCCCTCCAGCCACGCCATGATGGCCGCCAGAGGAATCCGCCGGTGACTGCCGCGGTACTCCACGGGGATCTCTCCGCGGTCCGTCATGTTGCGGAGATAGGTGTGCGAGATTCCCGCCAGTTCTGCAGCCTTGGAGGTGGTCAACATTTCCTCTACGCTGCTCACGGTCACCGCTTCACCCCGGCTGAACCGCTGCAGGAGGTCGACGACGGCGTCCCTCGCCAGGGGCGGCAGGCGGTGGACAGTGCCGTCCACGAAAACGGTGATGTCGTCGCTGCCTGCCAAAGCCTGCTGGAGCTTCACAGCCTCCTCCGGCGGAAGGGCGCCGGCCATTCTCGGAGCAATCAGTGCCATGGACCCAGCCTACCGGTGCGCTCCGGCATCCCGGTGGGCCGGGCGCTCCGGCTGTATGCTCGCTGGATGGCATTATCTGGTGGCCGGGACGTTGAATCCGGCGGTTTGCAGGGAAGGCTTTACTCCTCCGTCCATGAGGCGGGGAATGGAGCGCGGCCAACCTTCGTGTTGCTGCACGGCATCGGCGTCTCACACCGCTACCTCGCCCGGCTGCATCAGGAGCTGGCAGAGGAAGCCGACGTCTACTCCTTTGATCTTCCCGGCTTCGGAAAGTCCTCGAACCCAGGTCGCCAGCTCCAGGTTGAGGAGTACGCGGCGTTCGTGAGCGCCGTCCTGGCGGAAGCTGGAGTTCACACGTACGTGCCGGTGGGGCATTCCATGGGCACGCAGTTCGCAGTGCAACTGGCGCGGCAGGAACCTGAGCGCGTGGCCGGCATTGTGCTGATGGGTCCGGTGGTGGAAACCAGCAGGAAGTCGGTTGCCCGGCAGGCAATGGCGCTGACCCGCGACGCGATGTTCAGGGAGTCCCTGACCTCCAACGCCATTGTATTTGGCGACTACCTTCGGGCCGGCCTTCGCTGGTACCTCACGGAGCTGGCGGTGATGATGGCGTACCCAATGGAGGAACGGGTGGCCGGGGTGACCCAACCGGTGTTGGTGCTCCGCGGCACCAAGGACCCCATAGCCCGCCGGCCCTGGTGCGCACACCTGGCAGAGGTTGCACCCCAGGGAACGATGGCCGAAATCCTGGGCCAGGGCCACGTCTTCCAGCACACGGCACCGGAAACCGCGGCCCAGGCCATCAGCGGTTGGGTCCGGGCGGTGGACGGGTTCGGCGTAACGGCTTGACGGAAAACCCCCGCGGCCGCCGCAGGAGCAGGCGCGCGGGGGGCAGGCGTCAGAGGCCCAGTTCCTCCAGGACCGGCAGCTTTTCGCGCACCCACGCCCGCGCCTCGGTGGCGCTGGGGGCGGACAGTGCAAGCTTGGCCAGCTGCTGCGCTTCCTCCAGGGTGACGGTCTTGAGCACCGCGGCGACGGCGGCAATGGACCGGGCCGTCATGGACAGGGTGCTCACGCCCAGGCCGGTGAGGACGACGGCGAGGGCCGGGTCCGCGGCTGCCTCGCCGCACACGCCTACAGGTTTGTTGTTGCCCTCGGCACGTGATCCCTCCACAGTCAGCCCCACCAGCCGCAGGACAGCCGGCTGCCACGGGGTGTTGAGGTTCGCGAGCGGTCCGAGCTGGCGGTCCGCGGCCATGGCGTACTGGGTGAGGTCGTTGGTGCCCAGGCTGGCGAAGCCGACTTCGCGAAGGATTGCTTCGGCCGTCAGGGCTGCCGAGGGAACCTCAACCATCACGCCCGGGGTCTTGATGCCGGCGGAGACGCACATCGAGGCAAAGCGGGCAGCTTCTTCCGCCGTCGAAATCATGGGGGCCATGACCCACACATCCGCGTCGGACTGCTGTTCGGCCAGTGCGATGGCTTCCAACTGCCGGTCCAGGACGCCGGGCGTGGTGAAGTCTGTGCGGTAACCCCGTACGCCCAAGGCTGGATTGGGCTCAGTGGAGTCGGTCAGGAAGGGGAGCGGTTTGTCGGCGCCGGCGTCGAGCGTGCGCAGGACCACCTTGTTGCCCGGGAAGGCGTCGAAAACACTCTTGTAGGCAGCGGCCTGCTCTTCCACGGAGGGTTCGGTGTCCCGCTCCAGGAAGCAGAACTCCGTGCGGAAGAGGCCTACACCCTGGGCGCCGAGTTTTGCCGCGGCCTGGGCATCCTTGCCGCCGCCCACGTTCGCGAGCAGCGGCACCAGGTGGCCGTCCGCCGTCGCGCCCGTTCCGCTGAACTCGGCCAGCAGGGAGGCCGTTGCCGCCCACGCCTCCGCTGATGCCCGCAGGGACTCATCGGGCTCGGAGGTGATGCTGCCGGCGGCGCCGTCCACGTACACTTCGGTGCCGTCCGGAAGTTCATCGACGCCGACGGCGGCAACGACGGCCGGAAGGCCCAGGGAGCGGGCGATGATGGCGGTGTGGGACTGGGGGCCGCCGCCCGAGGTGACGAGGGCCAGGACCTTGTTGGGGTCCAGGGTGGCGGTGTCGGCCGGTGCCAGGTCCTCCGCGACCAGGACAAAGGGGGTGCCGGACGCAGGGATGCCGGGGGCAGGAACACCGCGAAGTTCGGCGACGATGCGGGCGCGGACGTCCAGGACGTCGGTGGCACGCTCGGCCATGTAGCCGCCGAGGTTGAGCAGCATTTCCGAGACGGAGGAACCGGACTCCCAGATGGCACGCTCGCCGGAGACGCCCCGGGCGATGAGCTTGGCGGCACCTTTGATGAGCATCGTGTCCTTGGCCATCAACGCCGTGGCTTCAAGGACGGCCTTGCCGTCACCGGTGGCGTGGGCGGCCCGTGCCTTGAGTTCGTCGTGCACGGCCTGGGACGCCGCCTTCAGGGCTGCTGTGGCTTCCTCCGCAGTGGTATCCGGCGCCAGTTGCTCACCGGCCGGAGGTTCGCTGATGGGCTTAGGCATCTGCCGTACGGTGCCGATAACGCGGCCTGGACTGACGCCTACTCCTGGGAAGTTCTGCACTGAAGGTCCTCATTCTCTGCCGGTTTGCCAGGCCCCGCCGATACGTCCGGCGCCATGCCGTTCCGCCGGAGGACTGCTACGTCCGGAAGCGGTAAACGTGCCTGAAAAAATTGTATGTGATTCAGTTCATATAGCAATGCTATAGGTGCTAGGGTAGCGGTTATGAGTTTGGATGGCCAGCTTCCCCCCAAAATGCGGCTGCTCCGTGCCGCGGCGGAATTGCTGGCAAACTCTGCGGGAGCCCCGGTCTCCACTCGCCAGATCACCCAGCTGGCAGGGGTAAGCGCTCCCACGCTGTACCACCACTTCGGTGACAAGGAAGGTCTGTTCGACGCCGTCGTCGCCGCAGGGTTTGAAGAGTATGTTGCAGGCGAAAGGGATTTCGCCCCCTCCGGACATCCGCTCGAGGACATCCGGAGAATGTGGGACAACCATGTCCAGTTCGGGCTGAACCAGCCGGAGCTGTACCTGGTGATGTTCGGCAACATCCGACCGGAGAGCCGCCCCGTCATCGTTGCCGATGCCGAGGCGCTGATGGAGGAGATGCTGAACAAGGCAGCGGTGGCGGGCCAGCTGAACGTCCAGCCCCGGGAAGCGGCCAGGTCCATCCTGGCGGCCAACGTGGGCGTGACGCTGATGCTGATTGCGGAACCCGCCGCTGACCGGAACTTCGAACTGTCCACCATGACCCGGGACGCCATGATTTTTGCGGTGTCCGCCGAGCCCTCCGGCGCGGCTCCGGGCGATACCGGGAAATCCTCGGTGGTGGTGGCAGCGATTGCCCTGAATGCCGCACTTCAGGCCTCGCACTCGGACCAGCTCTCCAGCTCGGAACTCAAGCTCTTCCTGGAATGGCTGCACCGCATCTCCACCGGCCCTGCCGGCTGAGAAGCGCCACCCAGTTCCACCAGCACGTCGTCGTAATCATCGGACCATCCTGCGAAGCAGCGGGAATGACGGTTAGGAAATCACATGGCAACAGAGACAGTTGCAAAACCCCGCACCAGTGCGCGGGTACACGTCCAGAAGTTCGGGACGTTCCTGTCCGGAATGATCATGCCCAACATCGGCGCCTTCATCGCCTGGGGCATCATCACAGCCCTCTTCATTGAAAAGGGCTGGCTGCCTGTTCCGGAGCTCGGTGGGTGGGGAAACAACGCCGAGGGCGTGAAAAACCTCGGCCTCGTGGGCCCAATGATCACGTACCTGCTGCCACTCCTGATCGCCTACACCGGCGGCAGGATGGTCTACGACGTCCGCGGCGGCGTCGTGGGCGCTATTGGAGCCATGGGCGTGATTGTGGGTGCCGGCATCCCCATGTTCATCGGCGCCATGATCATGGGCCCGCTGGGCGGCTGGACCATGAAAAAGATCGATTCGATCTGGGACGGCAAGATCCGCCCTGGCTTCGAAATGCTGGTCAACAACTTCTCCGCCGGGATTTGGGGCGCGCTGCTGGCCCTGGTCGGCTTCTACGCGGTTGCGCCGGTGGTCCAGGCCTTCAGCACCGGAGCCGGAAATGTGGTCCAGTTCCTGGTGGACAACGGCCTGCTGCCGCTCACCAGCATCTTCATCGAGCCGGCCAAGGTCCTCTTCCTTAACAACGCCATCAACCACGGCGTTCTGACCCCGCTGGGCGTCCAGCAGTCGCTGGAGCAGGGCAAGTCCATCCTGTTCCTGCTGGAGGCAAACCCCGGCCCCGGCCTGGGCATCCTGCTGGCCTACATGTTCTTCGGCCGCGGCGCCGCCAAGGCCTCCGCTCCCGGTGCCGCCATCATCCATTTCCTCGGCGGCATCCACGAGATCTACTTCCCGTACGTCCTGATGCGTCCGCTGCTTATCCTCGCCGCCATCGCCGGCGGCATGACGGGCATTGCCACGCTGGCCATCACGGGCTCCGGCTTGGTTGCCCCCGCAGCACCCGGTTCCATCTTCGCGGTGCTCGCCCAAACCTCCCGCGACAGCTACCTGGGCGTCATCCTGGCGGTCCTGCTGGCCACGGCGGCGTCCTTCCTGGTGGCCTCGGTGATCATGAAGACCACCAAGCACAGCGACGAAGGCGACCTGAACGCCGCCACCTCCAGGATGGAGCAGATGAAGGGCAAGAAGAGCTCGGTTGCCTCCACCCTGGCGGGCGCCGGTGCAGGTGCTGCCACAGGCGGCGGGGTTGGCGTCCTGGCAGGTCCGGTCCAGAACATCGTGTTCGCGTGCGACGCCGGCATGGGCTCGAGTGCCATGGGCGCCTCGGTGCTGCGCAACAAGATAAAGGCTGCCGGCTTCCCGGACGTCAAGGTCACCAACGCCTCCATCGCCAATCTCAAGGATGACTATGACGTTGTGATCACCCACCAGGACCTGACGGAGCGCGCCAAACCGGCGACGTCCAGCGCAGTCCACTTTTCCGTGGACAACTTCATGAGCAGCCCGCGTTACGACGAAATCGTTGAGCTGGTCAGGGAGAGCAACACTGAGGGGTCCGTGGCAACGGAAGGTCCGGACGCCGGTGCGGGAACGCCCGGCGGGGCCTCCGCAACGGGACCGGCAAGCGGATCAGCAGCGGGTGCAGCAACCGGAGCGGCCGCCGCCGGGACCGCCGCCGGAGCATCCGCTACCAAAGTCCCAGCCCACGGAACGTCCGAAATCCTGGCCCGCGAGAGCGTCGTCCTCCGCGGGACGGCCACAACCCGTGACGCCGCCATTGACGAAGCCGGCCGGCTCCTGCTGGCCCGCGGTGCGGTGGATGAGGACTATGTGCGGGCCATGCACGAGCGCGAGCAGTCCGTGTCCACCTACATGGGCAGCTTCCTGGCCATCCCGCACGGCACCAACGCCGCGAAGGACCACATCCGGAAGTCTGCGGTGTCCGTGATCCGGTATCCCGAAGGCATTGACTGGAACGGCAAGCAGGTCAAGTTCGTGGTGGGCGTCGCCGGTATCAACAACGAGCACCTGCACATCCTGTCCTCCATCGCGAAGGTCTTTACCAACAAGGAACAGGTGGCCCGGCTGGAGGCCGCCACGTCCGAGGACGAGGTCCTGGAGCTCTTCGGAAAGGTCAACGCATAGTGAAGGCTGTACATTTCGGGGCCGGAAACATCGGGCGCGGCTTTGTGGGACTCCTCCTGCATGACGCAGGTTACGAGGTGGTGTTCGCCGACGTCGCCGAGGAACTCATCAACCAGCTCGCCAAGGCGGACAGCTACGCCGTCCACGAGGTGGGGGAGGAGCCCACCAAGCGGCTGGTGAGCAACTTCCGGGCATTGAATTCCAACACCCAGGAAGCGGAGCTCATCGCCGAAATCGCGACGGCGGACATCGTCACTACGGCAGTGGGGCCGCACGTCCTGAAGTTCGTGGCACCGGTCATCGCCAGGGGCATCGCCGCGAGGGATGCCGGGCTGGCCCCCCTGCAGGTCATGGCCTGCGAGAACGCCATTAACGCCACCGATATCTTGGCCGAGGAGGTGGCCTCCCGTCCGGAGGCCGCCGCCGGCGCCCTGGAAGGACGTGCGGTCTTCGCCAACACGGCCGTGGACCGCATCGTCCCCAACCAGGAGGCCGGGCAGGGCCTGGACGTCACCGTGGAGACGTTCTATGAATGGGTCATCGACCGGACTGCTTTTGCCGGTGCCGCCCCGGCAATTCCGGGCGCCACGTTCGTGGATGAGCTCGCGCCCTACATCGAGCGGAAGCTGTTTACGGTGAACACCGGCCACGCGTCGGCCGCCTACTTCGGTTTCGAGGCCGGCCTGGAGAAAATCTCAGACGCCATGGCGGACCAGGACGTGGCCGAGGACGTCCGGGCGGTCCTGGAAGAAACCAAGCAACTCCTGGTGGCAAAGCACGGCTTCAACAACAACGAACAGGAGGCCTATGTCCAGAAAATCCTGGGGCGGTTCTCCAATCCGCACCTGCCGGACACGGTAAACCGGGTAGGCCGGGCCCCGCTGCGGAAGCTGAGCCGGCACGAACGCTTCATCGGCCCTGCCGCCGAACTGGCTGAGCGGGGTGTGGTGCCGGAAGCATTACTTGGCGCCATTGCCGCTGCGCTCCGCTTCAACGATCCCGCAGATTCCGAAGCAACAGAGCTGGCCGGCATTCTTGCCTCGGCCAGCCCGGCAGAGGCAACCGGGCGGATCACCGGACTGGAACCCGGGCACCCGCTGTTCAATGCCGTCTCCACCCTGGTGGAGGAACGGCAGGCGGAGGTCGCCCGGACCCCCGCCTGACCCGTTCTCACTTCCTGCGGCTTTTTCGGAAACCCTAGCGCAGGTTCTGCCGCTTTCCGGCGGTCCTTCTGCAGTCACGACGCCGGCACTCACCCGAGTGCCGGCGTCGTTCGTGTGATCTCGCTCACTTATGACCCGCTGCGGCGGCCGGCGTTTTGAAGTTAGCCTTTCCTTACTTATAGGCTCTGGGATTATTAGGCAACGAAGTTGTGACGTATTAGCCGAGCGGAGAAGAACGTGAAGAAGAAGCTGTCGAGCTACCTGGGGGCACTGGCGGCGGGAGCGGCTCTTTTGACCGTCACCGCTTGCGGAGGAAGCGCGACGGCGACCCCCGCGAAGGAAGCGGCCACCATCACGGTGGAGCACGCCCAGGGCAGCACCGCCAACGTGCCCGTGAACCCGGAGAAGGTCTTCACCTTCGACCTTGGCATCCTGGACACCCTGGACGCGCTGGGCGTTGAGCCGGCAGGCGTACCTGAAGCCGCTTACCCCGAAGCATTGTCAAAGTACTCGGATGCGAAGTACACCAAGATCGGGTCCCTGAAGGAGCCCGACTTCGAGGCCGTCAGCGCCGGGGACCCGGACCTCATCATCATCTCCGGCCGGACCGCCGGGGCCTATGAGGAACTGAGCAAGATCGCTCCCACCATCGACCTGTCCGTTGATGCGGCCCAGCCGCTGGAGAGCTTCAAGGTTCAGGCGCAAAAACTCGGGACCATCTTCGACAAATCCTCGGAAGTGGAAGAAAAGCTGGCCGCAGTGGACGCCACCATTACCGAGACCAAAGCGAAGGCCTCCAATGCCGGCAAGGGCCTGATCGTCCTGACCTCCGGCGGTGAGGTGACGGCCTATGGCGCAGGTTCGCGGTTCGGCATCATCCACGACGTCCTGGGCGTGCCCACCGCCGCTGACGTGAAGGTTGAGGGCAGCCACGGCGAGGCCATCTCCTTCGAGTACATCAAGCAGGCAAACCCGGACATCCTTTACGTGATCAACCGCGACACCGCGGTAGGCACCGAAGGCGCCACAGCCAACCCCATCCTGGACAACGAACTGGTCCAGTCAACCAATGCCGCCAAGAACAACAAGGTCATCAGCCTTGACCCCGCCGGCTGGTACATCGTGGGCTACGGGCTGAACAACGTCAAGGCCATGGTGGATGCCGTCGCCGACTCTGTTGCTTAGCGCCCGCTTCCGAAGCTTGAACCGCCAATGACCGCCACCGCCGTGCGCCCCCTGGCGCCGGCACGCCACAGCCAGGCCCGCCACAGTGCAGGCCTGGCTGCGGCTGTTGTTGCCGTCCTTGCGCTCGCCGTTGCCAGCATGTTCGTGGGCGTCAGCGACGTTTCGCTTCCCGCCTTGCTGGCCGGGGACGCAGCCACGGTCGAAATCTTCTGGATATCCCGGGTTCCACGCACTCTCGCAGTGCTGCTCGCCGGGATGGCGGTGGCTGTCGCCGGGCTAATCATGCAGCTCATGGCCCGGAACCGTTTTGTGGAGCCCTCCACGGTGGGAACGGTTGAGTCTGCCACCCTGGGGATCCTGGTGGTCACCGTCTTCGCCCCCCAGGCCCCGGTGCTGGTGAAGATGCTGGTAGCCAGTGCCTTCGCGTTGCTGGGGACCGCGCTCTTCCTGGCCATCCTGCGGCGGCTGCCCGCCCGCAACACCCTGCTCATCCCGCTGGTGGGCATCATGCTGGGCGGTGTCATCGCCGCCGTCACCACATTTTTCGCCTACCGCTACGATCTGCTGCAGACCCTGAGCAACTGGATGATCGGCGACTTCTCCGGCGTCCTTCGGGGCCGGTACGAGCTGCTGTGGATCGTCGCCGTCCTGATGCTGCTGGGCCTGCTCGCCGCTGACCGCTTCACCGTGGCCGGCATGGGCCAGGACTTCACCACCAACCTCGGCCTGAA
Organism: Arthrobacter sp. sptzw42; assembly: GCF_059089685.1. Classification (NCBI taxonomy): domain Bacteria; kingdom Bacillati; phylum Actinomycetota; class Actinomycetes; order Micrococcales; family Micrococcaceae; genus Arthrobacter; species Arthrobacter sp. sptzw42. The sequence continues at coordinate 57,230 of NZ_JBNHEX010000011.1, forward strand.
CTACGGCCGGACCATGCGGCTGGGGCTGATCATCGTTTCGCTGATCTCCGCGGTTGTGGTGACCACCGTAGGCGCCGTTCCTTTCCTGGGCCTGGTAGTGCCCAATATGGTGTCCCTCATCTTCGGCGACAACCTTCGCCGCGCCGTGCCGTGGACTGCCCTGTTCGGGGCCGCGTTCGTGCTGGTCTGCGACATCATCGGCCGGACCATCCGTTACCCCTACGAGGTTCCCGTGGGAATGGTGATGTCCGTGCTGGGCGGTGTTCTCTTCCTCGCCCTGATTTTGAGGAAACGCAATGCCTGAGAGCACAACACTGCTGCCGCCGGACAAGGGGACGGGCGTCACGAGTCCGACGGCGGGAGGGCCGCGCGGGCTCCTGGCCGGCGTCCGCAGGGCCTCACCGCGTGTGGTCCTGGGCGTCCTGCTCGTGGCCGCTGCCGCCGTCGTCTGCCTGTTCCTGTTCTTCGAACTCAAGGGCAACGTGGGCTACATCCTGCCCCGCCGCGCCACCAAGGTTGCCGCCATGCTGCTGGTGGCCGTCGCAGTGGGCGTGTCCACGCTGCTGTTCCAGACCGTCACCGCCAACCGTATCCTGACGCCGTCCATCATGGGCTTCGATGCGCTGTACATCCTGGTGCAGACGGCGTTGGCCTTCACCCTGGGGGCCGCGGCGGTGGTGGCCGCCCCGCCCACGCTGCAGTTCGGCGCCGAAGTGCTGCTGATGGTGGCGTTCAGTGCGCTGCTGTACCGCTGGATGTTCACCGGCGCCACCCGCTCCCTCCACCTGCTCCTGCTGGTTGGCGTCATTCTCGGCAGCCTGTTCCGCGGCCTGTCCTCGCTATTGCAGCGGCTGATGGAGCCCAGCGAGTTCATCATCCTCCAGGACCTGTTCTTCGCAAGTTTCAACAACGTCGATCCCGCGCTGCTGGGCGTCTCGGCGGTCATCGTTGCCGCTGTTTGCACCTTTGTTTGGCGTGCCCGCCACACCCTGGACGTCCTGGCGCTGGGCCGGGACGTTGCCATCAACGTGGGGGTGAACCACCGGAAGGTGGTGATGCGGGTCCTGCTGGGCTGCTCGCTGCTGGTGGCAGTGTCTACCGCGCTGGTGGGGCCCGTGACGTTCTTCGGGCTGCTGGTGGTGAGCCTGGGCTACCAGCTGTGCCGCGGTTTCAGCCATGCCTGGCTGCTGCCCATTGTGGTGCTGATCGGGGCCGTCGCCCTGGTAGGCGGGCAACTGCTCCTGGAGCAGGTCTTTGGCTTCAGCACCGCCCTGAGCGTGGTTATCGAGTTCGCCGGCGGCATCCTGTTCCTCTACCTCCTCCTGAAAGGGGCCCTTCGATGACCATCGCGGTCAGCAACGTCTCCAAGAGCTACGGCGGCCAGGCTGTCCTGGATGACGTCAGCTGCGTGATCCCGCAGGGCGGCATAACCTCCATCATCGGTCCCAACGGGGCTGGGAAATCCACCCTGCTCTCGCTGATCAGCAGGCTGCAGCCGCTCGAGACAGGTGCTGTTTCGGTGGCCGGGCTGGACATCGCCTCCACGGACAGCCGGGAACTGGCCAGGACCATGGCTATTCTGCGCCAGGAAAACCATCTGACCATGCGGCTCACGGTCCGGGACCTCGTGGCTTTTGGCCGGTTCCCCCACTCAGGGGGACGGCCCACGGTGGAGGACCTTGCCAAGGTGGAGGAGGCCATTGCGCACCTGGACCTGACCCCCATGGCGGACAAGTTCGTGGACGAACTTTCCGGCGGCCAGCGCCAGCGGGCCTTTATCGCCATGGTGCTGGCCCAGGACACCCAGTACCTGCTCCTGGATGAGCCGCTGAACAACCTGGACATGAAGCACTCCGTGGAGATGATGCGGCTCCTGCGCCGGCTGGCTGACGAGTTCGGGAAGACCATCGTCCTGGTGGTCCATGACATCAACTTCGCGTCCTGCTACTCGGACACCATCCTGGCCATGAAGGACGGCCGCCTGGTCCATCAAGGCAGCCCCCGGCAGATCATGCAGCAGGACATGCTCCGCGACGTGTACGACATCGATATCCGCATCGAGGACATTGACGGCAACCGGATCGGCGTCTACTTCGCCTGACCGGAAGCGCACAAACCCTCCTTCACAGGCTGTGAAGGAGGGTTTGCTGTTTAGCGACGGTAAGTGAGAGAGCGTCCGAGGAAAACGCCCGTTAAGTGATAGAGCGTTGCTAGCCCTTCCTGGAGCCCTTCGCCACAAACAGCGTCTCAGCCTGCTCCAGGGACATGCCGTTGGTCTCCGGCACCTTGAACATCACAAAGAAGAACGACGCCGCGGCGAACAGCGCATAAATGGCGTACGTCAGCGGCAACGAACCAGCGGCCATGACCGGGAAGCTGAGCGTGATCGCAAAGTTGGCCACCCACTGTGCGGCGGCAGCCAGGCCAAGGGCGCGGGCGCGGATCCGGGACGGGAAGATTTCGCCAAGGAGGACCCACACCAGCGGACCCCAGGATGCCCCGAAGCTGACCACAAAAACGTTCGCTGCCACCAGGGCCACGGGGCCCCAGGCGCCGGGGAGGGAAATGTCAGACCCGGAACCAACCGCCGAGGAAAACGCCAGGGCCATAGCGCCGAGGGACACGGCCATACCCACTGAGCCTGTCAGCAGGATGGGGCGCCGGCCGATGCGGTCCACCAGCGCAATGGCCACAAGGGTAACCAGGATATTGGTGATGGAGGTGGCCACCGAGATGGTGAGCGAGTCCTTTTCCTGGAATCCCACCGCCTTCCACAAGGTGGTGGAGTAGTAAAAGATCACGTTGATGCCCACGAACTGCTGCAGGACGGACAGGATGATGCCCACCCACACAACCGCCTGCAGGCCGAAGGTCCTGCCGCGCAGCGAACCCTTCTGGCCGGCCAGCTTGTCCTCTTCAATGGCTTCGCGGATCTCGCGGATGTGCCGGTCGGTGTCCTCCGACGGAGCGATGGAATCAAAGACTTTGCGCGCTTCATCTTCCTTGCCCAGGAACACCAGGAACCGGGGCGATTCGGGTAGGGTGTAGGCCACCCAGCCGTAGACCACTGCGGGCAGCGCGGCGGCCAGGAACATCCAGCGCCACGCCTCGATGCCCAGCCAGAAGGCCTGGTCGGCGCCGCCGGCGCTGGTGGCGAAGAGCGCGTCGGACAGCAGGGCGGCGAAGATGCCCGTAGTGATGGCAAGCTGCTGCAGGGAGGCGAGCCGGCCGCGGACCTTGCGGGGGGAGATCTCGGAGATGTACGCGGGGGCAATCACCGAGGCCAGTCCAATCCCCAGCCCGCCCACCAGGCGCCAAAAGATCAGGTCCCAAACACTGAAGGCAAAGCCGGTGCCGATCGCGCTGACCAGGAAGAGCAGCGCGCCCAGCTTCATGGCGGGAATTCTGCCGTAGCGGTCGGCCACTTTCCCCGCCAGGTACGCGCCGGCTGCACAGCCCAGCAGGGCGATGGCCACGGCAAAGCCCGTCACAGCTTCGGACAGCGCGAACTCGTCCTTGATGGCATCAACAGCGCCGTTAACCACCGACGAGTCGAAGCCGAACAGGAATCCGCCCACCGCACCTGCAAGCGCCAGCCAGATCACCCGCCGCGGTATCTGGGCGGTTGTCTGCTCCTGGGCAGTGGGCATGGTTCTCCCTTGGTTCTGGGGTTTGGTGGCTGCGGTGCGGACGTCGTCGGCTGCGGAACCGGCCCCTGGCCGACGCACACGCGATTCACAGTGTTCCACGCGGCCGCGGACTGTTCCAATTGAGGTGGTGACGGACCCCCGGCTGCCCTGGGGACAGAAAGGGACGACGACGGCGGGAAGGGCCCGCCGTCGTCGTCCCAGGTGAGGGAGACGGAAAGGTCAGTGCACCACGGCCTGCTCCTGCGGAGCCGCCTTGGGGTCCGTCAGTTTCTTGTTGGGGAGGGCGAAGCTGATCAGGAACGCGATTCCGGTGAGCACGGCTGCGGTGAGCATGACGGCATCAATTGCGTAGGCAAAACCCTCCGTAATGGGCCGGGTCAGCGTGCTGTCTGCCGTGTGGAGCCAGCTGGTGTCGTTGAGGGAATCATTGGAGGCCCCGTTGCGGAAGAACTCGTACAGCTTGGCGTTGGCGGGGTCCGCGGCCACTGCGGGGTCCTGAAGGACGGCCTGGTAGTCGGCATTTCCCATGGCGGTTTTCATGGTGTCCGCGATCCGTCCGGCGGCCAGGCTGAACAGCATGGAGATGAACACCGCCGTGCCCACCGCGCCTCCCATGGAGCGGAAGAAGGCGGCGGAAGAGGTGCCAACGCCCATGTCCCGGCGCGGCACGGACACCTGCATGGCCAGGGTGAGCGGCTGCATGCAGAAGCCCAGGCCCATGCCGAAGAACACCGCGATCAGTCCGGGAACCCACAAGCCGGTGTCCACGCCCAGGGACAGGCCCATCACCACGGCAGCGGCAGTGAGGATCGCGGTGCCCATAATCGGAAAGATCCGGTAGGTGCCGGAGGAGGAGATGGTGCGGCCGGCCGTGATGGAGCCGCTCAGGATGCCGACGGTGAAGGTGATCATCATCAGGCCGGCTTCCGTGGGAGTAAGGCCCTTAACCAGCTGCAGGTACATCGGGAGCATGGCGATGGCACCGAACATGCCGATGCCGATGATGAAGTTCAGCAGCGAGGACAGCCCGAAGGTGGCGTTCCGGAAGAGCCGGAGCGGGATCAGCGCGTAGTCCCCGGCGCGCTTTTCGGCGAGCAGGAACCAGACGATTCCTACTGCTCCCAGCCCGTAGCAAAGGAAGGAGTTCAGGGATGCCCAGCCCCAGCTGCGGCCTTGTTCCGCCACCAGCAGCAGCGGCACGATGGCCAGGGTGATGGCTGCCGCGCCCCAATAGTCGATCTTCTGCTTTACGTGCTTGGCCGGCAGGTGCAGGAACAGGAACACCACAGCCAGCGCGGCCAGGCCAATGGGCAGGTTGATGAGGAACACCCAGCGCCAGCCGTCGAAGCCGAGGATGGTGGCGGATCCTGCGAACGCGCCGCCCACTACCGGTCCCAGCACCGACGAGACGCCGAACACGGACATGAAGTAGCCCTGGTACTTGGCCCGGTCCTTGAGGGACACGATGTCGCCGATGATGGTCAGCGCCAGCGCCAGCAAACCGCCCGCGCCCAGGCCCTGGACACCCCGGGCCAGGGCAAGTTCGGTCATGGAGTGGACCGAGCCGGCATACAGGCTGCCCGCCAGGAAGATCACGATGGCGGCCAGGTACAGCGGCCGGCGGCCGAAGATGTCACTCAGCTTGCCGTACAGCGGTGTGCTGACCGTGGACGTGATGAGGTAGGCCGTGGTGGCCCAGGCCTGAAGCGACAGCCCGCCAAGGTCATTGGCGATGGTGTAAATGGACGTGGAGACGATGGTCTGGTCCAGCGATGCCAGGAACATGCCCAGCATCAGGCCCACCATTACGGTGACAATCTGGCGCTGCGTCAGGGTTTCTCCTGCGGCGCGGTTGGCAGTGGGTGTGGACATGGATGCTCCAGGGAAGGGAAAAAACGATAGTTGCTTTCAGTAACTATCGCACGCCCCGGCGTATTCCCCGCGGCGGTACGCTTTCCTTCCCCTCCCTGGCATGCGGCTCAACGCTCCACGAGGATCCCGTCCGGGTCGCACCAGATCCTTGCCCCGGTACGGATGGTCACGCCGTCGATCTCCACATCCACGTCGACTTCGCCGGCGCCGGCCTTGGCGCTCTTGCGCGGGTTGCTGCCCAGTGCCTTCACGCCCAGGTCAAGCCGGCCGATAGCCTCGCGGTCCCGGATCGCACCATTGATGACGACGCCGGCCCAGCCGTTCGCCACGGCGCTTTCGGCAATCATGTCCCCCATCAGGGCAGTCGCCAGCGAACCGCCACCGTCCACCACCAGCACGCTGCCGTTGCCCGGGGTGGCCAAGGTGGACTTCACCAGGGCGTTGTCCTGGAAGCAGCGGATGGTCCGTGCCTTTCCGCTGAAGTGGGAACGGCCACCCAGGGACTGGAACTGCAGCGACACCGAGGCGAGATCGTCGCCGCGTTCGTCGTAGAGGTCTGCAGTGTTGACGGCGGGAGCCGCCTCGTTAGGGCTGGTCGCTGCGCTCATGTAGCTCTCCTCGGTGTTTCGGCTGCCGCCATATGTGCCCGTGCTGTCCGTGGGCGCAGCGGCGCGGTAACGCCCACGATAGTCTGATTCCGTCGTCAATCAGCCGTAGCCCGGGGAGCGAATCATGAGCCTGTCCGATACTCCCGCCCCCTTGGACCGGGGAGCCGTTCCGGAAGGTCCGGCGGCAGCCCTCGCCGAACCGACACGACGCGTCACTGCCCGGTGGGTCACCGGGCTTGTCCTGGTCAACGTGGGCATTAACGCGGCCTTTTTTGGCCCCATCAACGTGTTCCTTGGGCAGCAGGCCATCGGGATTGACGAGGACAGCAAGGAAGCGATCCTGTCCCTCGTGTTGGGTTGCGGCGCTGCAGTGTCCCTGGTGGCCAACCCTTTGTTTGGCGCTTTCTCGGACCGGACAACCTCCCGATTTGGCCGCCGGTCTCCCTGGGTGCTCGCCGGCGCAATCCTGGCTACGGCTGCACTCCTGGCGCTCTCGGGCGCCACGACCGTTGCCCTTATGGTGCTGTTCTGGTGCCTGGTGCAGCTGGGGGCCAACGCGGCCTACGCGGCGATCACTGCCGCAGTCCCGGACCGCGTACCGGTGCTGCAGCGCGGTGGAGTGGGTGGGTTGGCCGCTATGGGCCAAACGGTGGGGATCCTGATCGGCGCAGTTTTTGGCGCCGTCGTCAGCGGCAACTACATGGTGGGCTACGCATTGTGCGCCGGGGCGCTGATGGTCTCCGTGCTGCCTTATCTCTTCCACCCCAACGATCCCCAGCTGCCGCTGGACCACCGCCCGCCTTTCGCCTGGGTCAGCTTTGTCCGGAGCTTCTGGATCAGCCCCGTCCGCTACCCGGACTTCGCCTGGGCCTGGCTCACCCGCTTCCTTGTTAACGTCTGCAACCAATTGACCATTGTGTACCTGCTCTTTTTCCTTCGGGACGTCCTCAAACATGAGGACCCGGCCCTGGGAGTCCTGACCCTGACCGGCATTTACGCGCTCATGGTCATGATCTCCGCAGTGGTGGCGGGGCGGTGGAGCGACCGGGTGGGCCGGCGGAAGCCTTTCGTGATCGGGTCCTCTGCAGTCATCGCCGCGGCGGGGCTGACACTGGCCTTCTTCCCCGTTTGGACCGGCGCACTTGTTGGAGCCGCCATCCTGGGCGTGGGGTTCGGAGCCTACCTTGCTGTTGACCTCGCGCTGCTGACCCAGGTCCTGCCCATGGCTGCGGACCGGGGCAAGGATATGGGCATCATCAACGTGGCGAGCTCGCTTCCCCAGGTGTTCGCGTCCCTGCTCGCGTTCCTCGCTGTGACGTACTTCGGCGGGTACCTCACGTTGTTCATCACGGCAGCAGTCATTGGCCTGCTGGGTGCGGTGTTCGTGGTGAAGATCAAGGGCGTCCGGTGAGCCTGCGGAAGGGCCGGAACTAAGCCAACTGACGAATTCCACCACATGGCGGTGCCGTATAGTTGAACCGGATTTGCAGGCGGTCCGGGATGAAGACGCTCCCGGCTGCAGCACCGTCGAACACAACCCGGAAAACAGATGCCTGAGACCTTTCCAGACCATCCGCCAATGGCCGCCATACCCTCCGCTCCCCGCCAGCGGCTCCGTTATGCGCGTATCCTCGAGGCCGCCGGCGGCTATGCCAGGAAGGGCCTGGACGCAGTGGAGCTGCCCGAGGTGGCAGCCAAGGCTGATGTGCCCCTGGGGACGCTGTACCGCTACTTCCCCACCAGCACGCACTTGATGCTCGCGCTCTACCGCCAGCAGCTCGGGGAATTGCAGATTGCCGGGCGCACCACCGCGTCGCGCTTCCGGGGCAGGGCGCTGGGCGGGTTGCTGATGGAGATGTTCCATATGCGCGTTATGCAGCCCGCCGTCGAGCAGTGCCTGAGCCGCGGGATCTATCTTCCCGACGGAGACACTACCGCGCTCCTGCGCGACATCGATGCGCTGAGTGAAAAGCTGGTAGCCAATGCCTCCGGAGACGCAACCGCTGCCCGGGTGCTCCTGCTGACCGTCACTGGTCTGGTCCAGTCCGTCCGCAACCGCCGCCTTTCCCTCTTCGAGGCGGAGGAAGACCTAAAAAAGGCCTGCGCACGGCTCGCGCCAGCCACCGAAGGCAGCTACACACTTCACCGAAGCGCGTAACCGGTCTAGACCATCAAGCGCATAAATCGCACTTATTTCCGTAACGCGGATCACGGCGGGCGGTGGAAAACCGTTTTGGCAGGCTGCATGTTTGTCAAAACGGGCAGCAGGCGTCCACTTCGCTGCCTACCATGGTCCACAACGGAGCGGCTGGGCCACCACCGAAGCTCCCAAGGACCCGCCACCCCAGGGTTTTCCGCCGCACCACCTTCGACTCGTGCCTGTTCGGGTATGAGCCCCATGTGCCGTGTGCCCACGGCGAGCACCAGGAGACAACGACGTGTCCATTGACGCAATCGCAGCCACTGATAATTCCGCAGCCACCGCACTAAGCGAAGCCGAGATCTTCGACGCCCACCAGGGCGGCAAGCTCTCCATCGCCAGCACGGTGCCGCTGTCCAACAAGCGCGACCTGTCCATCGCCTACACCCCTGGCGTGGCTGAAGTCAGCCGCGCCATCCACAAGCAGCCTGAGCTTGCCCGCACCCTGACCTGGGCCGAGCGTCTGGTGGTCGTGGTCAGCGACGGCACTGCGGTCCTGGGCCTGGGCAACATCGGAGCCAGCGCCTCCCTGCCCGTGATGGAGGGCAAGTCGGCCCTGTTCAAGACCTTCGGCGACCTTGACTCCATTCCGTTGGTGCTCAACACCACGGACGTGGATGAAATCGTTGAAACCTTGGTGCGCCTGCGCCCCAGCTTCGGCGCCGTCAACCTCGAGGACATCGCCGCTCCGCGCTGCTTCGAGCTTGAGGAAAAGCTTATTGAAGCCCTGGACTGCCCCGTTATGCACGATGACCAGCACGGCACCGCCGTGGTTGCCCTTGCAGCGCTGACCAACGCAGCAAAGGTGACCGGCCGCCAGCTGGAGAGCCTGCGCGTGGTGGTTTCCGGTGCCGGTGCCGCCGGCATCGCCGTCGCCGAAATCCTGCTCGCCGCCGGCATCACCGACGTGGTCCTGCTGGACTCCCGCGGCATCATCAACAGCGCCCGTACCGACCTTGCTGCGGACCAGGCCAGCAAAAAGGCCGCCATCGCCGGCCGCAGCAACCCCCGCGCCCTGGCGGGCGGCCCTGCCGAGGCGCTGGCCGGTGCCGACGTCTTTATCGGTGTCTCCTCCTCGAAACTGGACGAGGAACACCTGGCCCTGATGAACCAGGACGCCATCGTGTTCGCCCTTTCCAACCCGGACCCCGAGGTCCTGCCTGAGGTTGCAGTGAAGTATGCCGCCGTGGTGGCCACCGGCCGCAGTGACTTCCCGAACCAAATCAACAACGTGCTGGCCTTCCCGGGCATCTTCCGCGGCGCCCTGGACGCAGGTGCCCGGCGGATCACCCCCGCGATGAAGCTTGCCGCCGCCAACGCCATCGCTGACCTCGCGGCGGAGGACCTCGCGGCCGACTACATTGTGCCCAGTCCGCTGGACCCGCGGGTTGCTCCGGCTGTCACCGCGGCCGTTGCCGCAGCGGTGGAAGCAAAGTAGCAGCACACCGCTTTCCTGAAATTACGACGGCGGTGCCTCCCCTGCGCGGGTGGCACCGCCGTCGGGGGTTATCCGGGCCGAACCATAGACTGGGGACCATGAACTCGGAAACCGTGGTGACCGTCCTGTGCGGCCTGGCAATTCTTGTAGGCGTGGCAGGCACCGTGATCCCGGTGCTTCCGGGCAGCATCCTGATCGGCGCCAGTCTGTTGGCGTGGGCCATCTGGGGCGGAGCCGGCACCGCAGGGTGGGTGGTGTTCGCGATTGCCATGCTGTTTGTGGTTGCGGGCATGGCCGCCGGCGCCGTCCTCACGGGCAGGAAGCTCAAGGAACACGCCATCCCCAGCAGAAGCATTGCGGCCGCCCTGGTTACGGGCGTAGTGGGCATGTTCATTATTCCCGTGGTGGGGCTCTTCGTCGGATTTGCGGCCGGCCTGCTGCTGAGCGAATTCCTCCGCACCCGCAACATCGGTACAGCGACGACTTCGAGCTGGGCAGCCCTCAAAGCCACCGGGCTGGGCATGCTCGCCGAGTTCGGCCTGGCATGCCTCGCGGCCAGCACCTGGGTGATCGGTGTGTGGGTCGCGGCCGCGAACGGCTGAGCCCTTGCGGCCTCAAACGGCAGGGCGTAGAACGGCACCATGACTGAGCAACGTTCGGCGCAGGAGCAGGTGTCCGCCTGGATGGAGAAGTACCAAACCGCATGGACCAGCAACAGGCCCGAGGACATCCGTGCGCTCTTCACCGCGGACGCAAGGTATGAGACGCGGCCCCATGACCCCGCGGCATGGCAGGGGCTGGACAGAATCATTGAAGGGTGGCTCGCCGCCCGCGATGAGCCCGGGGACTGGAGCTTCAGCTGGGAGCTGCTGGGCGCGGACGGCGACACCGTTTTTATCCAGGGCGTTACCACCTATTCCGGCGGCCGACCTACCTATGACAACCTCTGGGTACTCCAGCTGGACGGCTCCGGCAGGGCATCGGCCTTCACGGAATGGTTTATGGAACGGCCATGAGCTAGAGGCCCAGCCCTCCCAGCTTGTCCCCGAGGCCGCCAGGGAGTTTCCCCAGCAGATCTGCGGGGTTGATGCCCAGCTTGGACAGGATTCCGGCATGCTGGTCCGTGTCCACCTGGTCCGGCAGCTCCGAGTCGGCCTGGGCGGCCTTGTCATGGTCCCCCTGGTTTCGAAGGAGCTCGAGGATCTGGGATTTGTCGATTTGCACTGTGCTCTCCTTATTGACGGCGGAACTGCTAAGGGTGCTTACCAGCCTTGCGGAAATTCCCAGCCGGAACAAGTACCGGCCGCCGCGCGGCCCGGCCACGGGCCACCCGGGAGCAACCGCTCCGCACTGCTGGAAGTCGCGGCTAGCATGGAAAGATGATGCCCGGGGACCCTCCACCGATCTATTGGGACAGCAGAGACCTCACACCGTTCGGCCAGCCCCAGCTGCGGACGCCAGTCCATGAGCTCGCCGGGGGAGTGGGCGGCCTGCTCACCGGTGTGCTCGGCGGACGCCACCCGGCCCTGCTGTCAGTGGACGGTGAAATCCCACGGCTCAAACGGATGCTGCCAAAGCCCGCCAAGGCCGTACACGAGGCAGTCTTCGCCAGCCGCCATCCCGAACAGCTGATCACCCTGGCACGGGCTTATCCCGGATGGGCCGGGCTCTGCTACCTCATGGCCGGACTGCTGGTCTACAAGCAGGGCGGCTACCTTCGAGCGTCGGAACTTCTCCAGCGCGGGCTTACCACCAGGAATGAAGACGAAGCCAACCGTTATTCCTCCACCTACCTCACCAGGATCGTCACCCAAATCGAACTGGCCGAACGGGTGGAAATCCCCGTCCTGTTCAGCGAGGAGTCGGTGTTCCTCGCACTGGCACATTCGTTGCGGGAGACGGGGCGCACGGAGGCAGCGTTGGACGCCCTAAGCGGGCTGCCGCCGTCGCTCCCCATGGCCTTGGCGCGCTGTTCGCTGGCGCTGACCCTCGGCCGGAGCCGCACAGTGATCGACTGGACCGATGGCCTGCTCAACGCGGACGATCTTTCTGCCGCCCTGTTGCTCGTGCGGGCGCGGGCGCTGCGGCGGGAGGGCCGGCTGGAGGCGGCGAACCAGGCCCTGGCCGAGGTCCTGCGGCGGCGGAAGACGCACCTGACCCTGCGGAACGACGCCCTGACGGACCGTGCGCTCCTGCTTCTTGACTCCAGCCGGAGATCGCTCAACCCCCGGGACTGGGGGCGGCGGCGCGAGGACCCGGTGCCGCAGCGGGAAATCTCCGGACCGGTTCCCATCCGCAAAGACGAGGAAATGCGCCGCATCTGGGAACAGGACTGGAAACAGCTCAGCGACGACTAGTTAGGCACCGTCACCCAGGGCCCCGCCAAGGAGCGGCAGGAGCTGTTCTCCGAGCAGTACCGCCGCCAGCACCACCATGATCACACCGCTGGCCAGGGTCACCGTCCGGGCAGCACCCGGCCGGCTTTGCAGCAGGGTGCGGGACAACAGGGCGACGGCGGTGTATACGAGCCCCGCAAGCAGTACGAACGTCATGCCGAGCAGGCCCGACTGGACCGGGACGGGCAGGGGCGCCTCTGCGCTGACAAACTGCGGAACGAGGGCCACATAGAAAAGCAGGCCCTTGGGGTTGATGCCGCTGGTTCCCATGCCCTGGAGGAAGGAGCGAAGCCGCGTATGTCCGTCGCTGCCGGTGCCGGCCGAAAAGCTGGCCCCGCGCCAGGAGCGAAGGGTGCTCACCCCGAGCCACAGCAGGTAGCCGGCGCCGGCAAGGGTGATCCAGCCAAGGACCCCGGGCATCCCCGTGAGCAGGGCAGCAAGGCCGGCCACCAGCAGGACCGTGTGGATGACATATCCGCCGCACAGCCCTGCCACCGCCGGCACGAAGCTGCGCTGCCTCAGACCTGCGGCGATGGAGTACGCCCAATCCACCCCTGGCGTGCAGGCCAACGCTGCAGCCACCAGCGCAAAAGCCAAGAACAGCTCCGGATTCATCGTTTCTCCTGCCAGGTGGGGTGTCAGGAGAAACCCTAGATACTTTCCGTCCGGAAGTGCTGTCCTTTTTCGCCCGAACTGCTGCTCCAGCGGTAAGATTCTTGCGTGGTTGACCATGTTGACAGAAATATTTTGCGCCTCCTTCAAGAGGACGGCAGGATGACTGCCACGGCGCTCGCCGGGAAGGTTGGCTTGACCGTCGCTCCCTGCCATCGGCGGCTGCGGGATCTGGAACGTTCGGGCGTGATTCGGGGCTACCGGGCGGACATTGATCCATCGGCTGTTGGCTTGGGATTCGAGGCGATTGTGTTCGTCACCCTTCGGCAGGTGGACCGTTCCACCATGGAGGTTTTCGAAAACCGTGTCGCGGACAATCCCAATATCGTGGAGGCCCAGCGGCTCTTCGGGTCGCCCGACTACCTGCTGAAGGTCATCGCCGAGGATCTGCCTGCCTACCAGCGCTTCTATGATGCCGAACTGACGTCCCTGCCCGGGGTTGAGCGGCTGACGTCCACCCTGGTCATGAAAAACCTCAAGTCCAACGCGGGGCCCCCGGTTTAGCTGTCAATCGTTGAGCAAACCGGTGGTGCGGTAGGGGATGACCTCACGGAGGAACATGCTGGTGGAAGTCCGTACGATGCCCGGGCACAACCTGATTTCCTCCGAAACGCGGTAGAGGTCGTCTGGGCTGGCGGCCACTACGCGAATCAGCAGGTCCGTGTCCCCGGCCGGCGCGTGGCACTCAAGTACCTCTGGGATTTTGCGGAGCGCGGCAATTGCCTCGTTGAGGTGGCTCTGGTCCAGTTCCGCGCTGACCGAAGCAGCGACTCCTCGGCCCAGTGCGGCAGGAAGAACCCTGCTGCTGTTCGGGCGCAGCGCTCCGGACGCCGTCATCCGTTCCAGCCTGGCCTGCACGGTTCCGCGGGCCAGGCCCAGCCGCTGGGCCAGCACCATAACGGGAACGCGCGGGTCTTCGTCCAGGCCCTTCAGGATGCGCTTGTCCGTGGCGTCCAGTTCCTGCAATTTGATCAGTTCCTGCCGGTTCGGGCCTAACACATTGGCCAGATTGACCAAGCGGCGCGTTGCTTGTTGTTCCAACTGTAGGTTATCTGCTCAAATGATGGCAATGAAGGCAAGAGCTACCGCTTGACCCCCACCGGCTTACAGGCTCCCGGCACACCACCCGGGTTCTGGACACCGCCTCCCGCAAGGAGGCCGCCGCTGATTGACACTTGTTCACACCATAGTCATTCTGCAAACACGGCAAGAGCCCCTGGGCTACCGGCGTCGGATTCCCGAAGTCACCGGTAGCTGAGGGGCTCTTGTGTTGTCGCGCCCATCGTTGCGGCGAATAGGGTTGACCCATGACCTCCGCAGGCCGCTTTGCCCCCAGCCCTTCCGGGGAACTTCACGTGGGGAATCTCCGGACAGCCGTACTCGCCTGGCTTTTTGCCCGTTCCACCGGCCGGAAGTTCCTGCTCCGCGTCGAGGACCTGGACCGGGCACGCGCCGGCGCGGAAGCGGAGCAGCTGCGGGACCTGGAGGCCATCGGCATCACCTGGGATGGCGATGTGGTGCGACAGACTGCCCGGAGCTCCCTTTACGCCCAGGCGATCGCGCGCCTGGAGTCGGCCGGCCTGACCTACGAGTGCTTCTGCACCCGGCGCGAAATTCAGGAGGCACCGTCCGCCCCGCACGCCCCGCAGGGTGCCTATCCGGGGACCTGCCGCAACCTTGACCCCGCCGAGCTGGAGTTCAAGCGCTCCACGCGGCCGGCCGCTGTCCGGCTGCGCGCCGATACATCCCGGTACACCGTGCACGACCTGCTCCACGGCACGTACACAGGCCTGGTGGACGACTTTGTGCTCCGCCGCAACGACGGCGTGACCGCCTACAACCTTGCCGTGGTGGTGGACGACGCCGAACAGGGTATCGACCAGGTGGTCCGCGGCGACGACCTGCTGCCGTCGACGCCACGGCAGGCCTTTCTCGCGTCGCTCCTGAATATTCCAGTTCCGGAATATGCGCATGTTCCGCTGGTGGTGAATGCCGACGGCGCCCGCCTGGCGAAGCGCGACGGTGCAGTGACATTGCGGGATCTGTCGGTGGCGGGATGTTCTGCCGCTGCAGTACGCGACCGGTTACTGGAATCGCTGGGACTGCCGGCCGGGCCTCTGGAGAAAGCCCTGGCAGCATTCGATCCCGCTGACGTCCCGAGGGAGCCCTGGGTATACAACGGCATCAAGCCTGCCGCGCACTGATTTCCGCCATGAGGGAGCCCGGTTGAGCCAACGGAGCCCGCTCAGCCTAGGCTTAGAACATGTCAGACCAGCAGGCCGCGGAGCAGAGCCCGGCGCCCAAATTCACGGTAGAGACTGCAAAGGTCCTTGCCGAGGTGGCCCACAACCGGCAAAAGGACAAACTGAAGCGTCCGTACCGTGAGCATGTCCTCGCCGTTGGTGACGCCCTCGCCGATTTCGACGACGACGTCAGGATCGCCGGATACCTGCACGATATCGCGAAGGACACCCCCATCACCCGCCAGGCGCTGCTGGATATGGGGGTCTCGGAGCGGGCCGTGGAGATCATTGAACGCGTTACCAACCGGCTCCACAGCAACCCGGACGATTATCAGGCCGGTATTCGGGAAATCGCCGAGGACCACGACGCAGCCTTGGTCAAGATTGCGGACAACGCGCACAACTCACTGCCTGAGAGGGTCAAGGCGCTGGCTGAGAAATGGCCGGACAAACCGCCCGTCACCAAGTACCGCGAGGCACGTCCTGTGCTGTATGCCGCCGTCGAGGTGGAGGAAGTACGGAAGATCCTGGCCCGGGTGAACCCGTGGCTGCTGCAGGAGTTGGACGACCAGCTGGATGAGGAAGACACCACCGATTACGAAAACCTGTCCTACGGGGAGCCGGATGGCGCGGGCGGGACGGCATTGGACGCTAGGACGGGCGGGGAGCGGTAGTCTCCGCCTCCAGCTTCTCCAGGGCGTGATGCAGGCGGTCCGAGCCGCGTCGCTCGTCAACGACAATGGAAGCGCCAAGTGCAAGCACAATCACCAGCAGGCACACCGGGACCGACACTCCGGCCGCTGCCAGTCCCACCGCGGCCGCCAGCGCCATCAGGACCACGCCGGCCACGGTAATAACAGTCCTGTCCCGGCCAACCATGACGCTGTACAGCCAGGTCAGGGAGCCCTTGAACAGTCCCACCGGAACCGCAATGCTGGCTACGGCCACTGCGGCACTGACGTGTGCCTCATGGTCGATGTAGTAGGCGGCCACGTGCAGGCCTGCTCCCGTGGCCGCAATGGCGGCGAAGATGGGGATATGGCCGTAGCCGAAGAGGAACGACCGGTGCCGGCGCACGTGCAGCGCCCGGCCGGAGGGCAGCATGAAGTAGATCCACCACATGGCGAATGCCAGGGCTGTTCCGCCGAAGCCCACCAACGCCGCGTCGAGGCTCCAGCCGTGGTTGGCAACGATGGCGCGCAGGGTTTCGATGGCACCGATGAGGCATTCCCCCAAGGCGATGATGGCCAGCAACCCGTACCGCTCGGCAATATGGTGTGCGTGCCACGGCGTCCTGGCTTTCCGCTCGGCGGCATAGGGTGTCGCCATTTCCAGCGCCATCAAGGGCACAATCATGGCGAACGTGGTGGGAACATCGGCTTCGATGATCAGTACCGCAATCCATCCGAGCTGCACGAGCGCGAGGTACCGGGCGTAGCGCAGGCACGTCCCGCGGCGCGCGGGATCCTGCCGGGCTGCCCGCAGCCACTGGGAGACCAGGGCCAACCGCATGAGCACGTAGCCGCCCACAATCACCGCGTTGTCAACGTGGTCCCCCTCCACCAGTGAATGGAACATCGGTTCAATTCCCATGGCGAGGATCAGGACTCCCACGATCTGGATCATGGTAACTACCCGGAAGATCCAGTCGTCGGTGTCGTAGGCGCTGGCGAACCAGGTGAAGTTGATCCAGGCCCAGTTCACGGCGAACATCGCGAAGAAGAAGCCCAGCAGGCCGGGGATGAAGTGCGCCTCCGCGATCTCATGCGCGAACTGGCTTCCCGCCACGCTGAAGGCAATGACGAAGGTCAGGTCAAAGAAGAGTTCAAGCGGCGTGGCGGCACGGTGCTTTTCATGCGGATCGCGGCCGCCCATCCGCGCCATGGCATGCCGAAGGGGATTGGAGGACATGAGTCAAAGATTACTGGCTTACACGCGGCCCAGTGCGTCGATGTCCTCCAGGAACTCCTGGTGCACTTCGGTGCTGACTGTGGTGCGGGTTTCGGAAATTGCGTCCAGGTAGTCCTGCGTGGAGGGCCCCTTCCGTACGGCATCACGGAGCGACGTGGTGCCGCCGGAAGCGGGACCGCCGTCGCCGTCCCTGCCGTAAACAACGTTTTCCAGCGCGCGCTGGGAGGCGCTGCGGGCGGCATACTCAATGTCGGCGGGGGAGAAGCCCTCGGTGCGCTCCACGAGCAGGTCCACGTCCACGGCGTCCACCACAAGTGCGGGGATGAAGCGTTGCCACATGGCTTCGCGGGCCTGCCGGTCGGGCAGCCCGATGGGGATGACGTAGTCAAAGCGGCCGTGCCGCAGGAAGGCGGAGTCCAGGGCGCGGATGAAGTTCGTGGCGCAGACCAGCAGCCGGCCGGGCTGTTCGCGGAAGGCCGGGATGATCTTGAGCAGCTCGTTTGTGACGCCCTGCAGGGGAGACGGCGGCTCCCCGGATCGCTGGGAAGCGATCTCCTCCACCTCGTCGATGAACACCACTGCATGCTCCAGCTCGGCGATCTCAAGGAAGGTTTCGCGGAGCGCGCCTGCCAGGCCCTGCGGGTCCGCGGCCAGCCGGGACGGGAACACTTCGACGAAGGGCCACTCGAGGCGGGAGGCGATGGCTTTGGCGAAGGTGGTTTTGCCGGTGCCGGGCGGGCCGAAGAGGACGACGGCGCGCGGTGGGACGACACCGAACTCGTCGGCGAGGTCGGCCTCGGCCAACGGAAGCACCAGGCGGCGCTCCAGCAGTTCCTTTTCCTTCCGCATGCCGGCCACGTTCTCCCACAGGTCCCGGGCCAGGACGCGGCCGCCCAGCTGGCCCAGCGCGCCGAGTTCCTGGCGCTGGACGGGGATGGTCCGCTCGAAGTAGCGCAGGTTTTTCTTCAGCGCGAAGCCGCGGCTCAGGAAGGCCTCCACGCGCGTTTCGGATTCCGGCATCAGCGCGGAGAGCTTGTTAAGCCCGTGCGGGGCCATGCGGTTCTCGACGGCGGCGAGCAGCGAGGTGCCGATGCCGCGGCCGCGGTATTCGGGGAGGGTGGCGAGGAAAACGATCCAGCCCTGGTCGTGCGCGGCGCGTCCGACGGCGGCGCCCACCACCTGGTCACCCTGCACCGCCACCACGGCGTGGTCCTTCTCGCACGAGGCCAGGACTTCGGAGAGTGCGTACACCGGTTCGACGTTGTAGGACTTGAGGGTTTCCCAGAGGTGCAGGATCCCGTCGAGGTCCGCTGAGTGGAAGTCCCTGATCCGCCAGTTGGTCATACCGTCTCCCGGTGTGGTTCGTCGTTGAACTGCTGAGTGCACGCACGCCACCCTTACCCGGCGCGGGCGCCAAGTGGCACTCAGCTGAGCATAGGGGATCGGCTTCCAACCGGGAGATGCGGGAGCGTTGCGTTACGCCGCGGGCTCGGGTCCTACAGCTTCGCAGCCTTCTTGTCCTTGGAGCCACGCCAGAGATGGTGGGGGCGATGGCTGCCGTCGGCGTGCACTACCAGGACCGGGCAGGCAGCGTGTGAGACGCACGCGGAGCTGACAGAGCCAAGGTGCATGCCAATGAAGCCGCCGTGCCCGCGGCGGCCCACCACCAGCATGGCGGCGTCCGTGCCGGCTTCGACGAGTTTGGCCGGCGCGGAGCCGCGGACCACTTCCTGGCTGATGTTCGTTGGGAGTTCCGGCCCGAACGCTTTTCCGAGCGCCTCGGTCAAGGTGTGCGCCGCAGCTGCCTGGAAGGCCTCAAAGTCCGGCGGCACGTAGCCGGCGTAGATCTGGGGGAAATCCCAGCAGGCCATGGCGTGGATCCGTGCGTTCAGCGCCGGGGCCAGCCGGGCCGCCAAACGCAGGGCCTGCACCGAGGAATCGGAGCCGTCCACCCCCACAACTATTTTTGCTTCCGGGTCGTTCATCACGGTCCTCCTCGACGGATGGCCGCCAAAGGCGGCGCCCGAAGTCCCGCCGCTTAAACGGCGGGATGCGGCTGAGGGTAGACCTGACCCGGGTGGCCGTCAAGGGGGTATTGCAGCCGGGGTGCGTGCAGGTGATTGAACGCCCAACAGGGGGTAGCAGCAGCCGTTGAGTGTCCCCTGCCCTAGGAGTAGCGTGACCCACATCACTTCCAACCCCTTCAGGAGCAACCATGCCACATCTGGGACGCCGGCTTGCAGCCATGACGGCGGCACTGGCAATGAGCGTGACCACAGGAGCGTTGGCCAGCCCCGCTGCTGCCCACCCGCAGCAGGCTGGTGACATCCAAAAGACCCCGACGGCCACGGGGTACGGCGGCGCGGTCAGCACCGTTGACCCTGACGCCTCCGCCGCGGCCATAGAAGTCCTCCGGAAGGGTGGCAACGCCGTGGACGCCGCCGTGGCCGCAGCCGCCACCCTCGGCGTCACCGAGCCTTACAGTGCCGGCATCGGCGGTGGTGGCTACTTCGTGTTCTACGATGCGAAGAGGGGCAAGGTCCGCACCATTGACGGCCGCGAGACGGCGCCGGCCGCCATGCCCGCAAATGCCTTCCTCAAACCTGGCAGCACCGAGCCGTACCCATTCAACAAGCAGGCAACCAGCGGGATCTCGGTGGGGGTACCGGGCACTCCGGCAACCTGGGAGCGGGCTTTGGACCGTTGGGGGAGCCTGAGCCTGAGGGAAGTGCTGAAGCCTGCAATTCATGTGGCGCAGCGGGGCTTCGTCGTGGACGAGACCTTCCGGCAGCAGACGCTTGAAAACAGGGACCGCTTCCTGCCCTTTGCAGCCACCAGGGAGCTTTTCCTTCCGGGGCCTAACAACGATGCGCCTGCCGTGGGGAGCATCCTGAAGAACCACGGTCTGGCGGAGTCGTACCGGCTTCTGGCCCGGGAGGGCATGGATGCGTTCTACGAGGGAGCCATCGCCGAGGAGATCGTTTCCACTGTCCGGAACGCACCGACAAATCCGGATCCGAATACCCTGCCCGGACCTGCAGGCGTCATGACCACAGAAGACCTGGATGACTACGAGGCCCTGGACCAGGACCCCACCCACGTGAACTACCGCGGCTATGACGTTTACGGCATGGCACCTTCCAGCAGTGGCGGCACCACGGTCGGGGAGGCCTTGAACATTTTGGAGGTGTTCGACCTTCCCGCTCTTGCCAATGACAAGCCAAAGGTCCTGCACCATTACCTTGAAGCCAGCGCCCTCGCTTTTGCCGATCGCGGCAAATATGTTGGTGATCCTGCTTTCGTGAACGTTCCTACGGAAGAACTCCTCGACCCGGTCTTCGGCAAGGAACGGGCCTGCGAGATTGATCCCTTGAAGGCGGCGCCGAAGCCAGTGCCGGCCGGTGACGTATCTTCCTACAATGGTGTGTGCGATCTGCCGGCCGCTGCACAGAGCAACCCAACTGATACTGAGAGGCTGTCAACCACCAACCTCACGGTCTCGGACAAGTGGGGCAACGTGGTGGAGTACACCCTTACCATCGAGCAGACCGGCGGCTCCGGCATCGTAGTCCCCGGTCGCGGCTTCATCCTGAACAATGAACTGACGGACTTTAACGTCCCCGCCAGCCCCACGGATGCGAACCGTATCGAGCCGGGCAAGCGGCCCCGCTCGTCCATGTCGCCAACCATCGTGCTGAAGGAAGGCAAGCCGTTCGTGGCGCTCGGCTCGCCGGGCGGCGCAACGATTATCACCACCGTGCTGCAGACGCTCATCAACCGGATCGACCTCGGCATGAGCATCTCTGACGCGCTCGCCGCACCCCGTGCCTCCCAGCGGAATTCGGCAACGCCGCAGGCGGAACCGGCGTTCATTGCAGCCTACGAGGCTCAGCTCAAAGAGTACGGACACCCCGCCTTCAGCTCGGTTGCTGAGCTCGGTGCTGCCACCGCCATTGAATTCCTGCCGGACGGGCGTACTGTCGCGGCCGCTGAGCCGGTACGGCGCGGAGGCGGATCAGCGATGGTGGTGAAACCGTCACGCTAGCCCCGCCACTGAACAGTTAACGACGGCGGCACCCGGGTTCTGTAGCTCCAGAACCCGGGTGCCGCCGTCGTTGGTTGAATGCGGGGGTTATTTCTTGAAGGTGTCCGCCGGCGGGTTGGCGACCACGGGGGAGATCCCGGTGAAGCCTTGGCGGGTTTCAGCGATTTCATGGATGCGTTTGCGGCAGGCGTACCAGCCGAAGACCATCAGGACCGAGGCGATGGCCGTGACGAGCATGGTCAGCGGGGAATCGATGAACACCATGACCAGCACACCTGCCAGGAAGAGCAGCGAGAGGTAACCGGTGTACGGGGCGCCGAACATCCGAAACGAGGGGCGCTTGAGCCAACCCTTGTTCGCCCAGCGCTGGAGCTGGATCTGGCACAGCACGATGGTTGCCCAGGTCATGATGATGCCTACAGAGGCCACGTTGAGGACGATTTCGAAGGCGTCGGCGGGCACGAGGTAGTTCAGGGGGACACCCAGCAGGGACACGCCTGCGGTGATGGCGATGCCGCCGTACGGTACGCCTGCCTTGTTCATGCGGGAGGCGAACTTGGGGGCGGAGCCGTTGACGGACATGGAGCGCAGGATGCGGCCGGTGGAGTACAGGCCGGCGTTGAGGGAAGACAGGGCGGCGGTGAGGACCACGAGGTTCATGATGACGTCCACGCCCTGGATGCCGATGGAGCCGAAGAACGTCACGAACGGGCTGACGCCCTTTTCGTAGGAGGTGTAGGGCAGGAGCAGGGCCAGCAGGATGACGGAGCCGACGTAGAACACGGCGATGCGGAAGACCACGGAGTTGATGGCCTTGGGCATGATCTTTTCCGGGTTTTCGGTTTCGCCGGCCGCGGTGCCCACGAGCTCAATGGAGGCGTAGGCGAACAGCACGCCCTGCATGAGGATGATCATGGGGAGCAGGCCGTTGGGGAAGACGCCGCCGTTGTCCGAGATGAGGCTGAGGCCCACCTGCTGGCCGTCCACGGGGGTGCCGAAGATGACGAAGTAGGTGCCGACGATGAGGAAGACCACCAGGGCGGCGACCTTGATCAGGGCGAACCAGAATTCCATTTCGCCGAAGACCTTCACCGAGACCAGGTTCAGTGCCAGGACCACCACGAGGGCGATCAGGGCCCAGGCCCACTGCGGGACTGCTGCCATCCAGGGGATGTAGTTGCCGAAGAAGTTCATGTACAGCGCGGCGGCGGTGATGTCCACGATGGTGGTGGTGGCCCAGTTGATCCAGTAGAACCAGCCGGAAACAAACGCGGCCTTTTCGCCGAAGAATTCGCGGGCGTAGGAGACGAAGGAGCCCGAGGACGGCCGGTGCAGCACCAGTTCGCCCAGGGCCCGAAGGATCAGGAACGCGAAGAAGCCGCACACGGCGTAGGCGATGACCAGGGAGGGGCCCGCGGCGTTGAGGCGGCCGCCGGCGCCGAGGAAGAGCCCGGTGCCGATCGCGCCGCCGATGGCGATCATCTGGATCTGCCGCGGCTTGAGGTTCTTGTGGTAGCCCTTGTCCTCGGCGTGCAGTGCAGCCTCGGTGGCATGCGCCTGGGGCGGGACCGTGTGGTCCGTAATGGGGGAGTTTGTCATGGGGGAGTCCTTTGGGGGGTCCGGGGAGGGGGACTATTTGCTGAGGTTGGCGAGGCGTTCGGGGCTGAGGAGTTCCTGGAGTTGGGTGCTCGTGAGGAGTCCATGCTCGAGGACAAGCTCGGCGACGCCCTTGCCGGTGGCCAGTGCTTCCTGCGCGATGGCGGTGGCGGTGGCGTAGCCCAGATGGGGATTGAGGGCCGTGACCAGGCCGATGGACTGCTCCACCGTGCGGCGGAGGTGTTCGGTGTTGGCGGTGATACCCCGGATGCAGCGCGCCGTGAGGGTGCGGCAAGCCGCTTCCAGGTGGGAAATGCTTTTGTGGAGGCTGTGGACAATGACCGGTTCGAAGGCGTTGAGCTGGAGCTGCCCGGCTTCGGCGGCCATGGTGATGGTGACGTCATTGCCGATCACCTCATAGGCCACCTGGGAGACCACTTCCGGGATCACCGGGTTGATCTTACCGGGCATGATGGAGGAGCCGGACTGGACAGCCGGCAGGTTGATCTCGCCGAAGCCGGCGCGCGGACCGGACGAGAGCAGCCGGAGATCGTTGCAGATTTTGGAGAGCTTCACGGCGACGCGCTTCAGCACCCCTGAGAGGTGGACGAAGGCGCCCACGTCCTGGGTGGCTTCAATGAGGTCCGGAGCGGTGACCAGTGGCAGGCCGGTGATTTCTGCCAGGTGCCGGCAGGCCGCTGCGGTGTAGCCGGCCGGGGCGTTGAGGCTTGTGCCGATGGCCGTGGCACCGAGGTTGATTTCGTGGATCAGCAGGTCAGCTTCGGCAAGGCGGAGCCTGTCCTCCCCGATGGTGATGGCGTAGGTTCCGAATTCCTGGCCCAGTGTCATGGGGACGGCATCCTGCAGCTGCGTGCGCCCCATCTTAACCACCGTGCGGAACTCCAGCGCCTTTGCCGCGCACGCTTCCTCCAGTTCAGCCAGGGCGTCCAGCAGTTCCCGGGCGGCGAAGATGGTGCCCAGCTTGACGGCGGTGGGGTACACGTCGTTGGTGGACTGGGACAGGTTTACGTGGTCGTTGGGGTGCAAACGCTTGTAGTCGCCCTTGGGGTGGCCCAGGATTTCCAGGGCACGGTTGGCGATCACCTCGTTGGCATTCATGTTCGACGACGTTCCGGCGCCGCCCTGGATGACGTCCACGACGAACTGGTCGGCAAGCCGGCCGTCCAAAATGTCCTGGCACGCCTGCTCGATGGCGTCCGAGCGTTCGGCGTCCAGCAGTCCGAGTTCTCGGTTTGTCCTGGCCGCGGCCAGTTTTACTGCTGCCAGACCACGGACCAGGTGCATGTTGGAGGAGAGCTTCTGGCCGGTGATGGGGAAGTTTTCCACTGCACGCAGGGTGTGAACACCCCAATAGGCGTTGGCGGGGACGTCCCGGTCTCCGAGCAGGTCATGTTCAGAGCGGACTGCTGCGGTGGTGTCGGCGATTGTCATGGGGTCCTTACAGGGCTTCGTTGGCGGGTACGGACAGGGCAGTTTGGGGAAGGAAGTCGGTAGCCTGCAGCAGGCCTACCTGCTGGCCGCCGCCCAGTACCGGGGCGGTTGCGATGCCGGCGAGCGGTGCGGTGTAAACACCCAGTGCCTCGAGAAGCCTGACGGTGGCCGGCATCCGGGCGCGGTCGCCGCCGTCGGAAATCTTGACAGCCACGGCACTCCCATCGGCCAGGCCTACCAGCTGCACGCCTTCGAAGCCGTCCTTGGCTACGGAGCCCGGGAGCAGGCGCATCAACCCGGTCACGTCGCGGCCTTCACCGGCCACCATGTCCGGGTGCTGCTGCATGGCGAGTCCGACGGCGGCTTCCGCACTTCGCGGAGCCTGCCCGCCGACGTCGTGCGCACCACTGCCGGCGGCGGCGCGGGCGAGGAGGCCGAAGGCGCGGGCCATGCCCGGCAGGGTGAGGGCAAACAGCGGGGTGCCGCAGCCGTCGGTGCTGACAGTGACCGGTTCCTCATCCGTCAGCTCCTTCACCGTTGTGGCGACCAGCTGCTGCAACGGGTGCGAGGGATCAAGGTAACCCTGGACGGGCCAGCCGTTGATCACACAGGTGGCGGCCATGGCGGCGTGCTTGCCGGAGCAGTTCTGCGTCAGTTGCGTGGCCGCACCCCCGCTGCGCAGCCATTCCTCGCGCTCGCCGGCGCCATAGGGGAGGTCGGTGCTGTTTTCGAAGGCCGTAACGGTCAGCCCGTGCAGGTCGAGGATGCGCAGTGCTCCCTCGCGGTGCTTTGCAGCGCCGGAGTGGCTTGCCGCTGCCAGGGCAAGGAGATCGGCGGGCAACTCCAGGCCGGCGCGGACCATACCCACGGCCTGCAGCGGCTTAAGGGAGGATCGGGGGTAGAACGGGGCCAACGGGTCACCTGCTGACGCCACAATTGCGCCGTCTGCTGCAACGGCGATGGCTGACCCGTGGTGCACGCTCTCCACCAGGCCGTCGCGGATGGCGGTGACCAGGGGGGCGTGCTGCGGGAGCATTGCAGCAGTGTGGGCAGCAGAAAGTGCAGGGGATGGCATGGGGTCCTTGTGTGTGGTGTGGCGTGTTCGGTTTGCGGACGTTAGTTGTTCAGGATGGAGTCGAGGGCGAGGCCGACGGCGTGCAGGTGCCGGGCCATGGCTTTACTCGCGGCTTCCGGTGAGCCTGCCTCGATGGCGGCCAGGATCTCCTGGTGTTCGAGGTCTGAGGCGTGCTGCCGGTCTGCCACCATGTTCAGGGTTTCGGACTGGTGGGCCAGGGCGCCGCGGATGTCCGCCACCACGCTGGCGAACACCTTGTTGCCGCTTGCGCGGGCGATGGCGGCATGGAAGTTCGAGTCCAGGGTTACCCACGATTCCGGATCGGTTTCGGTGGCCATGGCGGCGACAACGCTGCGGAGTGTCTCCAGCTCTTCGTCGCTGCGGCGTTCCGCGGCCAGACCGGCTGCGGGTACCTCGATGTGCGGGCGTGCTTCGGTCAGGTCCCGGGCTGAGTACTGGCCCAACGTGAGGTCGTTGGCTACTTTGTTGGCGACGACGAAGGTCCCCTTGCCCGTTTTGGTAACCGTCAGGCCAAGGGCAGTGCAGGAGCGGAGTGCTTCGCGAATGACGGACCGGCTGACCCCGTACTGCTGGGAGAGGGTTGCTTCCGAGCTGAGTTTGCTGCCCACCGCCAGTCGCTCCGACTCGATGTCCTTGCGGATGGTACTGAAGACGGCTTCCGCGGCACTAAGCCGTGCGAGGGGAGCAGGCTGTCCTGCTGTCCGGCTGTCTGACAGGTTCACGCCTTAAATATGGCAGGCGTCACAAGCGGCTGTCAATGCGGGGCCTTATGCGCCGCTTTCCTCACGGGATCCGCCCTCGTACCACCGCACTACCCGCAGGGCACGGAGGGTGTTCCATCGGCTTGGTTGTCCGTCACCGTCCTCCAGATCGAAGTGGACCTTGCCCGGGTGGGTGTTTTCAAGCAACCAGCTCCCACCTGGCTGCTTCTTGGACCGAACAATCTGCACTGCCTCTTCAATTCGTTCGTCAGGGGTGCCGCCGGCTGCGCGGAAGTAGTCGAGCCCGCGAAGGAGGTCGTAGTACCAGCGGGTGGGGTAGGAGAACTGCAGCCATGTGCTGTTGATGAGTTCACCGGTTGAAATCCGCCTGAGTAACTTGCGCTCCAGGAGGTACTCCTCGCCGCGGCGCCGGGCCTCCCGGGATACCGGTGTTCCCCCGCTGGCCCGCTCATGCTCTAGGAGCCCTTCCAGAACGCAGATGGTGGTGTGAAAGGAAGAGCGCGTGGACCCTCTCTCGGCCTCACAATTCCAGCCGCCGTCAGCCAACTGTTCGCGGGTCAGCCGCTGTACCACCGAGTCAACTTTTTCCCCGAAGTATGCCCCGAGGGCGACAGTCATCCCATTGATGCAGGGCTCCACTTCGCCCTCAAAAAAGGGCTGGTTGCCTTCCTCCCAGCGGCTGTTGTCACGGACAAGCGCAATCGCTTGCCGTGCCGCAGGGCTGGCGGGGTCCAGGCCGAAGTCGCGCAGGAGCAGCAGGCTGTAGGTGGTGGCCGTCCAGGGCTGGTTGTCAGGGTCGTCGTCGTGAGCTGGCCAATAGGTGCCCCCGGCCCATTGTCCGTCCGTGCCCTGCAGGGCGAGCAGTCTGGCACCCCAACCGTGGTTCGCAACCCGGTCGCGTTCGGCTTGAAAATCTTCGGCTGGAGCGTCTGCGAGGTCGCGCAGGACCTGCCAGCGGATTGCGGGATCAGAATCGAGCAGCCAAGCCAGCACATCCATTGGCATTACCAGTCAGAGGTGTTGGATGCCGGCCCTCTGCATGGCGTCCTTGTAGATTGCGACGCTCTTGGCAAGCAGTTCTTCCTGCTTGGCTTCGGAGACGGCAAACGCCCGCCCGCCCAGGGCGGTGGCTTTGTACACCTTGATGCCGCTGTTCTTCAGCGACGAGTGGTAGGTCTTCTCGAACAGGGTGAGGAATGTTGACGCGTCCGTGCCGTGGGCAATGATCGCGGAAACCCGGGAGTTGATTTTGAGGAACTGGCGGAAGGGCCGCAAACCGTCCGTCTTTTCCTGCACGCTCAAGGCCGACGGCATGCCGGGATCACGGACCCAGGGGTAGGCGTTCCACGGCATCACGTAGCGGGGGTCAAGCTCGGCGAGCTCGTAAATCTGGGTGGCCCGTCGTGCTGCTTCGTCGTCGTTGTAGTGCGAGACAAATCCTGACTCGGTGCCCTTTCCGGGGCTGACCTGCAGGCTGACGATCCGGCATTCATCTTCGTCGTGCACCGGGTCGATGTAGGGGACGGTGGAGCCTGGCTTCTTTTCCATCAGTTCGTCGCAAAGCTGGGTTACCTTCGCGATGTTCGGTTCCTGTAGCAGGGCTTTCTTTTCGTCCCAGTCAATCGTCACGATTTCTCCCTCAGCAGCAAGGCGTCCAGAATCAGGCGTCTTAGGCAACTCTACGCTTTTGGGCGGAGGGGTGGGCAGGGAAACTTCTCAGTCAGGGAACCTCAGCCTGGTTGGCTCGTTCTTTGTGAAGAGGTTCGACTGGCATCGGGGTCTGCTGACGGTGCCTAAATCAGGACCTGACGCAGTTGCACCACTCACTTCAGAGGGAACACGTCGTGAGGTCAGACCAGCAGATTGTCGAAGCGGACGGCTTCACCGGTCACTTTATTGGGTTCGGGAAGCCGCTGTTTGAATGGCCTTGGCCAGGTCGCGGGGGCGGCTCCACATAGGCCAATGCCCCGTCGGAAGGTCAACGACGTCGAGGTGCTCGATGTTAGCAACTTCGGCAAACATGGCATGGCCAGTGCGGGCCAGCTCCAGCACCTGCGCGCTCCGCATAGAGCAGCACACCAGGGTGGTCCGGACTTTGTGGCGGGCATCGTTCGTGAGCTCCACGGGCTGACGAAGTACGGGGCCGGGCTCGGGGACGGCCCGGGCCTGAAAACGCTCGAGGACTTCTGTGCTCAGGCCTTCGAGGCTCGCCTGCTGCGCGAGGATGTCGAGGGACGGCAGTGGAAGCTCCTCCAACTCCTCCGGGAGGTGTGGGGCGAAAGTGCTTCCCGTCGCCACAGGGCCGGAGTCGACCCACACCACTCGATGGACAAGTTCGGGGTGTCGGTCAAGGACGAGGCTGATGGGGGCGTTCGCCCCGCTGTGAGCGACGAGAGTTGCGGGCTGATCCGCCGAGGCCCCGAGTTGGGTGATGACGTCCAGGATTGCTGCGGCTTGATCGTCGAGGGTCTTCGCCGCACGCCCGGGATCGTCCGCGTCGAGACCGGGCAGTGTCATCGCGATTGCACGAGAGTGGTCGGTTGTCAGGTGTTCAAGGACTTCATCCCATGCCCATGCGCCCAGCCAGTGACCTGCGATGAGAATTATGGTCGGACTGTCGGTAGTAGTTGTCATGCCATTACCCTCGCAGGCACTGCGGACAAGGGTGTGTCACTATTTAGGTCATGAATTTGTCGGGGTCTGAACTGTGAAGCGCGCCGAACGGCTACATGCTCTGACAGAGTTGTTGGGCCGCAGCGGGGCGCGGGGGGTTTCCGCCGAACGGATGGCACGAGAGTTCGAGGTGTCAGTGCGCACCATTAAGAGAGACCTCGATGCGCTGGAGAGCAGCGGTGCACCTCTATGGTCCCGCCCTGGTCCGGGCGGTGGCTACGGATTAGCTGCAGGCGCGTCCCTGCCGCCTGTCAGCTTGTCCCCGCCGCAGGCCGTGGCGCTCATGGCAGCCGTATCCGCTGCACGCGATGCCCCGTACGCCGATCTGGCGGCTGCAGGAATCAAGAAGATCCTGGACGTCCTCAATCCCAAGACTCGAGCACGGGCCGATGAGCTGGCCCACCGTGTCTGGGTCAACGCGCCGCCCTCGTCTTCGCGCGCAACGAAGTCGGCACTGGAGGAGGCGATGGCCGAGCAGCGAGTGCTTCGCATTCGCTACACATCGAGAGACGAAAGGACGACCACCCGCGACGTCGAGCCCGTGCTGTTCGCCTCTACTAACGGCCAGTGGTACCTGGTGGGGTGGTGCCGACTGCGCAACGCAATGCGATGGTTTACAGTGTCACGCATCGAGCGGGCCAGCGTAACTAAAACTGCTTGCAGCGGCCATACCATCCACGAGGTCGGAGAACCGCCAGCTAGCGCCAGGCCGGTGCACGGTCGGGGCGCGTGAGTCACTCAATCAACGCTGCCGAAGCGATGCTGTTCAATGTAGGGATGCAGTTCACCAGAAAGGGCCTGAGAGACGACGGCTTTGCAGGCTTCAGGCCCTTCGACGACCTGGAGGTTATGCGGGTTCCGCAGGGAACCGGCGTCTTCGCTGTCCTGCAGCCCGAAGAGTTCCAGCCGGAATTCCTGACGAAAAGCACAGCCGGGGTCTTCAAGAAGAAGGACCCTTCCCTGCCCCAGCCGGCCCTTGCGGCGGAGTGGGTGGATGCCGCCGTCGTGCTTTACCTGGGTAAAGCAGGCCCGGGCAGCAAAGGCAACCGAGGCCTGCGGCGGCAGGTCCAGGAGTTCCTGGACTTCGGGCAGGGAAAGCCGCCCGGGCATTGGGACGGGCGGCTGGTCTGGCAACTCAGGGACGCCGGGCAGTTGCTGATCGCATGGAAGGAACTGCCCGCCGCAGCCCTGGCCCAGGCTGAAGCGGACTACCACACAGCCTTTATTGAGGAGTACGGGCAGCTGCCTTTTGCGAACCTCGTCCGGGCCCGGGCCCGGGCCCGGGGCGGGAATTAAGCAGCGTCACAAGGGCCGGACTCGGTCAAGCGCCGCGAAGACGTTCCATCTCGCGGCGGTCCTTCTTGGTGGGCCGGCCCGTGCCACGGTCGCGCTGCGGCAGGCCCAGAGCAGGAGCAACAGGCCGCGGGGGAGTGTGGTCCGTGAAGCAGTGTGATGCAGCTTCAGCACCCACGCGCTTGTTGATCAGCCGGCGCACTTCGAGGATGCGTTCATAGCCCGGCATCCTGACCGTCACCGTGTCACCGCTGACCAGTGTGGCTGACGCCTTGGCTGGGCTGCCGTTCAGCCTCACGTGGCCGGCACGGCACGCGGCCGTAGCCGCAGAGCGCGTCTTATAGGCCCGGATGGCCCACAGCCACGCATCGATGCGGACACTGGCGGGGGAGGAAGGAAGGCTGGTCATGGCTGGCACCGAGTATAGCCCGGCGCCTGTACGCAAGCCGCTACTCCACCCGGACGTTGATGCGCTGCACCATGTTGTTGCCGAGTCCCTGGTAGTTCCAGTTTTGCGCTAGGGGCTGGGTGGCACCGCTGGCGTCGGTGGCGCGGCAGGCCAGTTCATGCTTGCCCGGGTCAGCCACCCACGGCAGCGTCCATCGCCGCCAGGTGAATCCACCCGCAGATTCCTCCAGGTGGGCCGGCAGCCACTTCCCGTCGATGCCCACTTCCACCGCAGTCACCGCAGCATGCCCGGACCACGCCCGGCCCTGCAGCATCACAGGACCTGGCGGTACTACCCGTCGGCGTGTGAAGAAGTCCGGGATGCCCGGCGGGACCATCAACGAACGCACCCTCATACGCGTTACCGGCGTCCCGGCGTCGTCCGCTGACTCCTGGTAACGGTAGGCCACCGCCTGCTGGTATCCCGCAAAGGGGGCCGTGACCACCTCGATGGATTCCAGCCACTTCACGCTCGTCATGCCGTACCAACCTGGAACCACCAGCCGGAGCGGGTAGCCATGCTGCGGCGGCAACTCAGTGCCGTTCATCTTGTATGCGAGTACGACGTCGGCACGCATCGCTTCATGGACCGGTAGGCTCCGCGCGTACCGCTGCGTAACGCCGCCTTGGATGCCGGCATCGGCCCCGGCGAACACCACCTCGACGGCGTTCGGAAGGACCCCGGCTTTCCCCAGAAGGTACGCGAGCGGAACCCCGGTCCAGGCTGCTGTGCCTACTCCTTCCAGGAGCCACGGCTGGCTGAGCGGCCTGGGTTCCAGGAGTGAGCGGCCATTGCCCGCGCACTCCAAAGTGACCGGGACGGTGATGGCGGGGTCCTTCCGCAGCGCCGCCATGCTCAATTCCAGTGCACGTTCAACAGCCCCGCTGATCCGCAGGTGCCAGGCAGCGGTGTCGATGAACGGGATGTCGAAATGCGTGAGGACGTAGTGAAGTCCCGGCGGAGTGATGTCGCGGCGGAGCGCCTCGAGGGGCATGGAGTGGTTGCGGGCGCCCAGCTGGAGTTCCTCGCGGGTAAGCGGGACTGTGGTGGGCGCAGTTGTCAGGGAACCAGGCGGTCCCTGATGTTCAGCTGGACGGGCGGACTGGGGGTTCCTGAAGATCTGCTTCATGGCGCTGCGTCCTTGCGGCTGGTTCGGCTTGACGGGCTGAAGGGGTCCCTGCCTCAGGTTTACGCCCGCCCCGCCAGCCCGTCAACGCCAAAAGCCTGCCCTTTTCCGCTACAGCTGCGGCCGCTTCAGGAACTCCGCCAGGCTGATCGGATCCTGGCCTGTCAGTCCGTGGACATCAGGTGAAATCCCTGCCAGTTCACCTGCCCGCATCGCCGTGTAAGTGCTGACCCACGCGTCCACCTGCCAGGGCGGCGCGCCGTAGGAGGCGCGGGAGGCGTAGGCTTCCTCCACTGTCTCCGGATGATAGGTGATGGTGCGGCCGGTTCCCTCGGTAAGTATCCGGGCAGCGTCGGCCAGTGTGAGGTCTTCAGGCCCTGTCAGGTTGTACGTCTGTCCCTTATGGATGGCGGGGTCGCGCAGCACCGCTACGGCACAGCGCGCTAAATCTTCCCGCGCAACCCCGGAAAACACTCCCTCGCCGGCGGGCCCCCGCACCACGCCGTCCCCGTCCGCCAGAAGGGGCAGGAAATCAAGGTAGAAATTGTTGCGCAGGAAGGTATAGTCCATCCCCGAATCACGGATGTGCTGCTCGGTGCCGTAGTGGTCCCGGGCCAGCGTGAAGGTGGCATCCGGCGCCGCGCCGTAAAACGACGTGTACACGATGTGCTGCACCCCGGCGTCCGCTGCGGAGTCCACAAAACTGCGGTGCTGCTGCAACCGGTCCGCTGTTTCTGCGGCGGACACCATGAACAGGACCCTGGCCCCTTCCAGGGCCGCGCGGGCAGCAGATGAATCCGAGTAGCTGCAGACCAGTGCCGGAGCGTTTTCCAGCTCAGGTGCACGTCCGGCGTCGCGGACCAGGAGGCGCTGGGCGGATCCGGCGGCGGCAAGCTGCCGCGATACCATTCCGCCCAGGCCGCCTGTGGAACCGGTGACGGCCAGATCCGGCAGTTTCGGAAGGGACCCCACCACCTAGTGTTCCCGCTTGGCCGGGGACTTGGTCTGCTCCGGATCACGTTCGACCAGGGAGCCGATGGCGTCGTCGATTTTCTTCATGACTTCCGGTTCCAGTTTCACCCCAGCCGCCGCAACACTGTCAGCGATCTGCTCCGGCCGCGAAGCACCTATGATGGCCGAAGCCACGTTGGGGTTCTGCAGCACCCAGGCCACGGCCAGCTGGGGCATGGAAAGCCCTGCTTCCTCCGCTACGGGCTTGAGCTCCTGGACCCCGGCAAGGACGTCATCCCGCATCCAGCGCTCGATCATCTTGGCGCCGCCCTTCTGGTCCGT
Source organism: Arthrobacter sp. sptzw42 (assembly GCF_059089685.1). Classification (NCBI taxonomy): domain Bacteria; kingdom Bacillati; phylum Actinomycetota; class Actinomycetes; order Micrococcales; family Micrococcaceae; genus Arthrobacter; species Arthrobacter sp. sptzw42. The sequence goes on from NZ_JBNHEX010000011.1 coordinate 89,964, forward strand.
GGCCCGGCTGCCTTCCGGTGCGGGCTGGCCGGGCAGGTACTTGCCGCTGAGGACGCCCTGGGCCATGGGGGACCAGACAATCTGGGACACGCCCAGTTCCTCCGATGCGGGGACAACCTCGGCCTCGATCACGCGCCACAGCATGGAGTACTGCGGCTGGTTGGAGATGAGCTGGAAACCGAGTTCCTTGGAAAGCGCATGGCCGGCACGCAGCTGGTCAGCGGACCATTCGCTGACGCCGATGTACAGGGCTTTGCCCTGCCGAACGATGTCCGCAAACGCCTGCATGGTTTCTTCCAGCGGGGTTTCAAAGTCGTAGCGGTGGGCCTGGTACAGGTCCACGTAGTCCGTCTGCAGCCTGCGCAGGGACGCGTTGATGGATTCCATGATGTGCTTGCGGGACAGGCCCAGATCGTTCTTTCCCTTGGGGCCGGTGGCGCCGTAGACCTTGGTGAAGACCTCTATGGACTCACGGCGCTCGCCCTTCAGGGCTCCACCCAGAACGGTCTCCGCGGCCGTGTTGGCGTAGACGTCCGCCGTGTCGAAGGTGCTGATACCGGCATCCAGGGCGGCCCTCACGCACTGGGAGGCGACGTCATTCTCCACCTGGGACCCGTGGGTCAGCCAGTTGCCGAAGGTAATTTCCGAGACTTTGAAGCCGCTGTTTCCGAGGTATCTGAATTCCATGGGTTTCACGCTAACCCAGATGGTTGCTCAGGGTAAGGGCTGTTTACCCCTATGTGGGCCGGCTTTGGCAGAAGAGCCCTTGGCAGCGGCTCCCGGGGCTCCGTCATTGGAAGAGGTTGCTGTGAGGGCCTGTGCCTGGGCCTTCCCGGAAAGCGACACCAGCGATCCGGTGTCCAGCGGGGCCACCGGACGCAAAGCCTGCGCCTTCTCAAACGACCGCGGCACCCGGCCGGGCCGGTGGTCCTCCAGCGCCGACTCCACCAGCGGCGCAACCTCCGCCACCTGGTCGGCAGGTACATGGGGATCGGGCAGGTCGCGGACTGAGAGCTTGATTTCCGGTGCTGCCGCCCGCGCCCTGGCCATTGCCACCGCGTCCGCCTCCGCAACAGCGGAAGCCCAGTCCTCGGCAAGGACGGGGGAGTCGGGGCGTGCGGCTGCCGCCCCCGGGTGGCGTACGACGGCGGTGCGCAGCGCCGGGCGAAGGTTCGCGGGCTTGAGCGCGCTACGCCAATCCCGGGCCGGGCGCTTGCTTTCCCCGCTGCTGCGCCAGCCGAACAACGCCATGAGCATGACGGCGGCGAGTCTGCCTATTCCCGCAAGCACCAGCGTGATGACGCCCAGCAGAAAGAGGATCAGGAACATCAGGAAAGCTACTCCCACCGTGCCTAAAAAGGTCAGGTTGAGGATGAGCGTATCCGGATTATCCACGTCATCTCTCCTCTCTGCCGGCCCCAAAGCCCGCACCTGCGCCCCTCTGCCAAGGCAACAGCTCCTTCTCCACCATACGGATTTTTACTGCACTGTGCCGCCGGGCGGAGGGGCGCGTCCGGGTTGTTTTAAACCTGTTACCTGATATGACACCATCGGGTCATGGCTGAAGACCGGAGACTGGAAAGCTGCATGTGCCTGTCCGGCGAGCCGTACGGCGCGTGCTGCGGCCGGTTCCATAGCGGGGAGGCGGAAGCAGCCACGGCGGAGCAGCTGATGCGCTCCCGGTACAGTGCCTTCGCGCTTCATGACAGGGCCTACCTGCTGCGGACCTGGCACCCGGCGGAGGCTCCTGCCAACCTGGACTTTGATCCGGACCTGCAATGGCGCAGCCTGGATATCGTCTCCACCAGCCGCGGCGGCCCGCTCGACGTGCAGGGGACGGTGGAGTTCAAGGCCTGGTTCCGGCACGGTGCCGAACGCGGCACGCATCATGAAGTCAGCCGGTTTGCCCGCGAAAACGGCCGCTGGTTTTACGTGGACGGCAAGATCCTGGCCTGACTACGCGTTGTCGTAGTCCTCGTCCGGGGTGAAGCCGGCCTTGTCCACCTTGCGGTGGAACCGCATGCCTGCCAGGCCGCCCAGCATCGCTCCTGCCAGTGCCACAAGGGCCACCACGACAGCGGCAATGATGCTGGTGGTGGTCAACTGGCCCTCATTGACAGGTATCCGCGGGAAGCTGTTGAGGTTGGCCAGCACGTTGAACTGCTGTCCCGCCACGAGGCCCAGGATGGAGACGAGGACAGCCACGATCAGCGCCCAAATCCACACCATGAGGCCCTGCTTGGCGCCGTTGAAGCGCGCCATGCGCCCTGCCACATAGCCGCCGCAGTAATAGGACAGGAACAGGATCACCAGCAGGACGATGATGCCCACCAGGCCAACGGTGCCGGTGTTCGAGGCTGCCTGGTTTACTGCCTCATTCACGTCCGTGTTGGTGGCAAGGCCAACGGCCGTTCCCGCCGCTGCCACGAGGGCCGTCAGGAGCACCGCCATGCCGGTGGCCGTGAGCCAGCCGAAGAATGCCGACCCCACCTTGATGCCGCCGAACCGTTCCTTTTCCCTGGCGACGGCGGTGTGCCGGTCCGTAAGGCCGGGATCAACAGGAGGTGCCGAAGCCGCGGGGACGTAGTCCCGCTCTGCGTAGGCGGCAGTTGACCCGGAGTCCGGTACCCGCTCGTCGCCGTCCTCGCGGGCGCGTCGTGGGGGCAGGTTCTCTGGGTCGGTTGAGCTGCTCATGGCTCAACTCAACCATCGGGAGACAAAGATAGCAAGGATGCTTACTATTTTGTGACCAGTGGCGTCAGCGGTAGTTGCGGTGCAGGTTTTCCCTTTGCGAGGGCCCGGGCGAGGCGTCCGCAATCCAGGGCCCAGTGCCTTCCGACTGGTCCACCACGCCCACCTCCAGCCACGTGTAATCGCCGGCCAGGACCTTCCGCGCCAGCCGGTGGTCGCCGTCGTCCGTGTTCCGCCACAGCTGGTCGAAGTACTCATCCACGCGCACACGGGCCTGCTCGCAGTACGCCTCTGCGAGTTCGTAGGCACTGGCTGCCTTTTCCGGGGCGGTGTGAAGCAGCATCTCCGCGCGCGAGCAGCACGCCGTCATGGCGAACAGTTCCGCACCGATGTCCACCACCCTGCCCAGGAAAGCCTGCTTGCGTTCCAGCTTCGCCTGCCACCGGCCCATGCCGTAGAAGGTCTGCCGGGCCAGGCGCCGGGACGAGCGCTCCACGAACCGCAGGTGCTTGGCCAGCCGCCCGAACTCGCTGTACGAGCGCGGATCCATACCGGCGCCGGCCACTAGCTTGGGCAGCCACCGGGCATAAAAGCCGGAAGCGCCGACGGCGGCCCTCGCCTTGTCGGACAGGCTCGCGTCCAGAGATGCGAGGTCGCCGGCGGCGGCCAGGTGCGCATCCACCGCTTCCCGGGCGATGAGCAGGCGCATGATCTCAGAGGAACCCTCAAAAATCCTGTTGATCCGCAGGTCCCTCAGCTGCTGCTCGGCCGGTACCGCCCGCTCACCGCGCGCCGCCAGGGACTCAGCCGTCTCAAAACCACGGCCGCCGCGAATCTGGACCAGCTCGTCCGCTATCCGGCAGCTGATCTCCGTAGACCAGAGCTTCGCAAGGGCAGCCTCAATCCGCACGTCCTTCTGGCCGGCGTCGGCCAACTCGGCAGAAAGCTCAAAGACTGCGTCCAGCGCGAAGGCCGACGCGGCGATGAAAGCAATCTTCTTGCCCACGGCCTCGTGCTCACCCACAGGCCTGCCCCACTGCGTGCGGGCGTTGGACCACTCCCGTGCGATCTTGAGGCTCCAGCGGCCCGAGCCCACGCAGAGGCCCGGAATGGAGAGCCGGCCCGTATTCAAGGTGGTGAGGGCAATCTTCAGGCCCTGGCCCTCCCGCCCCAGCCTGTTGGCAGCCGGGATGCGCACCTGGTGGAACCGGGTGACGCCGTTCTCGATGCCCCGCAGGCCCATAAACGCATTGCGGTTTTCCACGGTGATGCCGGGTGAGTCCATCTCCACCACGAACGCGCTGATGCCGCCCTTGTGCTTGGTGCCGTCCGGATCCGTGCGGGCGGGCACCACGGCCATCACCACCACCAGTTCCGCGATCACCCCGTTCGTTGTCCAAAGCTTGACGCCGTCCAAAAGGTAGGCCTCGCCATCGTCTGTCGGCGTTGCCGTGCTGCCCATGCGGGCAGGATCGCTTCCCACATCCGGTTCCGTAAGGAGGAACGCCGTGACCGCGCCGGCGGCGCAGCGCGGCAGGTACTCCCGCTTCTGCTCCGGTGTGCCAAAGACCTTGACCGGCTCGGGAACGCCGATGGACTGATGGGCGGAAAGGAGGGCGCCAAGGCTCGGGTGGACACTGCCCAAGAGGGCCAAGGCCCTGCCGTAGTACACCAGCGACAGTCCCAGGCCGCCGTACTCCTCGGGAATCTTCATCCCGAAAACCCCAAGGTCTGCCAGCCCCCGAAGATATTCGTCAGGAATCCTGGCCTCGCGCTCAATGATCCGCCCGTCCATGGTCCGCACGTATTCCACCAGGCGAGCCATGAAGGCCTCGCCCCGTTGCACGTCCGCAGGGTCCGGGGACGGCCAGGGGTGGACAAGGCTGAGGTCGAAACTGCCAAGGTAGAGACCTTTAGCGAAGCTCGGGCGATCCCAACCGGTTTCCCGTGCGGCCTCGGCAACCGCCCTGGCCTCGTCCGCGGTGACGCCGGCACCGATCTTGCCGGCCGGGACCGGGGTTTCCTCCGCCGGGGCTTCTGTTGCCGGGCTGGTGGTGGTTTTGGAGGGGCTGTCAGTGGCGGAGCTCATGGGGTATCTCCTTGGCCGGATAGCTTTCTTAGCCAGGTCCGCCGGGTTGGAGAACCCTTCAGCTGTCTCCCAATATTACCCGCGGGTAGGATCCCGTGCTAGGGGAAGGCTGCCCCTGAAAGTCGCCGCCGGCGTCCATCGCGGCAGCGCGCCCCACCAGCCGGTACCAGGCAGCGTTGATGCCGTGGACCACGGCGAGGAGCGACTTGGAAACCACGGTCCAGCCAAGCTTTCCCGCTCCCAAAAGCACCAGCGCCACCAGTCCTGCCGTAAGAACAAAGGCGGCCAGGATGAACGCGAACAGCAATGTGCCCACGAATACCAAGGTAGCGGTTTCCACTGAGCTTAAATCGAACTGCATAAGTCCCCCTGCTGCGACGTTGCTCTGGTTGAAATCAGTAGCACGAGCGTAGGGGCAGCAGGCTTGCCCAGCCAGAGCCGCGGCAGGCTTAACGGGTTCTTGATATGGGATCGAAACACTACGCCGAAGTAGGTCACGGAGCGGTCGCGGCCGGCTGCGTTAACCTTGTTGTTGGCAGTTTTCCGTTTGGAGCCCCTGCCCCGCCCCCCAACAGTCCAAGGAGAGTGTGTGCCCCGCTCCGCCAGGTCATCGGCTGATGCCATCAGTGCCCGGCTCCGGGACCTCGAACTTCTCACAAAAGGGCCCGCCTGGGCCCTGACCCGCTCCGCCCCCTGGGTGATTGCGGTTCTGCAGGCATCCTTCACCCGCACCCGGCCGCAGCTGCCGCTGGAGGAGTTCCACGCCGACGTCGACTCCTTCCTTGAGGAGCTCCGCCGGCGTGAGCCCGGGCTCGGAGGCGGTGCCAACGGGAAAGCCTTCGGCGACGAGTGGACCCGGCGCCAGTTCCTGACGCGGCGGAACCAGTCGGGCCAGATCGTTTACGAGGTCACTGAGCCGGCGGCCCGTGTGCTCGCCTTCCTCGACAGCCTCTCGAGCGAAAGGTCCACGCTCAACGGATCGCGCCTTGGCACGCTGCTGGGCGACGTCGAGAAGCTCGCCAACGAAACGAACCCGGACCAGAGCGCCCGCCTGGAGTCCCTGGCGGACGAGATCAAGGAGCGCCGGCAGCTGATCCAGGACATCAGCTCCGGCGGGTTCGACGGCCTCCTGGATGACGACGAGGCGGTGGAAGCTGCCGGAAACATCCTGGACCTCGCCGCCAGCCTGCCTGCCGAATACAAGAAGATGCGTGACCGGATTGAGGAACTGGTGGGCGGGCTGCGCAACCAGATCATCGAGGAGTCGCTGACCAAGGGCGCCACGATGGCGCAGGTGCTGGAGGCCGACAAGCGGCTCCGCCAGAGCCCTGAAGGCAGGACTTTCCGTTCCTTCGCGGCGTTCCTGGAGGACCCGCAGCAGCAGCTGAGGTTCCGCTCGGCGATCGGAGAAGTCCTCAGCCGGCAGTTCGCGGACGACCTGTCACCGGAGGACCGGGAAACCCTGAAGAACCTGGTGGCGGAACTCCGCCAGCAGCACAGCCAGATCCAGCGGATTTACGGCAAGCTCAGCGAAAGCCTCAACACTTACGTCCAGAGCGACGATTTCCGCCAGTCCGTCCGGCTCCGGAAGGTCCTGCGGGAAGCCGAACAGGCCATCCGATCCCTTCCGTACGAGCGGGAACGCCCCGGGCTGGTCCCCGGGCCCGTTCTCTTCAACGCGGGGTTCGAGTCGCTGTCCATGGTGAAACTCTTCGACCCGGACGAGTTCGCGGCGCCGCCCAAACTTGCCGACCCCATCGCCTTCAGCGACTCCGACCGCGTGCGCTCGCCGAGGACCGGAAAGGCAAAGCCGGAGGTCATCAGGTCCGCCATGGCCGGCGCCTCCACCCTTTCCGAGGCCTGGCAGCAGCTGCCGCCCGAGGAACAGCACATCAACACCATCCGGGCGCTCCTCTCGCACGCCCTGCACGCCGGGGCAGGCTTCGACAAGGACGGACTCGAGGCCCTGGACTTCGAACAGATAGACGGCACCACGCGCAGGGCCTACCTGCCGCTGGTCACGCTTCCAAAGGATTGATGATGACTGAAGAGACAACCACGACGGCGGCATCGGGCGGGGAGCGGTCACTCACCGGAGTAACCCCCCGCGACACCTTTATCGACGGCGCTGCACTCTTCCCCGGCGATACCGGGGTGCTCTCCATGAAAGTGCGGCAGGCGCTGGTGAAGCTGCTCAAAGGCCCGTACGTGGACGGGGGCCGGGACGAGAAGCTCTGGACCGTCCTGCTGGACAACCAGATCATCCTGCGCAGCCGCCTGTCCGAGCTGCTTCTCACGATGCAACTGGACCACGACCGGAAAATCGCCGTCCTGCGCCCGGTGGACGCGGACGCGATCGGAGGCAGCACCCGCTCCAGTGTCCTCCGGCAGCAGCGTGCGCTCAGCCGGGTGGAGACCATCGTGCTTTTGAGGATGCGTTTGCTGCTCGACCGCCACGTCACGGCGCAGACAGATCCCACCGTCACCCGCGAGGAAATCGCCGACCTGGTGACGCACTACCAGCCCGCCGGCCAGCAGGACGCGCTGCGGGATTCGGACGTGGTCAACAGGGCCATCACGAAACTGCTGGCCCGCCAGCTCCTCCTGCCCACCGGCCTGGACGACGTCTACACCGTTTCAAACGCCCTGCCCCTTGCCCTCCCCTTCGACAACATCGGCGATATTCCGGCCCAAATAGAAGCACTGGCGGCAGCCACCACGGATGCCGCGGGCACCGAGGCCCTGATTGAGCTCGATCCGGACCCAGTGGCCGGCCCCACTGAAACTGAAGCGGAGGCAGCGGAGTGAGCATCGCAACCATGCTGCCGATGGGCGAGCTGACCAACCCCGGCCAAATGCGCCTGGCCCTGGTGCAGGTAGTCAACTGGGGCACCTTCCACGGGGCGCACACCATGCACGTGGACCGCAACGGCACGCTGCTCACCGGAAACTCGGGCGTCGGCAAGTCGACGTTGTTCGACGCCATGCTGCGGGTCTTCGACGCCAGGCCGAGGTCCAATGAAGCCGCTGCCCAGCGGGCGGGCGGTGCCGTTGAGGACAAGCGGACCACCTTCACCTACATGCGCGGCAAAGTGGGCGACAAGGCGGTGGGGGAGGGTTCGGCCAGTGCCTTCCAGCGCCCCGGTGCCACGTGGTCCGCCGTCGCGCTGACGTTTGATAACGCCGCGGGCACCCGCGTGACCGTTTCGGCGCTCTTCGACCTGCCGAAGAACGGCACGGAGTCGAGCGTGGGCCGGTTCTACCTTCTGGACCACCAGCCGCTGGACCTTGAAGCGCTCGAGGGCATCGCGGACAAGCGGTTCACGAAGGCTGCCCTTGAGACGATCTTTCCTGAGGCGCAGGTCTTCGACGTCCACAAGACTTTCGCGGAACGGTTCCGCCGGCTGCTCGGCATCAGCTCGGACCAGGCCCTTCCCCTCTTGCGCGTCATCCAGGCGGGCAAGGGGCTTGGCGGCAGCGTCAATACCTTCTTCCGCGACCAGGTCCTGGACGCCCCGGCCACGCTCGCCGCAGCGGACGACGTCGTCGAGGAGTTCAGTAACCTGATGTCCATCCGGCAGCGGCTGGAGGACGTCCGGCAGCAGCGCGACCAGTTGGCCCCGGTTCCCGGGCTGAACAAGGAGTATGCCCAGGCACTCCTGGACGCGAACCGGCTGAGGGACCTCGCAGGCGGGGAATTCGAATCCTACAAGCAGCAGCTGGCGGTCACGGTCCATCAGAAGATGCTGGCCCGCTTCAAGGAGCTCGCGCAGGCGAAAGCCAAGGAGCTTGGGGCCGAGCGCACAGTCCGGGACGGGCTGGCCAAAGAGCTGCGCCAGCTCGAGACCGAGTACAACAACCAGGGTGGCAACGCCATTTCCGCCATCGAGCAGTCCCTGGAAAACGCCCGGGTAGGTTTGAGGCTCCGCCAGCAGGTGGAGGAGGTGGCACGCCGGGCGCTGACCGACGCCGGCCTCGAGCTTGAGTGGACAGCGAAAGGGTGGGAGCAGGCGCACGAACAGGCCGCCGCCCGGTCCGCCGAGCTCAAGAATGATTCCGAGGCCCTGCAGGAACTCCGCTTTGAAGCCTTCGACGCCCATGCAGCGAAGAAGCGTGAGCTGGCCACAGCTGAGCAGGAGCTCGTGTCGCTGAAGACGCGCAAGTCGCTGCTGCCGCCGTCGAGCATTGAAAACCGGGCAGCGATCGCCGCCTCCACCGGCGTTCCGGAGGACCGGATGCCCTTCGCCGGCGAACTGATGGACCTCGCTGAGGGGGAGGAGAAGTGGCGGCCTGCCGCCGAACGCGCGCTCCGGAGCCTCGCCACCACCCTGCTGGTACCCGGCGACCATTTCGCGGCGGTGACCCGGTACCTTAACGAGCACAACATACGCGGCGCGCTGCGGGCGGTGGACGTTTCCAAGCCGCTCCCGGGCGGCGCGCTGGCGTTGGAGGACGTGCACGACGGCGACCTGCTCACCAAGCTGGACATCCTCGCCTCGGGCGTCGCCTCCGAAGCCGGGGCGTGGGTCCGCAAGCGCATAGCACTGGACTTCGCCTACCCCTGCGTGGAGGACCCGGATGAGCTGGCGCGGCTGGACCGGGGCCTCAGCCTGGGTGGCGTGGTAAAGCGCAACCGGCACACTGTGGAAAAGGACGACCGGTTCACCAGCCGGCAGGATTACGTCCTCGGTTTCGATAACGCCGCCAAACTGGAACTCGTTGCCGGCCAGGTGGCGGACCTGCGGCAGGAGGTGGCCGAAGCGGCGGAGTTGGCACAGGCCCGTGAGGATTCGCACCAGGGCATGAGCCGACAGCTCGACGCCCTCCGCCGCATCGCCGAAGACGAGCGTTCCTGGGAACAGGTCTCGGCGGCAGTTGCGGCCGAGGAACTGGCTCGAATCGAGCAACGGTTGAAGGATGCCCTGGCCGCGCAGGCAGACCTGGAGCCCCTCCGCGCAACCATTGACGAGGCGCGGCTAAAGCACCAGCACAGCACCGAGGCCGCTGCTGTGCTGCAGAGCGAGTACAAGGCCTTGGACCGGCAACTCACAGCTGCCGATTCCCTGCTGGAGGCCGCACGCGGGCGCCTTGCCCAGGAGCCGCCGTCGAAAGCGACCATTACTGCACTGGAACCGTACTTTGCCGACTTCGGCGAAGTGACGGAGATGCATGAGCTGGACAACCTCGCCAACCGGGTACGGACTGCACTGCTGGGTGAACTGCACACGGCGGAGTCCCGGGGCCAGACCACGGCCGAGCGCCTGACGAGGATCTTCGAGGGCTTCGTGCGCGACTGGGGGAGCGCCATCTCTGCCGACCACGGCACTACCATCGGGGCTGCCGGTGAGTTTGAGACCCGGTACCACGCCATCGTCAGCGACGGCCTTCCTGCCCAGGAGGCGGAATTCCGGCAGTTCTTCAACCAGCGCACACATGAGTCCTTCAGTACTCTGCTGCACCTGCTCGATGAGGAGCGCCGCTCCATCAGCAGCCGTATCCTTCCGCTGAACGGGATACTCTCGCAGGTGAACTTCCACGAGGGCAGCTTCCTGGAACTGGACATCAAACAGACCCTGCCCCCCACCGCGAAGCAGTTCAAGGACGCCATCCAAAACGCTTTGAAGGCCCGGCACACCCGGCCGGCCCGTGCAGACTCGTCCAAGGCGGAAGTGGCCGGCAGCGAGAGGGACGATGACGCCGAGCTCACCGCCCGCTATAAGTCCCTGGAAACCCTGGTCAAGCGGCTGGGCTCGCAGGCGCCGGAGGACAGGCGGTGGCGTGCCGAAGTGCTGGACGTGCGGGGGCACCTGTTCATCCAGTGCAAGGAGCACCGGGAAGTTGCCGGGTCAGCCTCAGGAAAAAAGGCTGGAGCCCAAAGGACTGAGGTCTTTATGCACGCGGACACGGGATCCATGTCCGGCGGCGAGCGGCAGCGCTTCACCGCGTTCATCATGGCCGCGGCATTGAGCTACCAGTTGGGCATCGCGGAGCAGGGCTTCACCACCTACGGCACGGTGATGATGGACGAGGCCTTTGTGCTGGCTTCCGAGGAATTTGCGGGGGCCGGAATCAAGGCGCTGCACGAATTTGGGTTCCAGCTCCTGCTCGCTGCCCCCGAAAACGTCATTGACCTGTCCCGGCATCTCGGCTCGGTCACCGAGATACTCCGGGACAAACGCACCAACCGGTCAGGGGTGCTGACGGCTCCGGTCATCCGGCCGCGGCCCGGTGACGAAGGTGCCTGGCGGTCGGAGGCTAACCCGGTGGATATCGTCCTGCGCTGATCTGAGACCGAAAATAACAAATTGATGGATTTATTCTTCGGGCCCTAGTGGGCGCTATTTCTGCTGTGCCACTCTGGGCATACCAACTCACCCCGCCTGAGTAGATCCCATAGGTACTGCGGCTTGCTGGGTCCGCATTGTTCCCCAAGAGAATGATGGCGTCCTCTTGAAAGGCACCCCCATGCGTCCAACACAACGCGCGATATTCCTCCTGACCGCACTGACCGCAGGGGTGTTGTCCCTCGCAGGTTGTGCTGCCGGCGCCCCGGCCGGCAGCAGCGGTTCCACCGGGCCCTCCACCCAGGCGGCCACGCAGAGCGTGGGCGCGCCCACAGAGCCCTCGGCCCCGACGGCCACGCCGAGCCCGGATCCATCCATTGCTCCCGCCGCCACTTCCTCCCCCGTACCTCAGGGGCCGGAAACCTTCACGTTCGCAGACAACCGGCTCTCGTTCGCTTACCCCGCAGGCTGGCGCGTGAAGCACGAGCAGGTGTCCACGTCCCCCGCCGTGGAGACGGCAACCGTCTACGACGCCGCCGGCGCCGAGCAGATCAACATCTACTACGGCCAGGTTGGTGACGCCACGGCCGGCAACGTCTCCAGGAACGTCATTGAGACGGATCCCGTACGGGGACTGATCGGCGCTTCTGTTCCTACACCTCATTCGTCGTTCTATATCGACCGCACCGACGGAACCGCCAATTATCGAATGGGGCTTACCCCGGGGCTGCCCGTTTCACCCGACGGGAAGGTGCAATACGGGCTCGTTCGGCTCGGCGACCGTATTTTGTCTGCGGACGTGCTGTTTTCTGAACCACGGTTTGAAGGGGATGAGGCAGCGCAGGACTGGTATTGGAGCGATGAGGGCCGTGCATTAAAGTCCGTGCTTATGAGCTTCTCCTACCGCTGACCGTAATTAAGGAAGCCCTCCGGCTGGGGGAGGGCTTCCTTCTGCCCACGGGCTGAACCAGCCCAGGCTACTTGGCCTGCACGCGGCCCATAAACTGTGCGGTCCGGTCCCACAGGCCTTCGATTTGGCGGAGGACGACGGCGGCCGGGTCCGGGTTGATCTCGTTGGCCGGCGGTTCTTTGCGGACGTTGCCGCAGCACAAAAAGTCGGCGCAAATGAGCGTGCCCACGGTGTTGCCATTACGGCCCGCCTGGCCTGCGCGCCGTGCCACCCACAGAAGGACGTCCTCTTTGGAAAATACGTCGCGGCACAGCTCGCAGAGTACCGAGCGGTTTTTTCGGGCCCCGCCTTCCGGAGCCCGGAGCATAACGCCGGTAAGGCCCTTCGGTCCGGGCACGACGAGGTAACCCCGCAGCGGCATCTTTTCGTCCCGCCATCCCAGGAAGTCCAGGCTGTCCCAGTCAAGGGAGTCCCAGTTCTTGGGGAGGTTAAGCTTCGCGGCCTCGGAACGGCTGGCATTGACGAAAGATGATCTGATTTGTTGGGGCGTGACTGATTGCATGGCTAGCTTTCGTTAGAGATGAGTGGTGGTCCGAACGCGGGCGAGGAATAGTGGGGCTAGTCATTCCCCGCGGAGCAGGCCGGAGCGGCCGCCCCGCTTTCTATGGCAGCGGGGGCTGTATCAGCCATGCGCATGCTCACTTATCCTCGTGTCCCATCTCATCAGCTGCTGAACGTCAACGTCCTGCCAGCAGTGACATCCTGCCAAAGCCGGCGGCGCCTGTCCAAGGCGCGCCGTAGGCGCAAAGGCAGCAGCGCGGGAACGGGATGTGCCCTTGGTCACCCTGGGGAATAAGCCACAGAAACGTTGCGTAATACGAGTGAGGGTAGGTTAGCCTTACTTAGATTCGCATCATGCACTTAAGGAGTTCCGTGACTTCCCTCCTCTCCCCAGGCCTCAGTGCCACGCGCCGCACGCTGTTCAAATCAGCCGGCAAGGCGACGGCGGTTCTGGCCGCTGCGGCGCTGACCCTCTCCGCCTGCTCCACGGGCCCCGCGTCCTCCAACACGGACGCCAGCGCTTCAGGTTCCACCAGCTCGCAGTTCCCTGTGACCATCGAGCACGTTTACGGCAAGACCACCATCGAAAAGCAGCCCACCCGCGTTGCTACCGTTTCCTGGGTCAACGACGATGTCGCCGTTGCCCTCGGCGTTGTCCCGGTGGGCGTCCCCAAGGTCGAGTGGGGCGGCAACGACCAGGGCTCCACGCCCTGGAAGGACGCAGCCCTCGAAGAACTCGGCGCCGGCTCCGGCTCCGGTAAGGCCCCCGTGCAGTACTCCGAGGCGGACGGCATCAACTTCACCGAGATCGCCAAGCTCACCCCGGACGTCATCCTCGCGGCATACTCGGGCCTCACCGAAGAGGACTACAAGAAGCTCACCGAGATTGCTCCCGTTGTTGCCCACCCGGAACTGGCCTACGGCACCCCGTGGCAGGAGTCCACGTCCATTATCGGCAAGGCCCTGGGCAAGGACGCCGAAGCCACAAAGCTGATTTCGGACACCGAGGCCACCATCAAGGAAAAGGTCGCAAAGTACCCGCAGATCCAGGGCAAGAGCTTTATCTACGGCAACCTTGAGCCTGCCTCCGCTGACGGCCTCAACATGTACACCGCGAACGACAACCGTCCCCGCTTCCTCTCCGGAATCGGCATGAAGCTGGCCCCGGTGGTGGAGGAGAACTCCAAGGGTTCAAAGGAATTCTTCATTCCCTGGTCAGCCGAGAAGGCCAACGAGCTCGAATCGGACATCTTCGTTTCCTGGGTGCCGGATGCCGCCACCACTGATTCCATCAAGGCCGATCCCCTCCTGGGACAGATCCCTGCCGTCAAGAACGGCGCCCTTGTAGCCGACTCGGACAACACCCTGACGCTGTCCATCTCGGCCGCCTCTCCGCTGAGTTTGCCGTGGTCACTGGACAAGTTCCTGCCGCAGCTGGCCGCGGCAGCGGACGCAGTGAAGTAGCACCTGCTCGATGACGCACAGTACGACGACGGCGGCCTCCCGGGGAGGGAACGCCGGCACCACAGTGCCGGCGAAAGGACCAGGCGGTCCCTCCCGTGGCCTCGCCTCCGGGGGGAGGCGGGCCGCCTGGCTGCTGGCCGCCGTCGTTGTGCTTGCACTCCTGGCCGGGGCCTCTCTGGCCATCGGCGCCCGGGGCCTTTCCCTCAACGTCGTTTGGGAGGCCCTGACGCAGTTCGATCTCGCGAACGGTGACCACGCGGTGGTCCACGCCCGTATTCCGCGCACTGTCCTTGGACTGCTCGCCGGCGGTGCCCTCGGCCTGGCGGGTGCAGCCATGCAGGGTGTGGCGCGCAACCCGTTGGCTGATCCCGGCATCCTGGGCGTCAACGCCGGCGCCGCGCTGGCCGTGGTAACCGGCATCTATGTCTTCGGTATCGCCACGTTCTCCGGCTATGTTTGGTTCGCTTTTGTGGGGGCAGCAGTTGCCGCCGTCGTGGTGTACCTCATCGCCTCACTGGGCCGGGACGGCGCTACACCCGTGAAGCTCGCTCTGGCCGGTGCCGCGCTCAACGCGGGCCTGTACTCCCTGATGAATGTCATCCTGGTTTCCAGCCAGGACACTCTTGACCGGTTCCGCTTTTGGCAGGTGGGCGGGATTGCCGGGCGTGACTGGTCGGTGGTGCTGTCCGGTCTTCCATTCCTGGCCGTCGGCGCCCTTATCGTCTTGTTGACCGGACGCATCCTCAACGGCCTGGCACTGGGGGATGACATCGCCCGCGGTCTCGGCCAGCGCGTGGGACTGGTCCGCGGCATCACCGCGCTCGGCATCGTGCTGCTGTGCGGTTCGGCCACGTCCCTGGCCGGCCCCATTGGCTTTGTTGGCCTGGTCATTCCCCATGCTGTCCGTTTCCTCACTGGGCCTGACTACCGCTGGATTTTGCCGTTCTCGCTGGTCCTCGCGCCGGTCCTGCTCCTCGGCGCCGACATCATAGGCCGTGTGGTGCTCCTTCCCGGGGAAGTTCCGGCCGGCATTATGACCGCCCTCGTCGGTGCCCCCGTCTTCGTTTGGCTGATCCGCCGGGGCAAAGGGGCCGGACTGTGACGCTTGCCCACGAGAGGAAAGCTGCGGAAACTCCGGTTCCGCTGTCAGCTATCGCTGTCCAAGCGGGACCTGAAGGACCAAAACTCACAGGGCAACGCCTCAGCATGGCCCGGGTGAACCGGACCGCCCTTCTGGCCGCCGCCGTCGTGATCCTGTTCGCCGTTTCCGTCCTGCTGGGCAGCTACACCGTCACCATCCCCGACTTTTTCAAAATCCTCCTTGCGCACCTGACCGGCGGCGAGAAGATTCCAGGCGCCAGCTTCATCGTGATGGAGAACAAGCTGCCGCGGGCGGTTATTGGCACCATGATCGGACTGGCGTTCGGCCTGGCAGGCGCCCTGTTCCAGACCATGCTGCGCAACCCGCTGGCCAGTCCCGAAATCATCGGCATCAGCTACGGCGCCAGTGCTGCCGCCGTTGTGGCCATTGTGGTCTTTGGCGCCTCCGGCGCGGCCGTCTCCGGTGCTGCGCTTTTCGGCGCCCTGGGCGTGGCCGCCATCATCTATGCCATCTCCAGTGGGGCCATGCGCGGAACCAGCCGCGGCGATGCCGCCGGCAACCGGCTCATCCTGGCAGGCGTAGGAATCGCGGCGGCGCTGCACGCGGTGGTCAACTTCCTGATGACCCGGGCGGACATCCGCACCGCCGCCGATGCCCTTGTCTGGCTCAACGGGTCCCTGAATTCCGCCAGCTGGGACCGGGCAGGCGTCCTTGCCCTCGCCCTCGTGGTCCTGATCCCCGCCGTGATTGCCATCGCCGGCCCCCTGCGCATCCTCGAACTCGGCCCCGACGCTGCCGCCGGGCTGGGCATCAGGGTAGGTGCCACCCGCCTGGCACTGGTGATCACCGCGGTGTCGCTGGCAGCAGTCGCGACGGCGGCAGCCGGCCCGGTCTCATTCGTCGCTTTCCTCGCCGGTCCCATCGCCCGCCGCTTCACCGGCAAGGCCAGTCTTCCGGCGTCGGCCCTTGTTGGTGCCGTTATTGTCCTTGCAGCCGACTATGTGGCCGCCAGCCTTGCACCCCTGCTGCTGGACGGTACGGTCCTCCCGGTGGGCGTGATCACCGGCGCGCTCGGTGCCCCCTTCCTGCTGTGGCTCCTGGTCACGGCCAACCGAAAGGATGCCTGACATGGCAGTTTTAAAGGCCGAGGACCTGACGCTGAAATACGATCAGCGCTGCGTGGTGGACGGGCTTACCGCCGAGATTCCCGAGGGCAAAGTGACCATGATCGTCGGTGCCAATGCCTGCGGGAAATCCACCCTCCTCCGCGGACTGTCCCGGCTCCTTAAGCCCGCGGCCGGCACGGTGACCCTGGACGGCAAGGACATCCACCAGCGCCCCGCACGGGAACTGGCGCGCACCCTTGGCCTGCTCCCGCAGCACCCCACCGCCCCTGACGGCATCGTTGTCCGCGACCTTGTGGGCCGCGGCCGCTACCCCCACCAGGGCTTCTTCCGCAGCTGGAGGGAGGGGGACTTGTCCCCACATGATCTCGCCGTGCAGCGCGCGCTGGAAGCCACCGGGACGATGGCCCTCGCCGAGAGGAACGTGGACGAACTCTCCGGCGGGCAGCGGCAGCGGGTCTGGATCGCCATGGCACTTGCCCAGGAAACCGACGTCCTGCTGCTGGATGAGCCCACCACTTACCTTGACCTTGCCCACCAGGTGGAAGTCCTGGACCTGGTGACCGACCTGAACCGCCAGCGCGGAACCACCGTGGCCATCGTCCTGCACGACCTGAACCTGGCTGCCCGCTACGCGGACAACGTGATTGCCATGAAGGGCGGCGCCGTGGTGGCAGTAGGGGCGCCCCAAAAGGTGGTGACGGAAGGCCTTGTCCGCAGCGTCTTCGGGCTGGAATCGCGCGTCATTCCGGATCCCGTCTCCGGAACCCCCCTGATCATTCCCATCGGCCGGCACCACGTCCCCGCCAACGAACTGGAGCTCGTTTCATGAAGACCCGCGACCTGCCCGCCGCCTCCACCGAGCCGATGACCCTGGCTTTTGAGGTCACCGTTTCCTCAGTGCAGGAACTCAGCCCCAACTTCCGCAGGATTACCTTCGGCGGATACTCGCTGCGGGACTTCGGCGTCAACGGCGATACCCTCGACCTCAGGATCAAACTCATGATCCCGTCCCTGGCCGCCGACGGCACGCCGCTGCCTTTGCCCGTCTTCGAGATGAGCCATGCCGGCTGGTACCGCGAATGGCTTGCCATGGACCCGGCGGTGCGCGGCTCCATGCGCACCTACACCGTCCGCCAGGCCCGCCTGGACACCGTGTATCCCGAGATCGATGTCGACTTCGTCATGCACTTCGACAGCCACGGCAACGGCGGACCTGCCGCCAACTGGGCCCTGAACGCCAAGCCCGGAGATGCCCTTACCCTCATCGGCCCCAACAACCGGGCCGCCCAATGCGCTACTGCCGAAGCCTATGGCGGTGTCGAGTGGCGGCCCGGCCTTGCGCAGCGCGTCCTGCTCGCCGGCGATGAAACAGCCATCCCCGCCATCTCCGCCATCCTGGAAAGCCTGCCCGAATACATGACCGGCCACGCCTTCCTCGAAGTCCCCGAAGCGGGTGACTTCCTTGAACTCTCCTCGCCCGCCGACATCGAAATCACCTGGCTGGCGCGCGGCGCCGCGATTGGCCGGTCCCGGCCGCACGGCGAACTGCTTCAGCACGCCGTCCGCAAGGCAGTCCCGGTGCCCGGCTGGGTGGGAATCAAAGCAGCCGACAGCGGTGCCGGACCTGAGCCCGAAGACGTCAACGTGGACGTCGACATCCTCTGGGAAACACCCCAGCGGATGGAGACGGCCGAAATCCAGGCCACTAAAAACCCCGGCATGCCCGCAGGCGCCATGCCCTTCTACGCCTGGATTGCCGGCGAAGCAGCCGTCATCAAGGACATGCGGCGGTACCTTGTCCGGGACGTCGGCATTGACCGGAAGCAGGTTGCTTTCATGGGGTACTGGCGTCAGGGTAAGGCCGAGGGGTAAGCCTCTCTCATCGCTGGGTGCCTGGGTGCTGGCTGCGCCGGCGCCGCGGCGGGAGGCACACCCTCTGCGTGCTCGCTCGTTCCTCGCTTAGACGCACGCTGCCGGATGTCCCTCCCGCCGCTTCAAAACTTCCCTGCGACCTCCTGACGTTCGCTCACCTTTGCCCGTAAACCTAAACGCTCGCTCAGCTCTTGCGGTCCAAACCCAAACGCTCTTTCAGATAACGTTGGTTTTTCTTGCACGCTCGCTCAGCTTCTGCGGTTAAACCAACACGCTCTGGCACTTACTGTTCATCCCGGCGTCGTACTCGCTTTTCTTTGGGTGATTACTTTGAGCAGGTGATGCCTGATCCTTTGCTTCCTGCGTCCGGGCGGCGGGTGTTTGTGGCTTTGGGGGATTCTTTCACCGAGGGGGTCGGGGACCGGGACGAGCGGTTGCCCAACGGCGTGCGGGGCTGGGCCGACCGGGTAGCGGAAAAGCTCGCCCAGGCACAGCCAGGATGGCGGTACGCAAACCTGGCAATCAGGAGCAAACGGCTCCGGCACGTCATCGGCGAGCAACTGGAACCGGCGCTGGGCATGCGGCCCGCCCTGGTCACCCTCTACGCCGGCGGCAACGACATCCTGGACCTGAAGACGGACATGGGCGCGCTCATGGCCGAATATGAAAACCTCGTGGCGCAGCTCGCGGAAACGGGTGCCACGCTGGTGCTCTTCACCGGCTTCGATGTGAAAGTCTCGGCACTGTTGGAGCCATTAAAGAAGCGCAACAACTTCTACAACGAGCAGGTCCGGGCAATTGCAGCCAAGTACGGCGCGGTGCTGGTGGACTACTGGTGCCTGGACGCTTTCCACGACCGCCGGATGTGGGATTCGGACCGCCTCCATATGTCCAAGGCCGGACACAAGTACCTCGCAGGACAAGTACTGGACCAGCTGGGCGTGCCGCACAAGATCCGGCTCAAGGACTGGGAACCGCCGGAAAAGCTAAGCCTGCGGGAATGGGAACAAAGCCAGCGCCGCTGGGTCCACGACTGGGTCCTGCCGCTGTTCGGCCGGAAACTCCGCGGGGTCACGCTAGGTGACCAGCTCACCGCGCGCTGGCCGGAACCGGTAAAAGTGCCGCGAAAAGGCGGTCTGAAAAAGGTAGCGTCAACGGCCCCCGGAGCCGGCGCGGGGGCCTAGCTGTCCAGCAGGTTCTCAAAACCCGCGGCAACCCTCGCAGCGTGGAACTCGACCACCTCGAAGTCGGCAACACCATTCGAGTAGAACGGGTCCTGCGCCAAGGCGGCGTCGAGGGTGGCGCGGTCAGTTCTCGAGAGCAACATACCGCCCGTCCGGGGAACCTTGCGCCCGGCAGCGATGAACACCCCGTCGTCGAAGGCCTTCTTCAGCCATGCGATGTGCGCGTCGTTGTGGAAGTCCACAATGTCCTGGGGAACCCGGTAGCTCAATGAGACAACATACATGCCCCCAGCCTACGGGGGCTTTGCTGCTACTTGAAGGATCAACCGCCCCCTTCTCGTAGAATGGGCAGATGACCGAACCCCGCTGGCTCTCCGCCGACGAACGCCGTGCCTGGCTTGCCCTGGTGAGCATCAACACGCTCCTGCCGGCGGCCCTCGACACCAAGCTTCATGCCGCGGGGAAGCTGTCCCTCTTCGACTACACGGTCCTTGCCATGCTGTCGGAGGCCGAGGGCCGGTTCCTGCCTATGAGCGAGCTGGCTGCCCGAAGCAGCGCATCGTTGTCGCGGCTTTCGCATGTGGTGACCAAGCTTCAGAAGCGGGGGTGGGTGGAACGCCGTCCGCATCCGCACGATGCCCGCGTTACCACGGCACACCTCACCGAAGTAGGCATGGCCACCATCGTGGGCCTGGCACCCGGCCATGTTGAAACTGTCCGGGACCTGTTCCTGGACGCCCTGACCGAGCAGGACGTGCTGGACCTGGCACGGATCGGTGAAAAGGTGGTGGGCCGGCTGGACTCCGACCACTGGATCCTCAGGGAAAGCTAGGCACCAAACCGGTTGGTTGCTCCCAGCAACTGATGGCAAACTGGCCAGATGGAATTCACTTCCCGGTTCGTGGCCCTTGGCGACTCTTTCACCGAAGGGGTAGGCGACGACGATCCCGCCCGCCCCAATGGAGTCCGCGGCTGGGCTGACCGTGTGGCGGAGCAGCTTGGCGCCGCCGACCCCGGCTTCGGCTACGCCAACCTCGCCATCCGCGGAAGGAAACTCCGCCAGATCCTTGCCGAACAGGTGGACGCCGCCGTCGAACTCAAACCCACCCTGGTAAGCATCTACGCCGGCGCCAACGACATCCTCCGTCCCAGGATCGATATTGACGAGCTCCTGGTGGAGTACGACGGCGCCATCGCCAAACTCCGCGCCACCGGCGCCATTGTGGTCATGTTCACCGGCTTCGACTCCAGGGGATCGAAGGTCTTCAGCACCACCCGCGGTCGCACGGCCATTTACAACGAACTGGTGCGCGGCATCGCCGGAGACCATGGAGCGTTGCTGGTGGACTACTGGCGCTTCAGCGAGTACTACGACTGGGGCATGTGGGCCCAGGACAGGATGCACATGTCCGCCGCGGGGCATGCCAACATGGCCAAACGCGTGCTGGACGTCCTGGAGCACGACCACTCCCTTGAGGTTCCCCCCATGACACCTGTGCCGGAGCTCAGCCGGGTGGAGGCACTCCGCGCAAATGCCCGCTGGGTGCGGGAGTTCGCCGCCCCATGGGTTGTCCGCCGGGTCACCGGAAAGTCATCCGGTGACAACCTGCAGCCGAGGTACCCCCAGCTCACCAGGCTCTAGTTGGCCGGGCCTCCTTATACACCCTTTAGGGCCTGATTGGTCTTTAATTGCGCGAACTCGTAGACTTGGTAGGCGCTAGGTGCGCGGAGCGTGCGCAATTGCTCCGGCAGCCCGGTAATTTCTCCAGGGCGGCCGGTAGTTAGGGGCTCAAGTTGCGTGACTAACCGTTGCCCTTCTTCAATTTTGGGTCGCCCTTAGCAGCATGGTCCAGCAGCAGATATGCGGATCATTACTTTCAATTCTTGAGGAGAAGTCATGGCAGCACACTGCCAAGTGACCGGAGCCGAGCCGGGCTTTGGGCACAGCATTTCGCACTCGCACCGCCGCAACAAGCGTCGGTTCGATCCGAACATTCAGAAGAAGCGCTACTGGGTTCCGTCCCTGCGCCGTAATGTCACGCTGCAGGTTTCTGCAAAGGGCATCAAAACCATCGACGTACGCGGCATCGACGTTGTCGTCGCCGACATTCTCGCTCGTGGGGTGAAGCTCTAGTGGCTAAGGACAAGGACGTACGTCCGATCATCAAGCTCAAGTCGACCGCGGGCACGGGTTACACCTACGTAACCCGCAAGAACCGTCGTAACGATCCGGACCGTATGGTCCTGAAGAAGTACGACCCCAAGATCCGCCAGCACGTCGAATTCCGAGAGGAGCGCTAAACATGGCTAAGAAGTCCAAGATTGCTCGCAACGAGCAGCGCAAGGTCATCGTTGAGCGTTACGCTGCGAAGCGCCTCGAGCTGAAGAAGACCCTGGTTGACGAAAACGCAACCGACGAAGCACGCGAAGCAGCCCGCCTGGGCCTGCAGAAACTGCCCCGCAACGCGTCGCCGATCCGTGTCCGCAACCGCGACATCATCGACGGCCGCCCCCGCGGTACCTTCCAGAAGTTCGGCATCTCCCGTGTCCGCCTGCGCGACATGGCCCACAGGGGCGAACTTCCGGGCATCACCAAGTCCTCCTGGTAATTCAGCCACGCTGATACCAGCTGCTTGAGAAAGGGCCGGCAACCTCACGGTTGCCGGCCCTTTCTGCGTTAAAGCTTGTTGACCGTACCCGCCGGATCCATCATCTGGGTGTGGTGCAGCACAGCAGGGAAAGTCCGACGGCGTGCTGCCGGTATGGGCGGTCATGCCCGCTTCAGCCGCAACAATGGTACGGAACAGGCCCCTCTGAAGGGGGATTTGCGGAGCGGCCGAAGGGGGTGTATTGTTTTCTAAGTCGCCGCGAGGGAGACAGCGAAGAGCTGGATGCCCCGGGCGGCCAAAAACCCCCAAAATCAATACCAATTCTGGTAGGGCTTTCGAGCGCTCCCTGAAGAGGTGGGGACGAACCTCCCACCGATGAAAATCCTGAAACACGGATTTGATTCGGAGCCGGGGTTCGGGTAAGTTTGAAAAGTTGCTCCGGAGCGATCCACATGGCGTGTTGTTGTGGTGGTGCCGGGTGTGTCTGTTGTTTGAGAACTCAATAGTGTGCCAAGTTTGTT
>NZ_JBNHEX010000012.1:0-108357 GCF_059089685.1 Arthrobacter sp. sptzw42
TTACCGGACCCGTCGCCGCCGCCACCCTCCGCAAGATCGCCTGCGACGCCGACATCATCCCCGCACTCCTGGGCACCCACGGCGAAATCCTCGACCTAGGCCGCAAAACCCGGCTCTTCACCCCCACCCAACGCCTCGCCCTCACCGCCCGCGACCAAGGCTGCACCTTCCCCCACTGCACCATCCCCGCCCCCTGGTGCGAAGCCCACCACATCACCTACTGGTCCCACGGCGGAACCACCACCATCAACAACGGCGCCCTCCTCTGCAGCAGCCACCACCACCTGATCCACAAAGAACAATGGACCATCACCACCATCAACGGCACCCCCTGGTACACACCCCCAAACCACCTCGACCCCCACCAAAAACCCCAACAAAACCACTACTTCAAACCACCCCCACCACCCCAAGCCACCACCGAAACAAACACCACCGCGCGGGAACGAAGGCCCTTGGTTCCACCCGGAGACGCTGCGTAAACAGCCTCGTCCCCGGGGAGCCCGAGCGGCTGCAAGGACCGACCTGCCGCCCGTGGGCGCACGCCCGTAAGCCGGTATCTCGGTTGCGGGAAGGCACTGCTTCCTTTTGATCACCTCCATTAGGCTTCACAGCATGACGTCCGCCGTGCTAAGGCTGGTTCCCCCGAACCACCTTCACGACGTCGGCCGGCTTTCCCGGGGTACTCGAGCACTAGCAGGAGCGGGCGATGAACCAACACCTAAACAGGGCGCTACGGTGGCCACTGCCGGAGGAACTGCCTCTTCCTGTCATCATGGATCAGCGATGGATAGATGCCGTTTTCCTGCACTGGCGCATTCCGGAACCCGTTGCAGCCCGTTTTATGCCCCGGGGCGTTCAGCCGGATACCTTCGACGGAACCTCCTGGGCCGGCCTTATCGGCTTCCGCATGAAGGAGGCGGGCATAGGACGGGGACCAGGCATCCCGCACCTGGGAAATTTCACTGAGGTCAATGTCCGCCTCTACTCCAGGGAGTCCGACGGCACGCGTGGTGTGGTTTTTCTAAGCCTGGACGCAAACCGGCTCCCCGTGGTCCTGGCCGCTCGGGCGGCGGGCATACCCTATGTTTGGTCGCGCACCGGTTACGCGCCGCCGTCGGCTTTGGCCCCAGTTACCAGCTACTCAGTCCGCAGGTTCAGGCAGGGCGCCAGCAGCATTTTCCGTGCTGCGCCGAATCTTGGGAAGCCTGCGGACGATCCACTGTCCATTTATCTGACTGCGCGCTTCGGGCTGCACAGCACTTTTAGGGGCCGTACGGTCTATATCCCGAACACCCACGAACCGTGGCCCCTGTACGTTGCAGACGTGCTCGAACTAGAAGATGGTTTGCTTGGAGCCGCAGGGATGGAAGTGGCTGGCCCGCCGGATTCCGTACTGTACTCGCCCGGGGTCCGGACCCAATTCGGCCGGCCCCGGTTCGTGGGCCGATAACTGACCCCGAAGGTTCGCTAAACGTCCTGCCAGCCGCGGCCTTTACTGAACCTTGCCACGAGGTTCCCAACCCCGGCGTTCAGGGAGTTGGACGGGTCGAAGTACAAGGATGCCTCAGTTGCACGGCTGTGGGTGATCAACTGCTCCGCCTCCAGCTTAGCCTCGGGAACAGTAGCCCCGATGATGCCGGTTCGCGCTGGCAGCTCGGGAGTGTGCACAACATCTGCACTGGTCTGAGTCAGCGGAATGGTGGTACCAGAGTTGATCTCATCGTGCGGGAACTCAAACTCGGCGTCGTCGGCGGCAGGAATCGTGTACTCCAAGAAATAAGTCATGAACCCACCTTTGCAGAAACCCCCTCATCACGGAAAGTGCGCCCACCGCATCGCGGGCCGGTTAAGTATTCCCACGTCAAGGGCCTGCTCCTATACTTGCGGCATGATGATGTCGCTGTGGTTCGGCGTCATAGCATCCAGTGCTTTGGTCCTGGGTGCTTTCATCGGTGTCCGCTTCGAACTTCCCAAGCGCCTCTTGGCCATGTTGCTCGCCTTCGCCGCAGGTGCCCTGATTACAGCACTCGCTTTTGAACTGTTCGAGGACGCCTACGAACACGGCGGGATCGTCCGCGCGGCCGTCGGTCTAATGGGCGGGGCAGTAGTGTTCACGGTCCTCAGTGCACTGTTGGACCGGTGGGCCCAAGCAGGCGACGACAAACAGGCCACTCCTGCAGACGAGCTCCAGGGCAGCGCCAAGCTGGACACCGATGCAGCTGCCAGCGATAAGGCGCCCACAGCTGCATCAACGCGTGGAGCAGCAGGCCTGGCGCTGTTGGCAGCAGTAACTCTTGACGGTGTGCCGGAGAACGTTGCTCTCGGAATCGCGCTTGGTGAAGGAACCGGCGGTTTGGCACTCCTCGCGGCCATCTTTGTCTCCAATTTTCCGGAAGCGCTGGTAGGTTCGGCATCCATGCGCAGCCAAGGCCGGTCAACCGGAAGCATCCTCGGACTCTGGCTGGCGTGTGCGGCCCTGCTGGTTATCGCCGTCGTAGTGGGTGCGGGACCGCTGTCCGGAACAGCCCCGGAAGCCATCTCCATTCCCCTGGCTTTTGCCGCCGGCGCCGTAATCGCATCGCTCGCGGACACCCTAATGCCCGAAGCATACGAACACGGCGGCCCGGCCGTCGCCCTGAGCACGGCCGCAGGATTCATCCTCGCGTTCGTGCTGTCACTGGCCTAAGGCGCAGCTGCCGCGCCCGCACCTGGACACGCAATCGCCAGCCTCCAGTCCGGCTACTTGCCGAGCCCCGCCCTGCGCAGCGCTTCAGCCATCGCGGTATCTACAGGGGCCGCCTGGGAAGCAGAACCGCGGCCAGCCGCCGGGGCGCTGCGTGCCGGCTTGCCACCCTTTCGTCCCTGCTCCTGGCCAACCCCCCGTTCCGACCCCCTGGCGGCGCCCTGTCCGCCACCGGGGCTGCCGCCGCGCCGGCCATTCTGGTCTTTCCCCCCGCGCTCCTGGTTCTGCGGCCGGCCGCCAGGCTTTCCGGCAGCCGTGGCACCGGAACCAGCGGCACCCGAAGTAGGTTCATCCTCAAGCCGCAGCGTCAAGGAGATGCGCTTACGATCGGGGTCTGCCTCAAGCACTTTCACCCGGACCACCTGCCCGGACTTCACCACCTCACGCGGGTCTGACACAAAACGGTTCGCCAGCGCCGAGACGTGGACCAGTCCGTCCTGATGGACGCCCACATCCACGAATGCCCCGAACGCTGCAACGTTTGTCACGGTCCCTTCCAGAACCATCCCCGGCTTGAGGTCGGAGATCTTCTCAATCCCCTCCGAGTAGGCGGCAGCTTCGAAGGCGGGACGCGGGTCCCGCCCCGGTTTGTCCAGCTCCACCAGGATGTCCTGCACCGTGGGAAGCCCAACGGTATCGTCAACAAACTCCCGTGGGTCCAGCGATGATGCGGGAGCAGAACCGGCGGCAACCAGGATCTTCCGGGCCACCGCATAGGACTCCGGGTGCACGCTGGACGCGTCCAGCGGCTCCGCTCCCCCGGTGATCCGGAGGAAGCCGGCGCACTGCTCGAACGCTTTGGCTCCGAGCCGCGGCACTTTCTTCAGTTCGGCCCGCTTTGTGAAGGGCCCGTGCTCGTTGCGGTACGCCACGATGTTTTCACTCAGCAGCGGCCCGACGCCGGCAACCCGGCTAAGCAGCGCGGGCGAAGCAGTGTTGACGTCGACCCCAACGGCGTTGACGCAGTCCTCCACGACTGCGTCCAGACTGCGGTCCAGCTTCGATGCCGTCACGTCGTGCTGATACTGGCCAACGCCGATGGACTTCGGATCAATCTTTACCAGTTCGGCAAGGGGGTCCTGCAGCCTGCGGGCAATGGACACTGCCCCGCGGAGAGACACATCCATCCCCGGCAACTCGGCCGCGGCGAGGGCTGAAGCCGAGTAGACGGATGCCCCGGCTTCAGAAACCACAAGCTTCTGCGGCTTGCGCTCCACGTCCGGCAGACGCTTTATCAGTTCAGCGGCGAGCTTATCCGTTTCCCGGGACGCGGTTCCGTTGCCAATGGCCACCAGTTCGACGGTGTGCTGCCGTGCCAGCCGTACCAGCGTTGCCAGCGCCTCGTCCCACTTCCTGGCCGGCGCGTGCGGGTAGACCGTGTCCGTTGCCACAACCTTGCCGGTGCCGTCCACCACTGCTACCTTGACGCCGGTCCGAAGCCCAGGGTCCAGTCCCAGCGTCGCCCGGTTCCCGGCAGGTGCTGCCAGCAGCACGTCCCGAAGGTTGGCGGCGAAAATGCGGACGGCCTCGTCCTCTGCGGCGGCGAACATCTTGCCCCGAAGATCGGCCGTCAACCGCGCGAGCACGCGCGACCGCCACGCCAACTGCGCCGTTTCCATTAGCCAGCTGTCAGCGGGACGTCCGCGGTCGGCGACCCCAAGGCACCTGGCCACCGCTGACTCGTACCGGGAACGCGCGGCGACAAGGGCGGCGTCGTCTGTGGGGTCTGCTTCGGCAAGATCGAGCTCAAGGACGCCGTCCTTCTCGCCGCGCAGCAAAGCCAATACCCGGTGCGACGGCATACCCGCCGGGGCCTGCGCGAACTCGAAGTAGTCAGCGAACTTCTGCCCCTCGGTCTCCTTCCCCTTCTTCACGCGGGACACCATGCGGCCCTGTGTCCAAAGACGCTCGCGCAGGGTTGCGGCGAGGTCGGGATCCTGCGCAACCCGCTCCACGAGAATGGCCCTCGCACCGGCGAGCGCGGCAGTTGCATCACCAACGGCGTGCTCAGGGTTGAGGTACTTGGCGGCCTCACGATCCGGGTGAAGCTCCGGCCGTTTCAGCAGCGCGTCGGCCAGCGGCTCCAGGCCGGCTTCACGGGCCATCTGTGCTTTGGTCCGCCGCTTGGATTTGAAGGGCAGGTAGATGTCCTCGAGCCGGGACTTGGTATCAGCAGCGAGGATCGCTTTCTGCAGCTCGGGGGTGAGTTGGCCTTGCGATGCAACGGCATCGAGCACCGTACGACGGCGGTCCTCCAGCTCGCGGAGGTAGCGCAGGCGCTCATCGAGGTCGCGAAGCTGCGTGTCGTCCAGCGTGCCGGTGGCTTCCTTGCGGTACCGGGCAATAAAGGGGACGGTGGAGCCGCCGTCGAGCAGCTCCACCGCTGCTTTCACCTGCCAGGCTTTGACACCCAGTTCGGCTGCGATCTGGCTATAGATTCCGTCCTCCCTTTTGCTGGTTGCGGACGGTGCAGGGGAAGGAGCATGCGGCAGTTGGGTCACCAGAACATCTTGCCCTAAGCGCTTGGCCCCGCTCCACTGGCGCTGAACGCCACCGCCTGGGAGCTGGCTATTCCGCTGCCGCCCGCAAAGTGCTGTAGTTGGAATACCGTCACAAGGCACCCATCGCTCGAGGAAGAGGGCATCATGCGGGAACTGCTTATTGTGTTTCAGGAGGGGTTCGAGGAAGCGAACATCACCGTGACGGTGAACGGCAAGCAGGCGCGGCGGGACTTGGACGTTTCCACAAATCCCATACTCGGCATCGCGTCCGAGGTGTCCGTGGAGCTGCCGGCAAAGGGCGCGCACGTCGGAGTTGAAGTGACGAACAAGGGCCTAAAGGCGATCACGAAGGTCAGTGGAAAGCCCAAAAGCGTGCTGGTGTCCATCGAGGACGGCAAGCTCGTGATGACAGAAGGAACCGGCCGGGAGGCGCTTCTTTAGCACTTCCTGCTGTCGCTGGACCCGCCCCTAGTAAAACTCCATTTGCTGGAGTAGCATTCGATCACCGCCGGGACCCCTGTGGAGCCCGGTGGGCCAACTTCAAGTAGCCGAAGGCCGTCGGATGGCGCTCGGCGCCCGCTGCCGGGACAGCACACCGGACAGCAAACGACGGCGGCACCCAGGCCGGGTGCCGCCGTCGTTGTTATCGCGTAATTGCGTTGAAGGGCAATTAGCCGGCGTAGGCCGGGTAGTCTGTGTAGCCTTTGGCGCCTTCGGCGTAGAAGGTGGAGGGGTCGGGCTCGTTCAGCGGCAGGCTCTCGTTCCACCGCCGTGCCAGGTCGGGGTTGGCGATGGCGGGACGGCCCACCACCACCGCGTCAGCGTGGCCGTCCGCCACCAGCGCAGCCGCTTCCTCCCGGGTGGTGACGACGCTGAAGCCGGTGTTGACCAGGAAGGTGCCGCCGAAGCGGGCGCGGAGGTCCTGGACCAGTTCGCCGGCCGGTTCGTGGTGCAGGATGCTGAGGTAGGCGAGGTTCAGCGGGGCGATGCTGTCCACCAGCACCTCATAGGTTGCCCGGACATCTGCGGCGTCAACCTCCGCAATGCCCTGGACGTTGTGCTCCGGCGAGATACGGATACCCACCCGGTTGGCTCCCACTGCTGCCACAACCGCGTTGACCGCCTCAATGACGAAACGAGCCCGGTTCTCCGGGGAACCACCGTAGCTGTCCGTGCGGATGTTGGAGTTCGGTGCCAGGAACTCATGAAGGAGGTAGCCGTTGGCCGAGTGCAGCTCCACGCCGTCGAACCCTGCCTCTATGGCGTTCAGCGAGGCGGCCACGAATTCCTGAAACACCAAAGGCAGTTCGTCCGTGGTGAGTGCGTGCGGCACGGGGTAGGGCTGTTTGCCCGAGGGGGTGCGAACGTCGCCCTCAATGGCTACTGCACTGGGGGCGACGATGGTGTTGCCGCCTGTGATGTCGGGGTGCGAGACCCGGCCGCCATGCATAACCTGGGCGAACATCCGGCCGCCTTCGGCGTGGACCGCGTCGGTGACCTTCTTCCAACCGGCTACCTGTTCCTCAGTGACGATGCCGGGCTGGCCGGGGTAGGAACGGCCTGCCTGGCTGGGGTAGGTTCCTTCGCTGACAATCAGGCCAAGCGAAGCGCGCTGGCGATAATGCTCCGCGATGAGGGGTCCGGGAACACCATCCTCTCCGGCGCGGAGCCGGGTCAGGGGCGCCATCACCAGTCGGTTCGGGAGCTCAAGTTCGCCAAGGGCCAGAGGGGAAAACAGCATGCGCGTCCTTTCGAAGTATTCGACGTACTGTCTGGCGCAACTGGGAGGCACCTGCAACTATTCCGGATGCGGTGCGGATCACACCCTTGCCGCGCGGTCCCGACCTACCGCAGGTAGGGAGCTGACGCCGACGGATGTGTGTATCGCACCCGTCGGCGCGCCCGTCCGGCAACGGCAGGAGATCAGCGCGGTGCCCCGACGCCCGGGCAGCCCTGCCCTTGCGGGTTCACGTTGCAGTCGTCGGCATAGTTCCGAGTCAGTGACCGCCAGACGCTGATGGTTTGAGGTGGTGCACTGAATTGGCCTTGACCGGGGATGGGCAGCGGAGGGCCTGCGTTTACCGAGTAAGTTCCCTGGAAGGTGGTGGTCAGCACGATTTGGAAGTCCCCAGTAGTTCCGTAAGCGTGGCTCGTCCTCGTCTTTTCGCCCCACCGGTCCTGCGGCAGCGGGCCTCCCATTGACGGTTGCGGACCGAAGACAGTGCCGTCGCCGTAGTTCCAGGTGTACTGGACCGGAGTGGCCACGATGTGCACCTGCTGGCCGAACATCGTGACGTCGAACTGCTGTTCAACTGCTTCGGCATAGAAGTTTGTTTCGGCACCCCTTAGCGTGTGGGGGCTGGGTTGGGCAACGACCGTTCCGGCGTTCACGGGCAGGCTTTCGAACTGCCGCTGAATGTCCGCGGCAATTCGCGGCAGCAGGTCTTCCGGCTGAGCATCGTAAAGGCAGGTCGGGCCCGAGTGGTGGGCCCAGACAGCGCCGGGAACCCCGCGGGGCCTTGACAGCCAGATGACGGGAATGCCCTCCTCGCCCTCCGGGCCATCGTTGCATTCAATCTGCCGGGCGAGGCACGGAGTATCGAAATCACCCCCGCCAAGGTGGCATTGGAGCTCGTACTTGTACTCGTTGGGGTCGGTATTTACAGAGCCTGGCGCTGCACGCACAAGGTGGCCCGTGCCTTCTTCGATAACCCATTGATCCGCACCAATTCCTAGTCCCTTCTCCTCATAGCCGAGTGAAATGTCGGCGAACGCGAGGGTGGGACTGACAACCAGTAGCAGCAAGGTCATCCAGAGGACTTTCAGAGGCCCGGCTTTCATCCTCTTACCTGATTAGACCGAGGTCAGTCATCGTCCAGCCTGTGGGGCCAAAAGTAGCGGCCGCACGGCTCCCCGTATTTGTAGCCGCAGTCGGGGCTTGAAAAAGGCTCCCATCCGGTTTTCTGATTTCGATCGTTTGCTGCAGCACCTGGACTATGGCGTGTGGTTCCACCCCGGGGTCGAAGACGACAGAGATGGCAGGCGTTTCAATTTTTCCTCCCGACACCCAACGACCTTCTCTCCATGCCTCTGTCACTCCGTCTCTTAGTCCATTGCAGAAGACACAGCTGGGTCCGCTTATTTCTGCAAGTTTGTCCGTCTCACCGGTTTCAAAAGCGTAATTTAGGGTTGAGTACCAGTAGCGAACAAAAGCTTCAAGCCCTTCCTTCGTCTCCGTTTTTGCCACTTCGGGAAGCACGGGAAGGGGGACGTTTTGGGCTGGGCCGGATGCGTCGGCGGGTTTGTAGGCGGCGCTTGGTGTCGCCGTCGGAGTGGCCGAAGGGCTGGAGGAGGCTGACTGTGCAGCAGTCGGGGATACGGCGCCGGGATCTGCAGGCGCTCCGCCCGCACACCCGGCCAGCACCAACGCTCCGGCGAGAACTGTGGCGACACCGCCAAGACGCTTCAATCTGGATGCGAATACGTTATGCGATGTCATGGGCCGCTAATCCCCCCGTAGTTTCAAGACGGCATACTCCGGACAGTGATCTAAGGGTAGCCCACCTCACATTTCAGCGATAAGACTTATCCACAGGTGCAGGCCCCTCCATTCACCACCCACTTGTCTCGGAGAACGTCATAGAAGAAGCCGACTCGTAAGCAGTCCTCCGCGGCGTTGACTCAAGCTGGTCACGACGAATGAACGCGTCGAGCCCCTGGAACTTTCCCAAGGGACACAGAAGAATGGCGGCATGCTGTACCTGCGGACTGCTCCTGGCAACGAGCTCGCCCAGCTGATCATAAACTCAGCAGTGCTTTTCGAGGCCGACGGCATCCTCTCGGACGAGGCGTGGTCCGTGGTCCTTCGGGGCAAAGCCCGGGTCCTGAGCAACTCGGCCGAACTCGCTTCCGTGGAGGAGCTGGGGCTGAAGTCGTGATTGCCCACGCTCAAGGACTTCTACGTCGAAATCGAACCCACATCGGTGACCGGGCGCCATTTCCAGCTCGGGGACCAGCCGGAGCGCGGTTTCTAGGAACCTAGACTGGAAGCATGGCGGACAAGCTGAGCCCGGAGCAGCGCAGCTGGAACATGTCCCGGATCCGCGGCAAAAACACCAAGCCCGAGCTGCTGGTCCGCCGCCTCCTCCACGCAAAGGGATACCGATACCGCCTGCACGGACGCACGGGCGGAACCCGCCTGCCGGGCAATCCTGACCTTGTCTTCGCGGGCCGCCGCAAAGTCATCTTCGTCAACGGCTGCTTTTGGCATTTCCACAACTGCCGGGTGGGCCTGCACGCGCCCAAAGCGAACGCCGAGTTCTGGGCAGCCAAGCGTTCACGCACCAAGGAGCGCGACGCGGGCCAGCGCCGCCTGCTGGAGGACGCCGGCTGGGAGGTGCTCACCGTTTGGGAATGTGAGCTCAAGGACGGCTCGGCACTGGAAGCTCAGCTGGTGCAGTTTCTCGGCGCCGCACCCTCGCCCTCCGGCCCGGGCCTGAACAGGGAGCATTCTTGAGGCGATCTTTTGCCTTTACCCCGGTAGCTCTTGATATCGGCCCGGAAGGATGACTTCGTTGTCCCGCTTGGAGGACTGCAGCACGAAAGGGTCCGGAGCAGCGGCCAGCTAACTGCGGCGACCCAAGGGGGCCGCACAAAACGGTAAACCGGGCCAGGACGCGCTGTTGATGACGCACATGGGGCTCCTGCTGCAGGCGGGACCATGTGACGCCCATAACGAAGTGCGGAGCAGCAAGGTCGGGCACAGGGCTGTACTTACAGCCTCATCAAGAAAGCCACAATTCTCACGCGGACCCGTCGTGAGCAGGCGAAGCAGCCCTAATCTGAGAAGGAGCCAATGCCCCACGTAATCCACCGGTTTCCGGAGTGGAAGACCACAGCCGAAAGGACAGCGATGACCCCGTCCGACGACTCCGGCTGGCCATTGGTGGACCATACAGTCCTGGACCGGCTCCGTGAGGATCTCGGGGAGGACGAGGGCTACTGCCGGGTTTTTGTTGGCAACTTCATCAACTACCTACCCCATCGCATCGGCCGCCTGAGGCTCGCCCTGACCGCTGGCGACCTGGACGGTTCGGTCGACGCTGTGCTGAGCCTGAAGACATCCAGCCAAATGGTGGGCGCCGAGCGGCTCGCAGGCCTGGCGGCAGCCCTGGAGGGCGAAATCCGGACTGAAGGGCTTGACGATGACGCCGCCGTCGTCCTGCCCAGGCTTGCTAAAACGTTCCTTCGACCAATCAGCCGGTGCAGCGGGCAAACGATGGACAGACTGCAGACTCAGTGTTCGCCCGGAGCCAGCCTGTAGCCCACACCGCGAACCGTCTGGAGCCACCGCGGCTTCTGCGGCGAATCCCCCAGTTTCTTGCGCAAGTTCCCCATATGCACCTCGACGGACCGTTCGTCCGCTTCGCTGATGTAACCCCCGACGTCGTAGTCCTCGTCCCGCAGCCGACGCACCAGGTCCGATTTGGTCCGGACAGTCCTGCCTGCTTCCAGCAGTGCGTGCAGTAGCTCGAACTCAGTGCGGGTCAGGTTCATCTCGGTGCCGTCCACGGCCACCGTGCGGGATGCATAACTTAACTCCAGCCCGTTATGGCTGTAGTTGCCACGTTCGGGGTGCGCCAGGGCATCCGCTGATGCCTCGGCATCTGTTGCGTCTGACGGCTCCGGGACGGAACGGGGACGGCGCATCATCGCAGCGATGCGGGCGCGCAGCTCCCTGGGCCGGAACGGTTTGGTGAGATAATCGTCCGCGCCGGATTCCAGCCCGATGAGGGTGTCCAGCTCTTCAGTGCGGGCCGTCAGCATCACGATATAGGCATCGGAGAATTCACGGATCTGCCGGGAGACCTCAAAACCATCAATGTCCGGCAGCCCGAGGTCCAGGGTGATGACATCCGGGTTGAGTGTTTTGGCCGTCAGGACGCCCTCGGCGCCGCTGCTCGCTACGGTCACGTCAAAGCCTGCCTGGGTCAACACTGTGCGAACCAGTTCCCGAATGTCGTGGTCATCCTCAATAACCAGTCCGACACGTGCATCACTCATAGCGTCCCCTCAGCAGCCAACGTCTGAAGTATAGCTGGCTGCGGATATCCTGCTGATATGGCCTTACACACCTTGTCCCGCAAGTTTCCACGCCATGACTAAGCCCGTAGCGTGGTCGTCCGGCCGGATAAGGTTCTTTCGGCGGCCCTTTCACGAGCTCCGGCTGACGCAACGGGTAGCGCTGAGCCAGATGCCGCTCTTTGTGACGACTCTCTTCACCGTGTTCCTGGTGTGGGCGTTCTTTCCCGGCACGCTTGAAAATCCCCTGTTTGCCGTCTTCGTCATTTCACAGCTTGCCATCATGGGCATTTGCTACTTCACCCCTTGGGAGCGGTTGCCCTATACAAGCTTCCTCATCGTTCCACTGCTGGACTTCATTTCCATCGGTTTTGCCCGGGAGGGCGGGCAGGAAAGCCTGACCACCCTGGGTTTGCTTTCGGTGTTCCCGGTCATTTGGCTATGTGCCTCCGGATATTACCCGCGGGCTGCACTGTGGCTCTCCTTTTTGGGACCGCTTGCCATCATCTGGGTGCCCTTGTTGCTTAAGGGTGCCTCCACAGCCCAGGAATTCACCCGCGCCCTGCTCCTGCCCGTGATTATGCTGGGCATCGGCGTGTCCGTCAGTGTCCTGACCCACAGCATGATGCGGCAACAGCGGCAGCTGGAGGATAAGGACGCCCAGCTGCAGGCGAACCTGCAGACGAGCCAGCGCCAGGAAGCGCTGTTGAATACGGTCTTGGACACCGTCCACCTGGGCGTCCTGGCGGTGGACGCCGACGGGCATGACGTGCTGATGAACCGGAAGCAGCGGGTAAACCACGAACTGGCGCGGCCCAAGGACATAGCGGACCCGGACGAGTCCCAATTGCTCGTTTACGGACCGGACCGCAAAACGCTGGTTCCAGTGCAGGAACGCCCTGTCCGCCGTGCCGTGCTGGGAGAAACGTTCACCGATTACCTTGTCTGGCTTGGCTCAGGCAATGAGCAACGTGCCTTCGTGACCACCGCCCGGGCAATGAAGGACGCCGACGGGAAATTCTCCGGCTCCGTGATCGCCTTCAGCGACGTCACGGACCTGGTCAACGCGCTGGCGGCCAAGGACGACTTCGTCTCCAGCGTCTCGCATGAGTTCCGCACGCCACTGACATCAATCCTTGGGTATGTGGAAATTCTATTGAGCGATGAGCCGGAGGAATCCCAGCGGGACATGCTGGAAATTATCCGGAGGAATTCGGAGCGGCTGCTCACGCTGGTATCGGATCTGCTGTCCAGCCGCAACGGACAGCTGATCGTCTCCCCGCACACTGTTGACGTGGCTGATCTTGTTCGCAGCAGCGTCTCCTCCGCCATGCCGAAAGCGGCGGCCTCCGGTGTGGTTCTGGCTGCTGATACACCGGAGCGGTTGGAGGCACACGTGGACGGGGCACGGATTTCCCAGGTCTTGGACAACCTGGTGTCCAACGCCCTCAAGTACTCCCCCGATGGCGGCAATGTGCTGGTCACGCTGGCACAGGAGGACGGCCACCTGGCCTGCCGGGTCAGCGATACCGGAATGGGCATGAGCCCCGAGGACGCCTCCGAGGTCTTCGCAAAGTTCTTCCGCACCAGCAGCGTCCGCAGGACAGCCATCCCTGGCGTCGGCTTGGGCCTGCCGATCAGCAAAGCCATCGTGGAGGCCCACGGCGGGACCATCGAAGTGGAAAGCGACCTGGGCAAGGGAACCACGTTTACGTTCCGGGTGCCGGTGTAGTCCCCACCCGGACCCTAACCCCGCATGCAGGGCCCGGGTGCCCTCCGGGCGCTGCCCGGCTAGCGCGCGGACGCCTGCCGGACCACCTCGCCCCAGGACTGCCGGGCCAGTTCCGAGATGGAGGCGAGGATTTCCGACGGCGGCCTGGACAGGTCCAGCGGGAACTCCACGATGTCGATGTCGGTGTTGAGGATGCGGCGCAGCTTAACCTCGCCGGCTCCTGCGTACACCAGCCATGCAGTGGGGACCGCCAGAGCGGTGCAGTGGGCCAGCATCTGGTAATGGTCGGCGGTGAGGGAGGCCCCGAGGTCGGAGGCAGCTTTGTACTTCGTGTTGAAGACCACTACGGGACGCCCGCCCAGGAGGTGAACGGCGTCCGGCTGCACGGAAAGCCGGTCGGAGTCCCGGACCGCCTCGCTCAGGAGCGCGTGGTATTTCAGCCGCAGCTCCCCCGGGTAGGGCGACAGGGCCTCGCGCAACGCGGTGCCCACGAAGTCCTCGAACACCTGCGCCATGTCCACTACAAACGACGCCGTCTGCTGTTGGCCCTGGCCGGCTTCGGCCGAGGCGTTGCGAAGGATCAGCTCTGCCAGGCGGAGGACGACGTGGTAGCGCAGGTTTATCCGGGTTGCCGTCCACCTCGGCAGCGGGGCGCCTGCTGGAAGGCGGGTTACGGCGTCGAGCCTTCCCTTGAGCTGGCGCAGCCGGCTCAACACCTCCGGCCGGACCCGCGGCACCTGGCCCATCCGCTCCAATGCGGCGCGGAGGATGCGGTTCTCGGCGATGTCCTCGCTGAACTCGTCATAGGACACCTCCAGCGGCACCAGCATCCCCGGCCGCCGGGAGATCTGGTCAGAGATCCGGATGCGGCCCTTCACCGTGCGGAGGGACTCGTCCACGGTCGGGTAGCCCTGCAGGACGCCGCGGCCCAGTGCCCGTTCGGCGAGCTGGGCCAGCGACTCCGCGAGCGCGCTCCACAGCTCGCTGTCTTCCAGCGCCGCAACGGTATCCGGACGGAAACCCTGTTCGCCGGCGTAGCTGAGCAGGAACAGGAGCCGGCTGAGCCCCAGCCGGTCCTTGGGCCGGACATCGAGTTGCACCGTGGGAGTCCGCACCGAGCCCACCTTGCCCACCGGCTCGATGCGGTACAGTCCGAGGCCCATCGGAGACGCCTTGGCCAGACCGCTGGAGTTCAGGAAAGCGGCGCTGGCCGTGTCCAGCCGTCCCACCATTCCACGGGACAGTTCGTCCAGCACCAGATGCCGGACGGACGAGCCGGGATCAGCGGCCCGCAAGGCGTTCCAGCAACCGGTCCAGTCCGAAGCGTTCCTCCAGCTGCGCCCGGGTCAGCTGGCCGTGATAGTGCTCCTCAAGCAGGGGCATCAGCTCGTACTTCCAGATGCGCCGCAGCCCGGAAGGAGTGTGGGCGGCGGACTTCATGAAGTACGACGGGCCGATCATCAGGTCCCGGTCCCACTCGTCGATGGCGCTGTTCAGGGCATCCAGCAGCAACGCCGGGGTGGTGTCCAACCTGCGCGCCTCGAGGAACCGGAGCAGGGACCCCTTCACCGGTTCCGTCTGCGGGTGCAGCTCGATGAACGCGAAGCGGCGGCGGATGGCGGCATCCATCATGGCGATGGACCGGTCCGCGGTGTTCATGGTGCCGATGATGTAAAGGTTGTCCGGCAGCGTGAACGGCTCGTTAGGGCTGTACTGCAGGTAAATCCGATCATCGCGGTACTCCAGCAGGAAGTACAGTTCGCCGAAAACCTTGGCCAGGTTGGCACGGTTCATCTCGTCGATGATGAGGAAGTACGGTTTCTTTTCGTTGCCCGGCTTGGCTGCTTCTTCAGCCAGCCGGCGGAGCGGGCCGGCCACCAGTTTGAAGGAGACCTGGCCCTCGTCGGTTTTGTCCGGCCGGTAGCCCTCGAAAAAATCCTCGTAGGCGTACGACGGGTGGAACTGCACGAGTTTGACCCGCTCGTCGGTGGTGTCGTCCGCCAGCTCTGCGGCAAGGTGCTTGGCCAGGTAGGTCTTGCCGGTGCCCGGCGGACCATACAGGACCAGCTGGCGGTTCTCCTCCAGCAGCTCGGCAATTTCCTGGAGCGGCTCCAGCTCCATGTGCAGGGCGTCTGCGAACTCGCGGGTCAGCGCACGGAAGCCCTCCTGGACGGGAGGTACGACGGCGGCCGCTTCAGCATCGCCGTCGGGCTCTGTTTCCGCTTCGGCCGGCAACAGGGCCTGCAGGGCCTGCACCACGCGGGTCAGGTCGACGACGATTCCGGGTGTGGCCAGCTGCCGCTGGACGTGGCGGGGAAGGCTCGTAGTGGTGTGGCCTTCATCGAACCAGCGGACCTTCCGGCGCAACCGCCGGTTGTCCGCGTTGTGTTCGGGCTCGCCCAGCACCACGCCGAGCCGTACGGCGCCCGAGTGCTGGTACAGCACCAAGTCCCCGGGCTTCATGACCGTCAGGAACGCAAAGACCACCGTTTTGGTGTCCTCGCGCTCCACGTAGCCGAGGTGCTTGTAGTCCTCGTCCACTGCGTGCTGGACCAGGCCCGCTGTGACGCCGGGATCCAGCAGGCGGAGATGCTCGACGTCGAGCGTCACCTTCTCCTCGCCCTGCCAGGCTGTGAGCAGCTCGGTGTTGTCGCTGTGCGTGCGCAGCAGCCACGCCCGCCGGCCCGGGTCGCCCACTTTGCGCCACTGGCTGACGAGCTGGCGGGCGTGCCAGTCGATGCGCTGGCCGGCCTGCTCATCCAGGTGCAGGCGGATGCGATGGATGTCCGCGGTGACGTCCTCCTCGGCGTCGCCCTTCGCGCCGCCCACCAGCGAGGCGAAGGCGTCGCGGATCTCCTGGCGTTCCACATCCGCGACGACGGGCTCGAAGTAGCTGGGCCAGGTGAGGAACTCGATGCTGCGGCGGATGGCCGGCTGGTCGCCGGGCGTGGCTGCGGCGAGGCGGTGGAACTGCAACGGGTCCTGCAGTGCTGCGGCAATGTCAGCGGTAGGCTGCTGGTCCACCTGCTGCACAAAACGGCACAGCCATTTCAGGTGGTCCCAGATTGTCCAGTTGAACTCAGCCGTCCGGTCACGGATGACACCATGGTCCGTCAGGCCCTCATACAGCTCATCGGGCAGGTCAAGCGGGGGTTCGAGCCAGGAGGCGGCCTCGGCCACGCGGGCGCGCTTGACCTTGAGGGACTTCACCTCATGGGCCAGCGGCAGGGACTGCAGGAACAACAGTTCGACGGCCAGCTGCTTTGCTTGCCGGGACGCGCCGTCGAGGTTCTGCCGGAGGTTCGTCATCATGGGCGCCTTCGGATCCGGCGTGCCCCGTTCCAGCCTTTCCAGGAGTTCCGCCGCGGCCTCGGACGTCCAGGTCATGGTGCGGCCATCAAGTGCTGATGGTTTGCCGAGGAGCCCCGGACCAAGCACGAACCACGCCGCGTCCTCGATCTCCTTGGAGATGCCGAGGGCGCGGGTCATGGCAGCAGTGGAGGCGGGGGTCATGGATTCAAATTTACAGGGTGAAGCTGAACCGGTGCTCGGAGCCGCCCGCGCCTCCGCGGCTTCACCCCCGCTACGACACCGCTCCGGGCTTTTTCCGGCCGAAGGTGAAGTAGCCCACGGGCCCTATGAAGTTGATGAAGGATGCCGCACGCCAGGCAGCCTTCGGACCGTTGATCATCGCGGCCGGACGCTTCGAAATGTCCCGCTGCGCCGCAACCAGGAGGGACACCTGCCCGATGCCTACCAATATGGTGCCAGCCTTAGCTGACGGTGACATTTCTTTCCAGGTCTTTTTCTGGGCCATTGTCTGCTCCTCTGTGCTGTGGGTTTTCAGTTTCCGGTGCCACCTTCTCCAGTGCAATGGCTGCACCCGCCCCAGTGGACATTTCCGGAGCAGCCGGACCACACCTCGGTGATATCGGCTCAGGCCGTGAACGGCGCCATCCGTTCCTTTTGTTCCGGTGTTAGGCGCTGCACCCGCCCTGTGGTTTCGTCAACGAAGGCGAGGTGGCTGCTGGCCTTCACGCACTCCTCCCCCGTGACGGGATCCTGGACCAGGTAATGGATATCGAAGCTTGCTCCCTTGACGGCGCCGATCCACACCTGGACCACAGCCGGAATGTTTCGGTACTCCAAGGTCCTGACGTAACGGATCTTATGGTCCACCACCAGCGCCATGGTGCCGTCGGGGACGTCGTTGAAGAGGGAGACGTGGGGCTCGATACCGGGCAGTCCTGCTCCCCGCGGCGGCCCGAAAGCACCAATCCGCGCTTCCTCGAGCATCCGGACAATCTGGACGTTGTTGATGTGCCCATAAGCGTCCATGTCACCCCAACGCATGGGAACCAGGACCTCGATCCGCCGCCCGCCGTCACTGTCCGGCTTTTGCGGGGCGTCCTGCACCCGTGCATCCTGCTGCATGGAATCCTCCTGTATATGTGCGCCGTGCTGCACCGCCGCGTTCTCCCGCGCAAGTGCCTCCTGAGCGCTCAACTGTGCACCGCCGTCGAATCGTCCACCGGCAGTTCGCCGGCGTTCGCGCCGGCGAACTGGGACATGTACAGCCGGTGGTAGGCGCCCTGGGCGGCAAGGAGGACCTTGTGGTTGCCCTGTTCCACAATCCTGCCGTTCTCCATCACCAAAATGGTGTCGGCGTCGCGGATAGTGGAAAGCCGGTGGGCGATGACAAAGCTGGTGCGGTCCGTGCGCAGCGCCGCCATGGCCTTCTGCACCAGCACTTCGGTGCGGGTGTCAACGGAACTGGTGGCTTCGTCGAGGATCAGCAGCGACGGGTTGGCAACGAAGGCACGGGCGATGGTGATGAGCTGCTTCTCACCGGCGCTGACGTTGTTGCCTTCCTCGTCGATCACCGTGTCATAGCCCTCGGGGAGGGCGCGCACGAAGCGGTCCACGAAGGTGGCCTTGGCCGCGGCCATGACCTGTTCCTCGGTGGCGTCCAGGTTGCCGTAGCGGATGTTCTCGTAGATGGACCCGCCGAACAGCCAGGCATCCTGGAGCACCATGCCCACCTTGGAACGCAGTTCGGACCTGCTGAGCCGGGTGATGTCCACCCCGTCAAGGGTGATGGATCCGGAATTGAGCTCATAGAAGCGCATCACGAGATTGACCAGGGTGGTCTTTCCGGCACCGGTGGGACCAACGATGGCAACGGTGTGGCCCGGCTCAGCGTTGAAGGACAGGTCTTCAATTAGCTGTTTGTCTTCCGTGTAGCTGAAGGTGACGTTCCTGAACTGAACGTGCCCGTTCGTTTTGGCCGGCAGGTGCTCGGTGGCCGTTTCCAAGTCCTGTTCTTCGGCATCCAGGAATTCGAATACACGCTCGGATGACGCCACGCCGGACTGGAGCATGTTGGCCATCCCGGCCATCTGACCCAGCGGCTGGGTGAACTCGCGGGAGTACTGGATGAAGGCGGTGGCGTCACCCAGGGACATGGAGCCCGAGGCCACCCGAAGTCCGCCCACCACGGCAATGCCCACGTAGCTGAGGTAGGAGACGAACTGCATCACGGGGAAAATG
Source organism: Arthrobacter sp. sptzw42 (assembly GCF_059089685.1). NCBI lineage: Bacteria > Bacillati > Actinomycetota > Actinomycetes > Micrococcales > Micrococcaceae > Arthrobacter > Arthrobacter sp. sptzw42. Next base: position 18,611 of record NZ_JBNHEX010000012.1, read on the forward strand.
ATGCCGGACACGAACTGGGCCCCGAAGCTGGCCTTGTACAGGGCCTCGTTGCGTTGCTCGAACCGTTCCAGCATGTCGGCGTCCCGTCCGAAGACCCGTACCAGGTCATGGCCGGAAAACGACTCCTCGATCTGGCCGTTCAAGGAACCGGTGTTTTTCCACTGGGCGGCAAAAAGCTTCTGGCTGCGTGAGCCGATGATCCCGGCGGCGACGCCGGACAGCGGCAGTGCCACGAGGGCAATGAGGGCCAGCTGCCAGGAGACGATGAACATCATGATCACGATGCCGATGACTGTGAGCAGCGAGTTGATCAGCTGGGCGAACGCCTGCTGGAGCGCCTGCTGGATGTTGTCCACGTCGTTTGTTACCCGGGAGAGGACGTCGCCGCGCTGGCGGGTGTCGAAGTAGTTCAAGGGCAGCCGGTTGAGCTTCTGTTCAGTGTCGTCACGGAGCCGGCGGATAACCTTCATGACGATGCGGTTCAGGACGTAACCCTGCAGCCACAGGAAGATGTTGGCTACGAAGTACATCAGCAGCACTGCAGCGATGAGGAAGGAGAGTTTCTGGAAGTCGATGCCGCTGCCCGGTACCAGCTCCATCTTGGAGATCATGTCCGCGAAGTTGTCCTGCCCCTGCCGGCGCAATCCCGCCACGAACTCTTCCTTGCTGGCGCCCGCTGGGAGCTGCTTGCCAACCACACCGCCGAAGATCACGTCCATGGCCTGGCCAAGGATCTTGGGGGCAATAACGTTCAGGACCACCGCGACCACCACCATCGCGACCACGGCGTAGATGCCCGCGGCCTCTGGCTTCAGCAGTCCCATCAGCCGCTTGGCGGACGGCCAGAAGTGTTCGGCTTTCTTGGCAGGCATGCCGCCGAACATGTCGCCGTCAGCTTCGGAAGGCTTGTATTCCTCTTCGAAGAATTCCTCGTCCTCAACCGCGCCGTCCTCAACCAGGCCCGCCCCAGCCTGGTCTGGGGCGTCCGTTGAGCCGTGCACGTCAGCGGAGTTTTTCCTGCGGGGGCTCATGCCATTTCCTCCACGCTTAGCTGGGATTCAACAATTTCCTGGTAGGTGGGTGAGGTTTCCAGGAGTTGCCCATGGGTGCCGCGGTCCACGATGCGGCCGTTGTCCAGCACCAGGATCTGGTCCGCTTCAGTGATGGTGGAGATGCGCTGCGCCACGATGATGACGGTGGCGTCGGCGGTGGTCTGCTTGAGCGCCGCCCGGAGGCGGGCGTCGGTAGCGACGTCAAGGGCGGAGAAGGAGTCATCAAAGAGGTAGACCCGGGGCTTGGTAACCAGCGCGCGGGCGATGCAAAGGCGCTGGCGCTGACCGCCGGAGACGTTGGTTCCGCCCTGGGAAATGCGGGAGTTCAGCCCGTTTTTCTTGTTCCGGACAAAGTCGGCGCCCTGTGCCACTTCGAGCGCGTCCCAGAGTTCCTGGTCCGTGGCTTCGGTCTTGCCAAAGCGGAGGTTGTGTTCGATGCTGCCCGAGAACAGGTAGGGCCGCTGCGGCACCAGTGCCACTCGCCTGGTGATCTCTGCCCGGTCCAGTTTGCTGACCGGAACTCCGTCCAGGAGCACCTCCCCTTCCACGGTGTCGTAGAGGCGCGGCAGCAGGGACACCAGCGAAGTTTTCCCTGCCCCCGTGGCACCGATGATGGCGATGGTCTCCCCCGGTTTTGCGGTGAAGCTGATATTGCTCAGCACCGGCGACTCCGCGCCCGGGTACGCGAAGGTGACGTTCCGGTATTCCACGACCCCGGCCAGTGCGGCTGGTGCCTCGGGCCGCCCGGGATCGTGGATGGAGGGTTCGACGTCGAGCACCTCACCGATGCGGTCCGCGCACACCGAGGCACGGGGGATCATCATGGCCATGAAGGTGCCCATCATGACGGCCACGAGGATCTGCAGCAGGTACTGGAGGAACGCGGTGAGTGCTCCCACCTGCATTTCGCCTGTGTCCACCCGCTGGCCGCCGAACCACAGCACAGCGGCGGTGGACAGGTGCAGGATCATGCCGATGGCGGGGAACATCAGGACAAACAGGGCCCCGATCTTCAGGGAAACGTCCGTCAGGTCCTTGTTCGCTTCGCCAAAGCGCTCGGTTTCGTAGGGTTCGCGGACAAAGGCGCGGACCACCCGGATGCCGATGATTTGTTCACGCAGGACTCCGTTGATGCGGTCAATTTTTTTCTGCATGGCCCGGAAAAGAGGCATGAGGCGTACCACCAGGTAGCCCACCACCACAACCAGCACGGGTACCGAGACCCAGACCAGCCAGGACAGGTTGATGTCCTCACGCAGGGCCATGATGATGCCACCGATGCACATGATGGGAGTGGCCACCATGAAGTTCAGCCCCATAAGCACGAGCATCTGGACCTGCTGGACGTCGTTGGTGCCGCGCGTGATCAAGGTGGGCGCGCCGAAGGTGTTGACGTCCTTGGCGGAGAAGCTGGTGACTTTGCGGAACACACCGCGCCGAAGGTCGCGCCCCACGGCCATGGCCGTTTTGGATCCGTAGTAGACGCCGGCAATGGCCGTGCCCACCTGGAGGAAGGCGACCAAAAGCATAATTCCGCCGGTGCGCCAGATGAAGTCCGTGTCCCCGCGGGATACCCCTTCGTCGATGATCTGGGCGTTCAGGCTGGGAAGGTACAGCGCCGCGATGGTGGACGCCAGCTGGAAAACGATGACGGCCAGTATGTATGGCTTGTACGGCCTGGAGTACCGCCGTATAAGGGTGAGGAGCATGCCCACGGGTCCTTTGGAAGAGTGCGCGAAGTGGTGAGGGCTTAAGTAGTACCAGCTGGGGCTGACACCGTTAGCCCTCCAACTCTACGAAACTCCTTCCGGCGGTGAAACAGCCCAGCACAAGAACATCCCGGAGGAGTAATGCCGGGGTTCACCGGGCAGCGGAGGCTGGGACCGGCGTCGTGCTTTCCTTCTCCGGCGCCGGTTGCAGGGGCTGGATGTCCACCGTGCGCCGCAGCGGCTTTTCTTTGATGAACAGCACGGATACCAGGGCGACAACGGTCACCGCGGCGGAGATCAGGAAGACCTCCGCGGTGGCGTCACCATAGGCGGCGCGCATGATTGCGCGGACGGGTTCGGGCATGTGGGCCAGATCCATGCTGGAGCCGGCGGAGCCTCCCTGCACCGGAATTCCGGCTGCCGTCAGTCCCTGCGTCGCAAGTTCGCTGACCCTGTTGGCCAGGACGGCGCCGAGAACCGATACGCCGATGGCGCCGCCCACGGACCGGAAGAACGCCACCGATGCGCTGGCCGTCCCGATGTCCGCAGCCCGGACCGTGTTCTGGACCGCCAGGACGAGGTTCTGCATCAGCATGCCCAGGCCCAGGCCCAGCACCGCGGTGAATACGCCTGCGTGCCAGAGCTCCGTGGTGTGGTCCATGGTGCCGGCCAGCCCGAGTCCGCCGATCAGCAGGACCGAACCGGCAATCAGGTAGTCCTTCCACTTGCCCGTGCGGCTGATCAGCAGGCCGGTTGCCACCGATCCGGCCAGGTTTCCGGCGATCATGGGCAGGGTGAGGAGCCCGGCCTCGGTGGGGGTCGCGCCGCGGGCCACCTGGAAGTACTGGCCGAGGAACGTGGATGAACCAAACATCGCGACACCCACAGCCACGGACGCGACGATGGCCAGGGCCGTGGTGCGCTCGGAGATGATCTTGAGCGGGATGATGGGCTGCTCAACCTTGGATTCCACCAGGACCAGCAGAGCGAGCAGAATGACGCCGCCGCCCACCATGAGGGCGGACTGCCAGGAGATCCAGTCGTAGTAGGCGGGGTTGCCTGCGAAGGAGACCCAGATCAGCAGCAGGCTCACGCCCGAAGTGAGCAGGATGGACCCGAGCCAATCGATTGTGGCGGGCCGGCGGACGTAGCTGATCTTGAGGGTGACCTGCAGCAGGATCAGTGCCACGACGGCGAGCGGCACGCAGACGAAGAAGGTCCAGCGCCAGCCGAGCGGGCTGTCCACGATAAAGCCGCCCAGCAGCGGCCCGCCGGCGGTGCCGACGGCCATCACCGCGCCCATGTACCCGGAGTACTTGCCACGGTCGCGCGGCGGGATCATGGTGCCGATGATGGCTTGGGCGAGGGCGGTGAGGCCACCCATGGCGACGCCCTGGATGACCCGGGCCACGAGGAGCAGCGGGATGGTCTCGGACAGCCCAGCCATCACGGAACCGGCCACGAAGACCACGATGCTGAGCTGGACCAGGACCTTTTTGTCAAAGAGGTCTGCAAGCTTGCCCCAGATGGGGGTGGTGGCGGCGTTGGCCAGCAGCGCGGCCGTGATGACCCAGGCGAAGTCCGTCTGCGTTCCGTGCAGATCGGACATGATGGTGGGCAGCGCGTTGGCCACGATGGTGCTGCTGAGGATTGCCGTGAAGAAGGCCGCCAGGAGCCCGGTTAGGGCTTCCATGATTTGGCGGTGGGACATCTCCGGAGGTGTTCCTGGGGGTGCGGCGGATAACGCCGGGGCGGCGGTTTGGCTTGTTTCGGTCCGGGTTGCCATGGGTCAGCTCCTAGGGATGGGTTGGAAGGTGCCGGCCGCCTTTGCCCGGGCTGATTGCAGAAGTGATTCGGTGAGTTTGTGCAGGGTTTTCGCGGTGTTGCCCGCGTCTTCCTCGCTCCAGGTGCGCAGGTAGTCCTGCAGGACAGCTGTCCGCTGCTCCTCGATGTGGCGGAGCCTTTCCTCGCCCAGGGGCGTGAGGGCAACCAACTGGGCCCGGCCGTCGTCGGGATCCTGCCTGCGGACCACGAGCCCATGCTCTTCAAGGTCGGCAATATGGCGGCTGAGGACCGGGGCGCTCACCCCCAACCGCTCGGCCAGGCGGGTGGCACGGGATTCCCCTTCGCCGACGAAGCGCAGGACGCCCTGGAGCGCGATCCCGGTGCCCTGCCCACGCACGCTGGCGGTGGCAATGCACCGCACCGCCCGCTGGAGGTCGAATATCTGGTACACGAGATCCGCTGCTGTATCCGGTGCTACTGCCATGGCTTCAGGCGCTCCCTACTTGTTTGCCTGAAGCAACTATATAGGTAAATGGTTGCTTTGGGAAACTAACAGCCCCGGAGTCGGAACCCTGAGGGTCAGAACCGCCCCAGGTTGAAAGTAAGCATGCTTTCCATTAGGTTGGTGTCAGCTTCTCCGCCTGTCCCCCATCAGGCGGAGCGGTTGCCAGGAAGGCCCCGCCACACGGACTCGTGTTGCGGGGCCTTCGACTGTTTGTGCCTGGCTGGGAGCCCGGCGGGTTATTCGGGAAGGTGGGTAGGGGCGAACATCTTCAGGAGGGTTTCGACGACGACGACGTTGGGCCCGTCCGCTGCGAAGCCGGCCTTAAGCGCCTCCCCCACGTCCTCAGGTGCAACTCTTGCGGCCGGCACGCCGAATGCTTCGGCGAGTTTGAAGAAATCCGGACGTGCGAGTTCGGTGGCGGTGGCCTTGCCGAAGGCACCCACCATGTACTCGCGCAGGATTCCGTAGCCGCCATCGTCCACGATCAACCACGTGACCGGAACGTTGTGCTGCTTGGCGGTGGCCAGCTCGGAAATCGAATACATCGACGAGCCATCGCCGGAGACCGCGAGGACCCGGCCCGGCTTGCCCACGGTTTGCAGTCCAACTGCTGCGCCGATGGCTGCGGGGAAGCCGTAGCCCAGCCCACCGGCGCCCTGCGCGGAGTGGAACTGGCCTTCGCGGGCGTCCCAGCAGCTCCAGCCCCAGTAGGCCGAAATGGTCATGTCCCAGAAGGTCTGCATGTCCGCCGGGACTGCTTCGCGGATGTCGGCCATGAACTTCAGTTCCTTGCCGAGGTCCTGGGCCTCGAGGCGTGCGCGGACCTTCGCCAGCGATTCCTTCACCAGGTCCTCGGGCGGGGTGCCGTGCCAGTCGGGGGTGGCTCCGCTTCCAGCTGCAAGCGCCTCGTCGAGGGCGGCGAGGGCCTGCCCGGCGTCAGCACGGATCCCCAGCCCCGGGCGGTTCGACTCCAGAACCCGGGGTTCGGCGTCAATCTGGATGATCCTGCCGCGCGGCTCGAAGGTGAAGTAGTTGGAGGTGACTTCGCCGAGGGACGAACCCACCACCACCAGGACGTCGGCGTCCTCCAGAAGATCGGTCATGTAGCGGTCCTCGATCCAGGACTGCAGCGACAGCTCATGGGTCCAGGGAAAGGCGCCATTGCCGCCAGGAGTACAGATCACCGGGGCGCGAAGTTTCTCCGCGATGGAGAGCAGTGGCTTCTCGGCCCGGCCCCGCCGTGTGCCGCCGCCGGCAATAATGGCCGGACGCTTCGCGGCCTGCAGCCATTTCACGGCTTCGCGGACCAGTTCCACCCGGGGCGGGTTGTCCGCAGCTTCAGCGAGGGCATCCTCCACAGGCGGCACCATGATCGGATCGAGCAGGACGTTCTGCGGGATCTCGAGCCATACCGGTCCCTGCGGCGAGGATATCGCCTCGGTCCATGCGTCCTGGATCGCGGACGGAATGCCCGATGCGTGCTGGATCAGCCGCTGGCTCTTGGTGACGTTGGCCGCCGAAGCCTTCTGGTCATCGAGCTGGTGCAGCATGCCCTTGCGCCGGGCGCCGAGGCCCTCGAGCGGGATTTGGCTGGCCACCACCACCATGGGAACCCCCGTCGCGTAGGCTTCCTGCAGCCCGGCCAGCGATGTCAGGGCTCCGGGCCCGGTGGAAAGGAAGAGGACGCCCACTTCACCGGTGGCGCGGGAGTACCCGTCGGCGGCAAACGCCGAGTTGTTCTCCACCCGGGATGACACAAACTGCAGGTTGCCCCTGCCCATCGCGTCGAAGAGTCCCAGTGCATGCTGGCCGGGGATGCCAAAGACAGTTTTCGCGCCCAGCGCCTCAAGGGTTTCGACGACGAGGTCCCCGCCGTTGCGGGCATCCGTGCCTTTCCTCGGAGCTGCCATCCCCGGATCGGAACCAATCATCCTGGCTACTCCGTGCCGGCTGCGGCGAAGCCTGCGGGGCGGCGGGCTTCCTGGCCAAGGGCTTGCGCTGCATAGCCTGTTTCGGCTCCGAACCGGTCCCCGGCGACGGCGTTGTCCGCCAGAAGGGTCACCAGTTCGTAGGCGACATGGCTTGCTGCCACACCGGTGATCTCGGCGTGGTCGTAGGCGGGGGCCACTTCCACGACGTCGGCGCCCACCAGGTTCATGCCGCGGAAGCCGCGGATGATTTCCAGCAGTTCGCGGCTGGTGATGCCGCCCGCTTCCGGGGTGCCGGTTCCGGGTGCGTGTGCCGGATCAAGGACGTCAATGTCCACAGAGATGTAGAGGGGGCGGTTGCCGATCCGGTCGCGGACCCTGGCCACCGTTTCGAGGACGCCCTGGTAGTAGACGTCTGCGGAGGTGACGATACCGAACCCAAAGCGGTGGTCGTCGTCGAGATCCTTTTTGCCGTAGAGCGGCCCGCGGGTTCCGATGTGGCTGATGGCCTCGGTGTCCAGGATGCCCTCCTCGACGGCGCGGCGGAACGGGGTGCCGTGGGTGTATTCGGCACCGAAGTAGGTGTCCCAGGTATCAAGGTGGGCGTCGAAGTGCAGCATGGCGATAGGTTCGCCGGCGCGCTCGGCGGCTGCACGGAGCAAGGGCAGGGCGATGGTGTGGTCGCCGCCAAGGGTCACCAGCTTGCTACCGCCGGCGGTGAGGTCCAGAGCATTCTGCTGGACAGTCTCGATGGCTTCGTTGATGTTGAACGGGTTGACCGCCATGTCCCCGGCGTCGGCCACCTGGACATTCTCGAAGGGGCTGACGTCCCAGGCCGGGTTGTAGGGGCGCAGCAGCCGGCTTGCCTCGCGAACGTGGTTCGCACCGAAGCGGGCTCCCGGACGGTAGGAGACGCCGGAGTCGAAAGGAACGCCCACCACCGTGATGTCCGCCTTTTGCACCTGGTCCAGGCGGGGAAGCCGGGCATAAGTGGCTGCCCCTGCGTACCGGGGAATACGGGATGAATCGATGGGGCCAAGGTTGCCGTTGGCTTCTATGCGCAGCTCTTCCAATGGAGGCCTCTCCTTCGAGGAGTTGAGAATGGATGTGACTGCCATCATACAGCTTGTTTTCATATGTGCACCAGTTGTTTACCGGCCAAGCCTGGCTTGAGGCACGACCAGCCCAGGGCATCAACAAAAGAAGACAAGGGGCTGTCAGCGGCTGGCGGCGGGAACCAGAACCCAGAGAACCTCGACCGGCTTATCCGTCGGGTTGACCCAGGTGTGTGGTTCCCGGCCGGGGAAGGTCACGGTATCCCCTGTGGTGAGGTCATATTCCTCGTTGGTGAGAATCAGCCGGATGCTGCCTTTGATGACGTGAAGGACGTCGACGTCGCAGTCGACGGCGTAGAGCTCCGTCTCGCCGCGGCCGTGCGGTTCGATGCAGGCCTGGATGATCTGGATGCGCCGCTCCGAACGAGCCGTGAGCAGGCGCTCCACGATCCCCTGGCCGCCAAGGGAGATCCGGGGGCCGTCGTTGCGTTTGGTGAGGTGCGTTTCCGGGGCGGCAAACAATTCACCAATGGAGATGGAGAGGACCTGGCAAAGCGTTACCAGCGAGGCTACGGAAGGGGATGTCAGGTCACGCTCAACCCGGCTGAGAAACCCCTTGGTGAGTCCCGTGGCGTCAGCGACCTGCTCAATGGTGAGCCGCTGGGACTGCCTCGCGGCGCGGATCCGGGAGCCAATGGCAACAGGTACGTTGCTGGGCTCAACTGGCAGTGCCTTCATCTGCGTACCTTTCACGGCCGGCCGCCCGGCCCCACTCTGGAGCAATACTAATAGCCAGCGGCTTCTGTGACGCGTGCATGGCGCTCGTGGCCGGGCAAGCGTGCATTCTCTTGACTGTTACCACGGTCACAGCCTACTCTTTGGAAAACATCTGTTGCCTATAGGGCAATATCCGAGATTCGACTCTCAGCCTCATCCCCCTCGTGCAGCGGCTCCCGGCTCCCTTTCCCGGAACCACCCGGCTGCCAACAGCTCCAAGGAGTCCTCGTGGACGCAAATGTCATCAACATCGCCATCGTGGTGGTGTACCTTCTCGCAATGCTGGCATTCGGCTGGTGGGGGAAGTCCCGCACCAAGAACAACAGCGACTTCCTCGTGGCCGGCCGCCGCCTTGGCCCGTTCCTTTACACCGGGACCATGGCGGCCGTCGTCCTGGGCGGCGCCTCGACAGTGGGCGGGGTAGGCCTCGGCTACAAATTCGGCATCTCCGGCATGTGGCTGGTCGTCGCCATTGGCGCCGGTGTCCTGCTCCTTAGCCTGCTGTTTGCCGGGACCATCCAGAAGCTGAAGATCTACACCGTGTCGCAGATGCTCACGCTGAGGTACGGCAGCAGGGCCACCGAGGCTTCGGGCATCGTGATGCTCGCGTACACACTGATGCTTTGCGCCACCTCCACCGGCGCCTACGCCACCATCTTCGTGGTGCTCTTCGACTGGGACCGCGCAATGGCCATCGCCGTCGGCGGCGCCATCGTGTTGATCTACTCCACGGTGGGCGGCATGTGGTCCATCACCCTCGCTGACCAGGTGCAGTTCATCATCAAGACGGTCGGGATCTTCTTCCTGATGCTCCCGTTCACCCTCAACGCCGCCGGCGGCATGGACGGCATCCGCAGCCGGGTGGACGAGAGCTTTTTCCAGATCGACGGCATCGGCCTGCAGACCATCATCACCTACTTCGTGGTGTACACCCTCGGCCTGCTGATCGGCCAGGACATCTGGCAGCGCGTCTTTACTGCCAAGACAGCCAAGGTGGCCAGGTGGGGCGGCGCCACCGCCGGCATCTATTGCATCCTCTACGGTGTTGCCGGCGCACTGATCGGCATGGCCGCCAGCGTGGCACTGGCCGACATCGAAATTGCCGCGAAGGACGACGTCTACGCTGAAGTGGCCCAGAGCCTGCTGCCCATCGGAATCGGCGGGCTGGTCCTGGCCGCCGCTGTGGCAGCAATGATGTCCACGGCATCAGGGGCACTCATCGCGGCCGCAACAGTTGCCCGCGCGGACGTCCTGCCGTTTGTGGCCAGCTGGTTCGGCAAGACGGTCAACACCGAGGACACGGACAACCCGGAACACGACGTCAAGGCCAACCGCATCTGGGTCCTCACCCTGGGCATCGTTGCCATCGTCATCGCCATCATCACCAAGGACGTGGTGGCGGCCCTGACCATCGCGTACGACATCCTGGTGGGGGGCCTCCTGGTCGCCATCCTCGGTGGCCTGGTCTGGAAGCGCGGCACCGGCGTGGCCGCGGCCGCTTCCATGGCCGTGGGCTCGGTCGTCACGCTTGGCACCATGATCATCCTGGAAATCAACGCAAAGGCGCCGCTGGACGGCATCTACGCCAACGAACCCATCTACTACGGCCTGCTCGCATCCGCCGTGGTGTACGTCACGGTCTCCCTGCTGACAAAGCCCACCGACCCCCAGGTGATGCGCAACTGGCAGCGCCGCGTTTCCGGGCAGGACACCGAGGCGCCGGAAGCAGTTACGGCCTCCTGACGGCAGCTTAACGGTCACCCGGACGACGGCGGCACCTCACCCTCGCTACCAAGCGAAGGTGAGGTGCCGCCGTCGTCAGTTCTCTTCCGGTTTCGCGCTATTCAGTCGTCTCGCGGAACTCGTCGTCATCCAGGGGAACCACGCGTTCCTCCGCGTCGATGACTACGGGCGGCGTCTGGACTACGGGCTCCTCCGCATCCAGGAATTCATCCTCGGCGTCCCAGTCTTCCTTCATGACGGGCACATCCTCGGCATAGTCATAAGCGGGATCGGCTTCCACCGAATCCAGGTGGGGCATGTCCGGGTGCTGTCCGGTGGTGTTCATTGTGCTACCTCCGTTTGTTCGCCTCTGACGTGCTCTTTTGGTGGGCGTCGGCGAGCGCCACAGTTTCATCACAGCACCGCGGGTTGCCGTGGTCAAGGGCCAGCGAACGGCGGCCGGAAGGCCCTAAACCCCTGCATTTTTGAGGGGAACCGAAACTTTCCAGGTAGGGAGGCCGGCCGAAAAACCGCGAATTTCCGCGGTAAGCTGGCGGGGCAATGGGGCCGCACCACGCCCCATCCAGCCCAGGAGTTTTACGTGTCTCAGCACGCCGATCCATACCGCCACCGTGACACCCCGTCAGAGCCGTTTTCCGCGGATTCCGGCCCTGCCGCCACCGGCCCCTCAGCGCCTTCACCGGCAGCCCCGCCGGTGCCCCCGCCCTCCACCGCGGATATCCGGCGCTGGCGCCAGTACCTGGCAGATGAACGGGCCGAGGCCGCTGTCTACCGCGACCTGGCGCAAAACCGGCAGGGTGAGGAACGCGACATCCTCCTGGCCCTTGCGGAAGCGGAAGGACGGCACGAAGCCCACTGGCTGGGTCTCCTCGGCCAACACGCCGGCAAGCCCCGCCCGGCCTCCATCCGCAGCCAGGTGCTCGGTTTCCTGGCCCGACACTTCGGTTCGGTGTTCGTGCTGGCCCTGGCCCAGCGTGCGGAGGGCCGCTCCCCCTACGCCAAGGACCCCAACGCAACGGATGCGATGGCCGCAGACGAGCAGATCCACGAGGAAGTGGTCCGTGGACTGGCCACGCGCGGCCGCAATCGGCTTGCCGGAACCTTCCGCGCCGCCGTCTTCGGCGCCAACGACGGCCTGGTCAGCAACCTTTCCCTGGTGATGGGCATGGCTGCATCCGGTGTGGCCAGCAGCGTAGTGCTGCTCAGCGGGATTGCGGGTTTGCTGGCAGGTGCCATGTCCATGGCAGCCGGCGAGTTCATCTCGGTCCGCTCGCAGCGGGAACTCCTGGCAGCCACCCGGCCCACCCAGGTCACCCTGGCCGCGGCACCCAAACTGGACCTTGAGCACAACGAATTGCTGCTCGTTTACCTGGCCAGGGGTATGTCACAGGAAGCAGCGCAGCACCGCGTTGCCGAACGCATGGGCCTCCTGTCCTGCGACTGTGACCCCAGCCTGTCCCTGCAGCCGGAACTTCCCGAGGCCGGGGACCAGCACGAAGCCGTGGGCACAGCCTGGGGTGCGGCGCTCTCCAGCTTCTGCTTCTTTGCCTCGGGCGCCATCGTCCCGATTATGTCGTTCCTGTTCGGCATGACCGGCGCAGCCGCCCTGATGGTGGCAGGCGTGCTTGTAGGCGTTGCCCTGCTGGTTACCGGCGGCATCGTCGGCCTGCTCTCCGGCACGTCCCCGCTGACCCGCGGGCTGCGCCAGCTCGCCATCGGGCTGGGCGCCGCTGCGGTTACCTACCTGCTGGGGCTGGTCTTCGGCACGGTTGTCCAGTAGCAGTTGCCTGCTGTCGATTGACCACGGGCTGTAAAGTGCACTGGCAACAGGTCCGCTGGCGGCAGCGGATGAGCTGGCGACATGTGGGGGTGCTGTAGTGGACGGACAACCACCACGCCGTGCCGGAAGGCGGGCACGCCCTGGAAGCAGCGCAAGGGCCCTTCGGTTCGTGCTTACGGGTGCCCTGTTCTCCGCGGCGTTGTTGGTGGCAGCGCTGGTGCTTGATGATCCGCGGTTCAAGGACCTCCTCGACGTTCGCCTTGGGCCGGGTGCCGGCGGACAGGAAGGCGGCCCTCAAGGCGGTGCCGCATCGGAATCCGTCGGACAGCCTGCGGGGGCACGGACGGGAGCGCCGCCGGCGGGAGTCGGGGAAGGAGCCGCCCCCTTGGGCGCGCCTGTACCGCCAGCCGTGGCCAGTGATTCCTATCAGTTTCTTGCGGTTAACGGCGACGGCAGCCCGGTAGGGTACTCTCCGTGCCGGCCGCTGCACTACGTCATCAATGACGAGCTGGCGCCCGCGGGCGCGCAGCACTTGGTCCCGGAAGCCATTGCTGTTGTTTCCGCTGCCACCGGAATAACGTTCATTTACGATGGCACCACCCGCGAACTGCCATCGCCGCAGCGGCCGCCCTACCAGCCGGACGCCTACGGCGATCGCTGGGCCCCGCTGCTCATCGCGTGGACTACCCCGGAGGTGGCCCCGCAGCTCAAGGGCAAGGTGATTGGCACCGGAGGCAGCACCCACTACGGCTACGACGACGGCCCGAAGACCTTTGTAACCGGCGGCCTCGACCTGGACGCACCGCAGATAGCCGATGAGCTGTTGAATCCCAACGGCCACCTGTATGCCACTGCTGTGATCCTGCACGAGCTCAGCCATGTGATGGGGCTGGACCATGTGGAGGATCCCACCCAGCTGATGTACCCGGAAATCGGCACTCCCGAGGGGCTGTCCGAAGGGGACCTCAACGGCTTGTACGCGTTGAGCAAAGCCCAGTGCCGCAAGGACCTCTGAGCAGCCGGATAACAACGGCCAGGCCGCGGTCAGGTCCCCAAAACCTTCACTGCCTCATCCACGGTGTCCACCAGGAAAATCCGGTCCGCCATTGGCCTGCCCGCGGCCAGGCTGCGCAGCATCTGCCAGGCCGGATACTGGTGCTCCCAGTGGTGCCTGCCCACCAGCACCATTGGTGTAATTTTCTCGCGGGCGCCGTAGTAGTTTTCACAAGCGTCCTGGAAAATCTCCTGCACGGTTCCGGCGGCTCCGGGCAGGAAAATGATGCCGCCTTGGCAAAGCTCCAGCAGGATGGCCTCGCGGATGGCATTGGCGAAGTACTTGGCGGTGTGGGTGGCGAAGTAGTTGGGCGGCTCATGGCCGTAGAACCAGGTGGGGATGCCCAGCGACGGCGTTCCGTCCGGATAGCGGTCGACGACGGCTGCCGCCGCCCGCGCCCATGCGGACACCGAGGGACGGAACCCCGGGACGGAGGCGAGCCCTGCCAGCGCAGCCTCCAGCCCGGCGTCGTCCGCCTGGCTGAGATAGGCGCCCAGGTTGGCGGCCTCCATGGCTCCCGGTCCCCCGCCGGTCGCCACCACATGCCCCTCCCGGGCAAGCAGCCTGCCGAGCCGGGCTGCCTGGGTATAGTCGGCACTTCCCCGCTGGGCTGCGTGCCCGCCCATGACGCCCACCACGGACCGGGCTGTGAAGGGGCCGGAACGGATGGCTTCCTCCAGCGCATCGCCGATGGCGTGGTCGTGCAGCGCTGAGGCGAGGGTGGCGTCCAGCCGGTGCCGCTGCCCTGGCTGAATGCTCCACTGGTAGATGCGGGCGTCCGGCAGTTCTTCATACGGGGCCTCGTTTAAGCCGGCGTAAAGCTCGGCGGGAGAGTACAGCTCTGCCCGGTAGGGGTTGAAGGGTACTGACTCGAGGCGAGGGAAAATCAGGGCTCCCCGGCGTCGCAGGGTGTCCTCCATCCCGTCGTCAAAGGTGCAGCCAAGGAAGATGGCCCCCTCAACCTTCACCTGTTCCAGGGCCGGGGCCCGGCCGCGCAGGTCGAGCGACTGGGCGTGCCAGCCGTCCAGCTCCGTTCCGCGCGCGGCGACCAGTTGGTCGAAGACGGCGAGGTCGTTCACTTCGAGGCTGCGGGGGCTTGGGCCCAAATTCCCGGAGAGGTTCACGGTGTCCTGCCCTGACGGACCAGGGGGACGGGGAGTTGCGAGGGGTCGTTCATCCTTTCAGCCTATTTCAGGACTGGGGCTTGCGTTGGAGCGTGCCCAGCCCTACCCTTAAACAACCAAGCAGTTGATAAAGCTGTTGGTTGACTAAAGAGGTGGGAATGATTCCCGAAAGCGCGGCCCTTGACTCCGCATTCATGGCGCTGGCTGATCCCGTGCGGAGAAGCATCATCGCAAGGCTCAGCCGGGGACCGGCCACCGTAAACGAACTGGCGGAACCCTTTGAGATGTCCAAGCAGGGAATCTCGAAGCACATACAGGTACTCGAGCAGGCGCAGCTGGTCACCCGCAGCAGGGATGCCCAGCGCCGGCCCGTCCACCTGAACCCCGCACGGCTGGAGGCACTCACCGCCTGGATTGACCAGTACAGGTTGGTCCGCGAGGAGCAGTTCCGCAGCCTGGATGCCGTGCTTGAATCCAGCGCCGGGCATGGCGGCGCCAAGGCAAAGGAACAGTCATGACCAATTCCCTGAAACTCACCGTCCCCGAAGGCCTTCCCTTCATCGACTACGAGCGCGAGTTCGACTTCCCGGTGGCGGAGGTGTTCCGCGCCCACAAGGAACCGGACCTGCTCGTCCAGTGGCTTGGGCCGCGGGGCTACAAAATGGACATCGACCACTACGACTTCCGCACCGGTGGCAGCTACAGCTACCTGCACACGGGCCCGGAAGGGGTGCCCTACGAGTTCAAGGGCATCTTCCATACGGTCCGCGAGAACGAGTTCGCCATCCAGACCTTTGAGTTCGGCGGCTACCCGGACGTGGTCAGCCTGGAGTTCATGACGTTTGAGGATCTGGGCAACGGCCGGTGCCGGCTGCGGGGCCATTCGGTCTACCCCACCCAGGAGGCGCGGGACGGGATGGCGCAGTCCGGCATGGAAGGCGGCATGACCGAAGGCTACGAACGGCTCGATGAGCTGCTCAGCAGCGCGAAGGTCTAGGACAGCGCGCGACGACGGACTGCAGCTTCGGCTGGAAGGACCCCTTCGTCGTCGTACTTGAGGGCAGGAAAGCAAAAAGCAAAGAGCGGGGCCACCTGCCGTCCGGAAAGACGGCAGGTGGCCCCGCTTCTTTTGCTGGTGGTGCTGCCGCCTAGAGGGCTGCGTAGACTTCGCGGAGCAGCTTGGCGGTTTCGGACGGCGTCTTGCCGACCTTCACGCCTGCAGCCTCGAGGGCTTCCTTCTTGGCCTGGGCGGTTCCGGCGGAACCGGAGACGATGGCGCCGGCGTGGCCCATGGTCTTGCCTTCGGGAGCCGTGAAGCCTGCAACGTAGCCAACAACCGGCTTGGTGACGTTGGCCTTGATGAAGTCGGCGGCACGCTCTTCTGCGTCGCCACCGATTTCGCCGATCATCACGATCGCCTTGGTCTCGGGGTCAGCTTCGAACGCGGCCAGGGCGTCGATGTGCGTGGTGCCGATAATGGGGTCGCCGCCGATGCCGATGGCCGTGGAGAAGCCGAGGTCACGCAGTTCATACATCATCTGGTAGGTCAGGGTTCCGGACTTGGAAACCAGGCCGATAGGGCCCTTGCCCGTGATGTTGTTCGGGGTGATGCCGACGAGTGCCTCGCCGGGGGTGATGATTCCGGGGCAGTTGGGTCCGATGATGCGGGTGACCTGGTTGCCGTCAGCGTCCACCGTGGCCTGGGCAAGTGCCCAGAACTCGGCGGAGTCCTGGACCGGAACACCTTCGGTGATGACAACGACGAGGCCGATGCCGGCTTCGATGGCTTCGACAACGGCGGTCTTGGTGAATGCCGGGGGCACGAAGACGATAGAGACGTCGGCGCCGGTCTCGGCCATGGCTTCCTTGACGGTGCCGAAGACGGTGATCTCGTTGTCGCCGTGCAGGACGGTGGTGCCGGCCTTGCGGGCGTTAACGCCGCCGACGATGTTGGTGCCGGCCTTCAGCATCAGTGCGGTGTGCTTGGTGCCTTCGCCGCCGGTGATGCCCTGGACGATGACCTTGGAGTCCTTGTTCAGATAGATAGACATGGTGCGTCCCTTTACTTAGCTGCGTTGGCGAGCTCGGCGGCCTTGTCGGCGCCCTCGTCCATGGTTGCGGCCAGGGTAACCAGCGGGTGGTTTGCCTCGGCCAGGATGCGGCGGCCTTCCTCAACGTTGTTGCCGTCGAGGCGGACTACCAGCGGCTTGTTCGCGGAGTGGCCCAGCTCGGCCAGTGCACCAACGATGCCCTTGGCAACAGCGTCACAGGCGGTGATGCCGCCGAAGACGTTGACGAAGACGGACTTGACCTGCTCATCGCCGAGGATGACGTCCAGGCCTGCGGCCATGACCTCAGCGGAGGCTCCGCCGCCGATATCCAGGAAGTTGGCGGGCTTGACGTTGCCGTGGTTCTCGCCGGCGTAGGCAACAACGTCAAGGGTGGACATGACCAGGCCTGCACCGTTGCCGATGATGCCCACTTCGCCGTCCAGCTTGACGTAGTTGAGGTCCTGCGCCTTTGCCTTGGCCTCGAGGGGATCAGCGGCGTCCTTGTCCTCAAGGAGGGCGTGCTTGGCGTGGCGGAACTCTGCGTTCTCGTCCAGCGTGACCTTGCCGTCCAGTGCAATGATGTCACCTGCGCCGGTCTTGACAAGCGGGTTGACCTCTACGAGGGTGGCGTCTTCCTTCTTGAAGACGTCCCAGAGCTTGAGGATCACTGCGGCCACCTTGCCGCGGAGTTCCTCAGCGAAGCCTGCGGCGGCGACGATTTCGTCGGCCTTGGCCTGGTCGATACCCACGGCGGGGTCGATGGCGATCTTGGCGAGCGCCTCGGGGCGTTCGACGGCGAGCTGTTCGATTTCCATGCCGCCTTCAACCGAGCACATGGCCAGGTAGTTGCGGTTGGCCCGGTCCAGGAGGACGGAGAAGTAGTATTCCTCGGCGATATCGGCACCCTGGGCGATCATCACCTTGTTGACGGTGTGGCCCTTGATGTCCATGCCCAGGATGTTGGTGGAATGCTCAAGAGCCTCGTCAGCGGACTTTGCGACCTTGACGCCGCCGGCCTTGCCACGGCCGCCAACCTTGACCTGTGCTTTAACAACAGTCACGCCGCCGATTTTCTCGGCAGCTGCCTTAGCTTCTTCTGGGGTGTGCGCCACGATGCCGGCAAGCACGGGTACACCGTGCGCCTCGAACATATCGCGCGCCTGGTATTCAAACAGGTCCACGGTTTAGTGTCCTTCTACGTCGAAGTAGTTTCTGTACAGTCGGACACCATCAGAAGACGATGACCGGGCTGCGGAATTGCTCGCACCGGAGGCGTGTTGGAAACGAGCCACGCGGCGTGATGCTCCACTGGGAACTCTAGTCCTTTGGAGGGACCGGCCCGTCCAAGACTACCGCTTATGTGAGTAAGCACACTATTCTATGGAGCGTAGAAAAACCGCGGAATTACGGGGTTTTTGACGCCTTAGAAGGTGCAAGGGAGGCGCTTTCGGCGGGTCCGGAAATCAGCTCGTAACGCTCCCCTCCAGGCGGCAACAATCCCCGAAACAATCCCCCGTATGCGTTATGCGTCGAGTTTAGTCAGCGGCGCGTACCGCAGCAGCAGCCGCTTTTCGCCGACGTCGAACTTCACCTTCGCTACGGTCTTGTCCCCCGCCCCCTCCAACGCCAGGACCGTTCCATTGCCGAAACTCGTGTGGTTGACCTTGTCCCCGACACTGACGGCAACGACCTCTTTCTGCGGCTGCACCCGCGTCCGGGCTACGACCGCCGGAACATCGGAATTGAAGCCGGCCGACGGGTCAGCGGCGGCACCGCGGGCTGTTCCGGCGCCCCAAAAGGACCCGCTGTAACGGCTGGACCCGATGGATCCGCCGCCCCAGCCTGCCTGCCTGGTGGTGCCTTCGCGCTTCCACTCCACGAGGTCGGCCGGGATCTCCTCCAGGAACTGGCTGGCAGGGTTGTACTGGCTTTGGCCCCACATGCTGCGGACCTCGGAGCGGGTGACGTAGAGCCGCTTGCGGGCACGGGTGAGCCCCACGTACGCGAGCCTGCGTTCCTCGGCAAGTTCCTTTGGATCCGTCGCTGAGCGCTGGTGCGGGAACAGCCCGTGCTCCATGCCGGTCAGGAACACCACCGGGAATTCGAGTCCTTTGGCGGTGTGCAGCGTCATCAGCGTGACAACCCCCAGCCGTTTCGCTTCCGCCACGGCGGCGGCGGTGTCTTCGGCGTCGCCGCCGGGCGCATCCGGAATCTGGTCGGCGTCGGCCACCAGGGACACCTGTTCAAGGAAGGCCTCAAGCGTTCCTTCCGGGTTTTCCTGTTCGTACTCGCGCACCACTGCCACGAGCTCGGCCAGGTTTTCCACCCGGGACTCGTCCTGCGGATCGGTGCTGGCGCGCAGTGTTGCCAGGTAACCGGTCTGTTCAAGAACGGCTTCCAAGGCCGCGGCCGCACCGGAACCCGCCGCCACTTCCGCGAGGTCATCCAGCAGCTTTACGAACCCCAGGACCGCGTTGACGGAGCGGGTGGCCATGGCCGGGGCCTGCTCGGCACGGCGGGCTGCGGCCATAAAGGAGATCCGCTCACGCTGTGCCAGGGCCGCGACGGCGCCTTCGGCCCTGTCCCCAATGCCGCGCTTTGGTTCGTTGAGCACCCGGCGGAGGTTGACGTCGTCGTCCGGATTCACCAGGACACGAAGGTACGCGAGGGCATCCTTGATTTCCTTGCGCTCGTAGAAGCGGGTGCCGCCCACCACCCTGTAGGGCAGGCCCACCCGGACCAGCACGTCTTCTATGGAGCGTGACTGGGCGTTGGTGCGGTAAAAGATGGCGACATCCCCCGGACGGAGGTTGTCCTCGTCCTGGAGCCGGTCAATTTCCTTGGCAATGAACTGGGCCTCGTCGTGCTCGTTCTCACCCACATAACCCACGATTTTGTGGCCGTCACCTTCGGCCGTCCACAGCCGCTTCTCGGGACGGTTGGGGTTGCGCGAGATAACGGAGTTCGCGGCACTGAGGATGTTCTGCGTGGACCGGTAGTTCTGCTCCAGCTTGATGGTCCGCGCCGCGGGGTAGTCCTTCTCGAACTCCACGATGTTGCGGATGTCCGCGCCGCGGAAAGCGTAAATGGACTGGTCCGAATCGCCCACCACTGTCAGCTCCGACGCTCCCGGGCCTTCGCCCACGATTTCGCGGACCAAAGCGTACTGGGCGTGGTTGGTGTCCTGGTACTCGTCCACCAGGACATGCCGGAACCGGCGGCGGTAGGACTCCGCCAGCGCCGGAAAGGCACGGAACATGTAGACGGTTTCCGCGATGAGGTCATCGAAGTCCATGGCGTTGGCCTGGCGCAGCCGCTGCGTATAGCCCTTGAAGACGTCCGCCACCGCCTGGTCGAAAGGATCGTTGTAATTCGCCGAGGCGGCGAACGAGTCAGCGTCGATGAGCTCATTTTTCAGCGCGGAAATTTTGTGTTGGATGGCCTTGGGTGCGAACTTCTTGGGATCCAGGTCCAGTGCCTTTGACACCTGCGTGACCAGCCGGAGGGAGTCCGCGGAGTCGTAGATGGAGAAGTTGGATTTCAGACCAACGTTTGCCGCTTCCTGCCTCAGGATACGGACGCAGGATGAGTGGAAGGTGGAGATCCACATGATCTTCGCGCGGCCGCCCACCAGCACTTCAATGCGTTCCCGCATTTCCGCGGCGGCCTTGTTGGTGAACGTGATGGCGAGAATTTCCCCGTGGTGGGCCCGTCCCGTGGCGATGAGGTAGGCGATCCTGTTACTGAGCACACGGGTTTTACCCGAACCGGCACCGGCTACGATCAGCAGGGCCGGACCGGTGTGTTTGACCGCCTCTTCCTGCTGGGGGTTCAACCCCTCAAGGAGCTGGGCGGCATCCAGGCGGTGCCCCCGGTGGCCCTGCCCTTCCGGAGCCCGGTCCACACGGACGCTGCCGCCTGTCCCCGGAGCCGCAGCTACACCCTCGGAAGGCGATTTGGTGCGGACAGCGGCGGCGGAAGCGGCCTTAAAAGGTCCGTCAGAGTACGGGTCGAACAACATATCCATGATGCCTACAAGTCTAGGCGGTGGGGCCGACACTCACTTCCAGGCTGTGGATTACGTGGCCGGGATTACCCGCACGTTTATGCCACCGAGCCCGACTCCAACGCCGCACGCAACTCGCGTACCGCCGTCGTGCCTCCTGCCATAAACCATTCCAGGCCGTTGACACGGACGGTGTCCACGGCTCCGCCGGCGGCACGGACAATGGCCTTGCCCGGCAGCCAGTCCCACTCCGGGCAGCTGTGCTGGAACCAGCACCCGAGCTGCCCGTCAGCCACCCGGCCCAGGTCGCAGGAGCCCGAGCCGAGCATCCGCAGGGCCGCGGCCGAGGTTGCGGCGGCGTGCCAGGGCATGGCGCACAGGGGGTCCATCAGCCAGCTGGGGTGAATGTAGGTGGCCGCGCCAAACTCTGCAACGGCAGTGCTGTTCCGCGCTCCCCCGCCTTCATGGAACGCCGTCAGGGGCTCACCGTTCAAGGTTGCCGCGCGCTCTTTGCCGCCAACCCAAAGCTTGTCCTCCTCAGGCTGGAAGATGGCGCCGAGCACCACGTCGGAGGGATCCTTCAGGGCTATGGCGGAGCACCAGTACGTGGAGCCGTGCAGGAAGTTGTAGGTGCCGTCTACAGGATCGATGACCCAGGTGCGGCCGCTGGTGCCCTGCACCGAGGCGCCTTCCTCTCCCACGATGCCGTCTTCCGGCCGGCAGCGCTGCAGTTGCTCCAGCACGTAAGCCTCTGCGGCGTGGTCTGCCGCGGTCACAACATCGGAAATGGAAGTCTTTTGCTCGGACTGCAGGCCGGCCATCCGCATGAGCAGCGCCAGCTGCCCGGCTTCGCGGACCAGGGCTGCCCCCAGCTGGTAGTCGTCCAGGGAAGGGTCAAGTTCAGCAGCGCTGTGCCGGCCAATGGTCATGGCTTCAGTTTATGGGGCTGGATAATGGTGCCATGGCCAAAACTCCTGCGCAGCGGATCAAGAAGCATGGTTCAAAAGCGGTTGTACCGCAGCACCATCTTCCCCCTGTGGTAAATTCCACCACCGCCCGCACTCCGCAAAAAGCCGAAAGCAACGGCAACCTCATCCTGATCGCCGGAGTGGTGGCCAGCCTGTTCCTGTTCTGGTACGTGCACCTGCTCACGCTGGACCAGTTGCGGCAGCTCGCCTCCGGTTTGGCCATGCCCGATGCACTGATCGGCGGTTTCGATCCCGCTTACGTCGGCCAGCTGCGCTCGGCCATGGACGAGGACGCGCGCGGCCAGCTCAACTACGTGCACAAAACGGCGGGGACCCTGTTTCCGCTGATCTTCGGGTTCACCTGGCTGCTGCTGATCGGAACAAGCGTTGCACGGAAAACGCTGCGCTGGGCGCTGTGGGCTCTCCCCCTGCTGTTTGTCGCCGTCCGGCTCTGGGGCAACGCGGCCATCGACGGCGTGCTGGCAGCGGAAACGGCCAACGCCGGCCAGGTCGCCCTGGCATCGACCCTCACCGTCGCCGGCTGGGTCCTGCTGGTCCTGAGCCTGCTGGCAGGGGCCGCCGCGGTATTCCTGCGGGCGCGGAAGCCTCAAGACGCCGAGGGCTAAAAACTCCCCTGCAGCCCCTGCCCGGCGGCAGCCTCGGCGCGGACCAGTTTCCGGTGCCGGCGCACCCGCTGCGCGATCACCAACCCGGCGGTGGCCATTCCCACCGTGACCGGGTAGGCCATGAGCCTCTCCAAGGTCCCGGGCTCCGGCACAGCCATGCCGGTAAGCCCGCCGGTTACCAGGGCGGCAGCGGATACGGTGCCGCAGGCAAGGATGAACCACGCCAGAAGTGTTTTTCGCAGCCACAGGATCCCCAGGACCAGCAGGGCAACCGACCCGGCCGCAAAGTACATGACCGCTCCGGCGTAGTGCCAGCCCGAGCCAATGTCCTCCGGAACCAGTCCCACGATCACCGTTCCGGCTCCCGCCGTTGCTGTCAGCACCCGGAAAGCGGCGGCGGCCAGCCAAGGAACGCGCCGGCCCGGCCGCACGTATGCGCTGGCCAGGGCAGCCACCCGCAGAAGCCCCGAACTCAGGAGCAGCGCACCCAGCAGCATCCCCAGCCCCTGGACCACAAAGGAGGCGTTCATCAGCCAGTTCAGCGGCGAGCAAACCTCACGGCCGTCGAAAATCCCGCAGTTGATGGCACCCAGGTCGCTGATGTAGCCCGTGCGCAGGTCGTACGGGCGGGGTCCGGCCCAGGCGGCGATGACTGCCGCCTCCGCCGCGAAATACTGCAGCACGCTCAGCACGGACCAGGCGCCGATGTACTGCCGCGTGGACGCGGTGTCCGGAATGAACGCCACGGAGCGGGCTGTGGACGGCGCTGAACTCATGCCTTGAGCGTAGTACGGCTCTGTACCTTGTATGCTTGTATCCGTGTCCGAGCCGGACCGGCCCTGCCGATCCTGCGGACGCCCGCCCTCGTAGCTCAGTGGATAGAGCACGGCTCTCCTAAAGCCGGTGTCGTTGGTTCGATTCCAATCGAGGGCACTTGAACTTTTCTCCCCCGGAGTTCGCACTCCGTGCCTACCTGCTCGGCCCGGCCGCCCCCGCGGAATCGGGGCAGTGGGCTGTCCGGCGGGACCTGCTGGACAGGGCAAGCGGCACCCGCGGTACCTTTTCCGGCGTCGTGCGCTTTGACCCACTGGACGACGACGGCCTGGCCCTCCGCGAAGAAGGCACCATGCGCTGGCCCACCTTCACCGGCCCCGCCTCCCGTGACTACCTGCTGAAGACCACGGACCACCCCGACGCCCTGGACGTCTTTTTTCCGGACGGGCGCCCCTTCCACACCATGAGCTTCACGCCTAAAGCCAACCTGGACCAGCACTGGTGCGATCCTGACACCTACCGCGTGGCCTACAAGTACATTGACGAGAACCGCTTCAGCTACAGCTGGGACGTGACGGGGCCGCAGAAGGACCTCCTGCTCACCTCAGTGCTGGTGTGGCTTACGGTGGGCGCATGAAGAACCGCATCGTGGTGTCCGCGGTGTGTGTCTTCGACGATGCCGGCCGGCTCCTGACTGTGAGGAAGCGCGGCACCGCCATGTTCATGCACCCGGGCGGGAAGCCGGAAATGGGGGAAACAGCGGCACAGACGGCGGCACGGGAACTGGCCGAAGAAGTGGGTATCGTCCTCGATCCGCGCGAGCTTCAGCTGATGGGAGTCTGGATCGCGGAGGCCGCCAACGAGGCCGCCACGGATATCGAGGCAACCGTCTTCATGGCGCCGGGTACCTGGACGGCCCATCCGTCTGCAGAAATAGCGGAGATCCGCTGGCTTGAACTGGCTGGCGAACTGCCCGCGGACCTCGCCCCGCTGCTCACGGAGCATATCCTTCCGAAGCTGGCCGCAGGGCCTGGAGACGTCCGGCGTGCAGGCACCCCGCCTGAAGGCTAGAACTCAGGAACTGCTTCCTGCGCCACTGCCGTGGCTTCGGCAAACTGCGTCCGGTAGAGCTCCGCGTAGCGTCCCTCGGCGGCCAGCAGTTCTGTGTGGGTCCCCCGTTCCACAATCCGGCCGTCCTCCACCACCAGGATCGCATCAGCGGCACGGACGGTGGACAGGCGGTGGGCAATCACGACGGCGGTTCTCCCCTCGAGCGCGGCACCAAGGGCAGCCTGCACTGCAGCTTCGTTGGTGGAGTCCAGCGCGGCCGTTGCCTCGTCCAGGATCACCACGCGGGGCTGGGCGATGAGCAGCCGGGCGATCGTGAGCCGCTGGCGCTCACCACCCGAAAGCCGGTAGCCGCGTTCGCCCACCACGGTGTCCAGCCCGTCCGGCAGGGACCGGATCATGGCTTCGAGCCGGGCCTGCCGGATTACCTCCCACATGTCCTCCTCAGTGGCGTCCGGCTTGGCGAGCCGAAGGTTGGAGGCGATGGTTTCGTGGAAGAGGTGGCCGTCCTGCGTCACCATGCCCAGCGTGTCCCGGAGGGAATCGAAGGTGGCGTCACGCAGGTCCAGTCCAGTCCCGCGCGTGGTTCCGCCCAGGCGCACGGCGCCGGAGTCCACATCGTAAAGCCGGGCCAGCAACTGGGCAATGGTCGACTTGCCGGCGCCGGACGATCCCACCAGCGCCACCGTCTGGCCGGGCTCCACCCGGAAGCTGATGCCATGGAGCACCTCTTCCCCGCCGCGGGTGTCCAGGGTGGACACCTCTTCCAGCGAGGCGAGTGAAACCTTGTCCGCCGAGGGGTAGGCGAAACGGACGTCGTCGAACTCAACTGCTACCGGGCCGGGCGGCACAGGCACGGCGTCCGGCTTTTGCTGGATCAGGGGTTTGAGGTCCAGGATCTCGAAAACACGCTCGAAACTGACCAGGGCGCTCATGATTTCCACCCGGGCGTTGGAGAGGGCTGTCAGTGGGGCGTAGAGGCGGGTCAGCAGCAGGGCCAGCACCACAACGTCGCCTGCCGCCAGTTGGCCGGTGATGGCAAACCATCCGCCCAGCCCGTACACAAGCGCCAGGGCGAGCGCGGAGACCAGCGTCAGGGCGGTCACGAAGGTGAACTGCAGCATGGCGGTCCGGACGCCGATGTCGCGGACGCGGCCGGCGCGGACGGCGAACTCCCGGGACTCCTCATCGGGGCGGCCGAAGAGCTTGACCAGGGTGGCGCCGGGGGCGGAGAAGCGTTCAGTCATCTGGGTGCCCATGGCCGCGTTGTGCTCCGCCGCCTCGCGGCGCAGGTCCGCGAGTTTGGACCCCATCCGCCGCGCTGGGATAAGG
Source organism: Arthrobacter sp. sptzw42 (assembly GCF_059089685.1). Taxonomy (NCBI): domain Bacteria; kingdom Bacillati; phylum Actinomycetota; class Actinomycetes; order Micrococcales; family Micrococcaceae; genus Arthrobacter; species Arthrobacter sp. sptzw42. The sequence continues at coordinate 43,948 of NZ_JBNHEX010000012.1, forward strand.
AAGACCGGCAACAGGATCATGGCCAGGACTGTCACCTGCCAGGACGTTCCGAGCATAACGATGAGCGTGAGGATCAGGGCCACCACGTTACTGACCACACCGGACAGTGTCCCGGCGAACGCCGACTGGGCACCGATCACATCGTTGTTCAACCTGCTGACCAGGGCGCCGGTGCGGGTCCGGGTGAAGAACGCGATGGGCATTTTCTGCACGTGGTCGAAGACCTTGGTGCGAAGGTCCACGATCACCCCCTCACCGATGGTGGAGGACAGCCAGCGGCTCACCAAACCCAGGCCTGCTTCGGCCACCGCCACGACGGCGATAAGCACCGCAAGGCGGACCACTTCCTCCGCGGCGGCCTTGGCCACGATCGCATCCACCACCTGCCCTGCCAGCACGGGCGTGGCCACGGCGAGGAACGCCATCACGATGGACAACGCCACGAAGGCCAGGAGCTTGCCCCGGTGCGGCCGGGCAAACCCCAGGACGCGCTTGAGGGTGGCCTTGGAGAACGGCCGGGAACCGCTCTTGGCGCGGGTGATGTTGTAGAGGGAGCCCCATGCCACCCGTTCCATGCTCATTGCTGCTGCTCCGTTACGGTCCCGTTTTCCACATTCCAACGTACATCCAGCCGCACGTTTTCCAGCAGCCTCCGGTCGTGCGTCACCAGCAGCAGGGCGCCGTCGTAGCTCTCCAGCGCCTCCTCAAGCTGTTCGATGGCGGGAAGGTCAAGATGGTTGGTGGGCTCGTCCAGGACCAGGAGGTTCACTCCGCGCGCCTGCAGCAGGGCCAGGGCAGCCCTGGTCCGCTCGCCGGGTGACAACGAATCAACGGCACGCGCGGTGTGGTCCGCCTTCAGGCCGAATTTTGCCAGCAGCGTCCTGACCTCTGCCGGGTTAAGGTCCGTCAGGACAGCTTCGACGGCGTCGGCAAGGGCAAGGTGGCCTGCCAGCAGCCCCCGGGCCTGGTCGATCTCGCCGATGGCCACCGAGGCGCCCATGGCTGCGCTGCCGGACTCCGCTGCGAGGTCACCCAGCAGCAGGCGCAGCAGGGTGGACTTGCCGGCGCCGTTGGGGCCCGTGATGCCGATCCGTTCCCCCGCATTGAGCTGGAGGTTGACCGGGCCGAGGGTGAACGTGCCCTGTTTTACCACAGCATCGCGGAGGGTGGCCACGACGGCGCTTGAGCGCGGCGCCTTGCCGATGGAGAACTGGAGCTGCCACTCCTTCCGTGGCTCTTCCACCACGTCCAGCCGGGCAATCCGCGATTCCATCTGCCGTACTTTCTGCGCCTGCTTCTCCGAGGACTCGGTGCTGGCGGCGCGGCGGATCTTGTCGTTGTCCGGGCTCTTCTTCATGGCGTTCCGAACGCCCTGTGAGCTCCATTCACGCTGCGTACGGGCCCTGGACACCAGGTCCGCCTTGGTGGTGGCAAACTCCTCGTACTTCTCGCGGGCGTGCCGCCGGGCCACTGCACGTTCTTCAAGGAAGGCGTCATAGCCGCCGTCGTAAACAGCTACGGAGTTCTGCGCCAGGTCCAGTTCCACTACGGTGGTGACGCAGCGGGCAAGGAATTCCCGGTCATGGCTGACCAGGACAACGCCGCCCCGCAATCCGCGGACAAAATCCTCGAGTTTGGCAAGTCCTGCCAGGTCCAGGTCGTTGGTGGGTTCGTCCAGGAGGACGACGTCGAACCTGCTGAGCAGCAGGGCCGCGAGCGCAACCCTGGCGGCCTGGCCCCCGGACAACCCGGTCATCTCGGCATCAGTGCCGGTGTCCAGGCCCAGATCAGCCAGTACGGCAGGAATGCGGTCGTCCAGGTCAGCGGCTCCGGAGGCCATCCAGCGGTCGAAAGCGCGGGCGTAGTCATCATCGGCCCCGGGCGCGCCGGAACCCAGCGCCTCTGCTGTGGACTCCATCTCGGCGGTGGCCTCGGCGCAGCCGGTCCGCCGGGCAATGTACGCCGCCACCGTTTCGCCGGAAACGCGCTCGTGCTCCTGGGGAAGCCAGCCCACGAACGCGTCAGCGGGAGCCAGGCTGACGGTCCCGCCCTGGGGCTGGTCGACGCCGGCAAGCAGGCGGAGCAGTGTCGACTTTCCGGCGCCGTTAGCCCCCACCACACCGACAACGTCACCAGGGGCGACCGTGAGGGAGAGTTCGGAGAAGAGCAGCCGGTGGTCGTGACCGCCGGAAAGATCCTTTGCAACAAGGGTCGCAGTCATGGAGTCATCCTTTCACCGCAGCGCGCAGCAGGTCTGGCGCCTTTCGGCCCGCAAAGCCTCTGCATTCCGTCAGATGGACGGCGCCCGGAGCCCGGACATAAAAGAACCCGCTGGTCCGGACTTGGGGGGTGTACGGACCAACGGGCTCGACCATCAAGCATAGCCGAAACTGGGGTGCGGGTAAAATCGGCCGGACAAGGGCAGGCTAAAATCAACAAATCATCCGATCTGCAGAGAGCCCTTCATGACCCTCCCCGCCAAGGCGTTCCAGCGCTGGCTGCAAGGAATCGCGCCGGACGCCAGTACGGCAGATGTCTGCCGGATCTCGGGAATCAAGCGGACCACTCTGGCCCAGCAATTGGTGCGCGGAAAAGTTTCTGTCAGCACGGTGGTCAGCATCAGCCGCGCCTACAACATCAACCCGGTGGCTGCCCTGGCCGACTTCGAACCGTACCGGGAACTGGCCGGACCGCAGCAACCGCCTGCCCGGTGCGAGCTGGTCAGCCAGATTTCCACCGCTGACCTCCTGCGCGCCATGCTGGCCCGCCCGGGCATGGGCCCCGACGGGAACCCGGGAAGCACGCCGCCCCCGCTGTCACCTGCGCCGCACGCCACGTCCGTCAAGAATTGGGTTGATGCCATTGACGACGGCGAGGTGCGGCACCGTGTTTCCGCCGCCACCGGCATAGCGCCACAGAACTATTCAGCCCAGTTGACCGCCAACCGGCTTTCAGCAGAACTGGCCGTGGCCACGGCGCGGGCGGCAGGAGTGGGCCCCGCAAGCGGCCTGGTGGCCACCGGCTTGATCACCGAGGAAGAGGCAGGTTGGCCTCCCGGCGCACGCCAGGCCGCATTGGACAGCCTGTCCGACGGCGACCTCGCGGTCCTGGCCGGCGACCGGCTACAGGCGTTGGGCAAGGTTTTGCGGCGGCAGGAACAGGACCAGGCGCAGACAGAAAAGATTTGGGAGAACCTGGGATGATCGAAATTCTTCAGTGGTCCACGCTGGCAATCTGCGGACTTATCGCAGCGGCCCGGGTACCGAGTGCACTTCGGGGAGAGAACCGGTCCCTTTTCTATATTTTTGCTCTGCTGACTGCGGCCATCCTTTTGAGCATTGAGGCGCCCTACGCGGCGGTTGACGGAGCGCTGGGAGGCACGAACCTCGCCAACCTGCTGCTGCGCTTCATCATTTTCGGAGCGATCTACTTTGTGGGGATACGGGTGACACGGGGATTTGGAGCGGACCATGCCTACCGGCTCATCACGGGCAGGCTGGGCATGATGGTGCTGCTGGTCATTTCCCTGGTGATGACCATCCTGTTTTTCCTGATGGACACTACCGGTTCCTCGGCCGGACTGTCGGCAACAGCGGGCAAAAGCGAGCGAAACTTCGTCCTGGTGGAGTATTACGGGGCGGCGGGACGAGCCTATCCCTCTTACGTGTCCTTGGTCCTGCTTCCGGCCATGGTCCGCGCAGTAGGCAGCAGACTTCCCGTGCTGGTACGGGTGGCCGCCGGGCTGCTGGCAGTGGGCGGAATGGCTATAGCCCTCACCCTGCTGTTCCCTGTGGTGCCGCCCGCGCTGGGCGCCCTGGAGTTCATCGTCAATTACACGGCGGTGCTCTGCTTCGTCCTCGGCCTGGCCCTCATCTGGGTCGCGAGAGTCAGAAACAGCAGGAGCCACCCGCTGAGAAGGACATCTACCGAAACGTAACCTTTCCCGCTTTCACAAAATCATTAGAATGTGAAACAATCATGAATGTGTGAAGGTGGGGGCTGCGGGGCGTTTACGAACGGGGATACTTTCTTGGACGAATGCGGCCCCCGGGGGCCTTTGCACGCTTTGGGGGGATGAGTGGTGGCGGCCGTTGGGGACCGCCCCCACTCAGCCATTTAAGGCCCTTTTCCGCCCGCCTGCTCCTGTCCGCGAACAAGACGCAGCGTCACCAACTGGAACGGCCGCAGCAGCAGCTCCGCCCCGTCCACGCCGGCGTTTACGCCGGCAGCATCCACCTGGCGTTCCAACAGATCCACGGCAGTGATCCGCCGTACCGGGAAGTTCGCGGTGAGCGTTCCCCCGGAACGCTGCCCCAGCGATTCGTACAACCGGACAATGACATCTCCGGAACCGTCCTCTGCGAGCTTCACAGCCTCCACCACCAAAGCCGGGTTTGACAGCGAAACCAGCGGCTCCACCGGCGAGGCTCCGGTGACCAGCCTCGGAGGAAGGTTGGTCCGGTATCCTTCCTCGACAGCATCGGCAATGCCGGCGCCGGGCCGGACGGTGACGGTCAGCTCGTGACGTCCACGGTCCGCATCCGGATCCGGGAACTTCGGGGCACGCAGCAGCGACATACGCACTGTGGTGGTGGTGCCGCCGTCGGACGCCCTGATGCTTCTGGTGACGTCATGGCCGTACGTCGACGAGTTGGAAACGGCGACGCCGTAGCCCGGCTCCCCCACGTGAATCCAGCGGTGTGCACAAATTTCGAACTTCGCCGCTTCCCAGGACGTGTTGGTGTGGGTTGCCCGGAAGACGTGACCGAACTGTGTTTCCGCCGCAGACCGGTCCGCCCGCACATCCAGTGCGAAGCCAAGCTTCAACAGCTTTTCCCGCTCCTGCCAGTCCACAGACGTGGTGATCGACAGCGAAGGACTTCCGGCGGCGAGGCTGATGCGCTGGGTAATGGCCGAGGACTCTGCCCTCCGCTCCACCAGTACCGCAGCCGTGCCGTCCTCGTCGACAGTCCGCACCGACTCCGCGCAGGTCAACGGAGTGACGTTGCGGCGGTAAAACTCGTCAATATCCCAGGCGTCCCACTCATTGGGGGTGTCGCGGTGTAGTTCCAAAAGGTTGCCGCGTTCTCCCGGCGCAATCGCTTCCCGGCCAGTGGCATAATCCCAAAGCGAAGTGAGCAGGCCGTCCGCATCCAGGACTGCCCGGATGATGCCGTTGTCCAGAACGAAACCACCGTCCCGCGCTGCGGAGCGGGCGGGAGCAGACTGCGCCGCAGGGACGCCGGCAGCCATCGCAGGCACGCCGCCCAGGGCATGCGGTGCTGCATTCAACAGGAACTCCCGGTCTCCGCAGCCAACCACTGCCTTGGCAGCAGCGGTGATCAGCGTTTCGAGGTCAGCTTCGATGGTTGCGTAATCGCGTTCGGCGTCCCGGTGCACCCAGGCAATGGAGCTGCCTGGAAGGATGTCGTGGAACTGCTGCAGCAACACCAGGCGCCAGAGCCTTTTGAGCTCGGCGGCGGGGTAGGTGAACCTGTCCCCTGCACGGACCGCTGCAGTTGCACACCATAGCTCCGCTTCGCGCAGCAGGTGTTCGCTGCGCCGGTTGCCCTTCTTGGTCCGGGCCTGGCTGGTGTAGGTGCCGCGGTGCAGTTCGAGGTACATCTCCCCCACCCACACCGGCAGCGACGGATACTCATCCTCGGCCTGCTGGAAAAAGCCGGCGGCGGAACCGATCCGCACCTTGGGAGATCCTTCCAGATCTGCTGTCCTCACGGCAGCCGCAAGCATTTCCCGGGTGGGGCCGCCACCGCCATCACCATAGCCGAAGGGCACCAGCGAGACGGTGCCGCGGCCGTGGTCGCGGTAGTTCCGCTCGGCGTGGGCGAGTTCGCGTCCGCTGAGCTGGGAGTTGTAGGTGTCCACCGGCGGGAAGTGCGTGAAGATCCTGGTGCCGTCGATGCCCTCCCAGTTGAAGGTGTGATGCGGCATTCTGTTGGTTTGGTTCCAGGAGATCTTCTGGGTGAGGAACCACCGGCTGCCGGCGGACTTGACGATCTGGGGCAGGGCTGCGGAGTATCCAAAGGAGTCCGGCAGCCACGCTTCCTGGCAGTCCACGCCGAACTCGGCAAGGAAGAAGCTTTTCCCTTCCACGAACTGCCGCGCCATCGCCTCTCCGCCGGGCATGTTGGTATCGGACTCCACCCACATGCCGCCTACGGGTACGAACTGCCCGGCGCGCACCTTTTCCCGGATCCGGCCGAAGAGTTCAGGGTAGAACTCTTTGATCCAGGCCAGCTGCTGCGCCGACGAGCAGGAGAAAACGAAGTCCGGGTACTCATCCATCAGCGCCACTACGTTGGAGAACGTCCTGGCGCACTTGCGGATGGTTTCCCGGACGGGCCAAAGCCAGGCCGAGTCGATATGCGCGTGGCCGGTGGCAACGAGCTGGTGAGCGGACGCATAGGCGGGACGCGCCAGCACTTCGGCGAGGGCGGCCCTGCCGGCGGCTGCGGTGCCGGCGACGTCGTCGGGATCCATCACGTCCATCATGCGCTCAAGCGCCCGCAGGATCTCGTGCCGCCTCGGCAGCTCCAGGGGCAGCTCCACCATCAGGCCGGACAGGGTCCAGATGTCCTGCTGCAGTTCCCACACAGCCTGGTTCAGCTCGGCGATGGCAATGGTTCCCAGCCTGTATTGGGGTGCCGTTCCGGCCGTTGCCTTGTCGCCGTAAGGTGTGGCGGCGAACGTCCAGCCCTGCGCAACATCAGGGTTTGCGGCGGCCTCCACATAGAAGTCCACTGCCATGCCGCCGCCCAGAAGCTTGAGCGGAATGTACTGGTTCCGCGGCGACACCGCTTTGATGATGGTGCCGTCGGCCCGCCATGCGATGCCCTCGCACTGGAAACCCGGCACTTCGATGGTGAACCCCAGATCGACCACCACTTCAAGGGTAGTGTCCGGCTCCGTGCCCCAGGACTCGGGGACTTCCCCCTGGAGATGAAGCCACTTGGTAGCCCACGGCTTTCCCCAGGGAGCGCCGTGTTCCTGCGGCTGGAACTTCTGCCGCATGGCCTCGAGGGCCGGCACGGGTTCGTCCGGCACGTCCCAACTGCTCAGGCTGAGGGGGAGGCTCCGGCTGTATACGGCGGGGTTGATGCGTTCTCGGACGAATCTTTCGAGGCGGACTTCCGTGATTCGGCGGTCGTCATGCAATGTTGGCCCTCTTCAGCGCTGAAATCGTGGACCATGTTGTCCATTCGGCGGATAAAACTACCCGCTGGTAGCTTACTCGCCATAACCGGCGGACAACATCCCCCAAAAAACGTTTTCCGCGCAGGGCGGGCGGGGAAACCGGCTCAGGTCCGGGCGTCGGCGGCAGTCCGGGCTACGGGCCTGACGATCCGGTGGTCACCGGCATAGATGTTGAGGCTGGTTCCCCGGCTGAAGCCGGCAAGCGTCACGCCGCTGGCCTCTGCAAGCTCAACCGCGAGGCTTGACGGCGCGCTGACCGCGGCGAGCACGGGAATTCCCGCCAACGCCGCTTTCTGCACCAGTTCAAAGGACGCCCGCCCCGAGACTTGGAGGACGGTGCCGCGGAGCGGGAGCAGTCCTTCACGCAGCGCCCAGCCCACCACCTTATCCACGGCGTTGTGGCGCCCTACATCCTCTCGGAGGCACAACAGCTCCGCGCCGCCGTCGGCCTGGATGTTGAACAATCCGGCGGCGTGCACTCCCCCGGTGTCCTCGAAAAGGCGCTGGGATTTCCGCAGGAGGGCGGGCAGCGATGCGAGGAGCTCAGCGTCGATGGTCAGCGGGTCTGCGGCGGGACTGTAGTGCGAGGACTTCTGGACTGACTCCACGGAGTCCGTTCCGCAAATGCCGCAGGAGCTCGACGTGTAGATGTGGCGGCCGATGGACGGAATTGTGACGTCCGCCCTTAGCTGGACTTCCACCACGTTGAATGTCTGGACGCCGTTTTCATCTTCGCCGGCGCAGAAACGCAGCGACACGAGTTGCTCGGAGCTCCAGATGATCCCCTCTGACACCAGGAAGCCGGCCACCAGGTCAAAGTCGTCGCCAGGGGTCCGCATAGTGACAGAAAAGGAGAGCTGTCCGAGCCGGATCTCCAGGGGCTCCTCCACAGCGAGGACATCCTCACGGTGGCGTACCGGAAACTCGAGCGCCTTCGGAGAACCGTCAAGGACGTACTTGTGCACCTTCCGGCGCTGGGTTACCCGGCCCATTCCCACCCCTGCGTTTTCATAGGTCCATCATGACAACTGCCGCAGCCTGACACCAACCGGGCACGGCCGGGAGCAGCGTCAGCCAAGCAGTTCACTCCAGTCTACGGGCCCGCTGGCTGCCGGTTTGGCGGCGGTCCTGGTTTGCCGCGGTGCGCTCCTTGGCTTTGCCTTCCCGGCAGGATCACCAGCTGCCGGACTGGGTGGCCCCCAGGGCAGGGCAACGGCCGGCACCAACTCGCCGAGTTGGACTCCGTGGGGCGGCACCACCATCACGCCGTCGGCCGAGGCCAACCCGCGCATCATCCCCGGGCCGTTGTGCTGCGCCGGAGATGCCATCCCGTAGAGGAGCCGGAAGGGCATCAGCCGGGTGCGCCCCGGATCGGGTTCGATCATGCTTCCGCAGGGCACTTCCTGGACAGGGGGCAGGCTGCCGTGGCCGAGCGCGGCGAGCAGGGGCGCCCCAACAGTGACCAGTGCCATCATGGCGGCGAGCGGGTTCCCTGGAAGACCGAGGACAAAGCGGCCGTCCGGCAGTTCCGCCAGGACAGCCGGGTGTCCCGGGCGCATCGCGATCCCGTCGACGACGAGCCTGCCCCCCAGTTCTGCCACCGCCGTGCGGAGGTGGTCCGTGCCTGAGCGTCCGGTCCCGCCCGTGGTGATGACGACGTCGGCCGGCAGGTCTGGAGCGCCGGGCACCTCAGGTACCACGTCCTCCAAGGCGGCGAGCCACTCATCGTAGGAGTCCCCGATCCGGTGCTGTTCCCCCGCTATGCCGCCAAGCATCTCCACGACTGCCGGCAGTTGCGGACCGAAAGTGTCCCGCACCTTGCCCGGGACTGGCACTCCCTGTTCAATAACTTCGGAGCCGGTGAACAGCATCCGGACAAGGGGTTTTCCCTGGACCTGCAGTTCGTCGTAGCCGGCAAGTGCCGCAAGTGCCAGATGGGCAGGGTTGAGCTTCGCTCCCGCCTTGACCAGCACGTCTCCGGCCAGGGCTTCCTCCCCGGCTTTGCGAATATGCTGGCCGTTGCGGGGTTCCCCGGGCGGGGCGCTCCCACCCGTCATCAGGACCGGCAGGCCGTCCTCGTCCGTGCCGAGTACGGCGCTTTCGCTGCGAAGCACAGCCTTTCCGCCGGGAGGAATCAGCCCGCCGGTGACGATTGGGCTGGCCTGGTGGGGCGCCAGCCGGGCGCCCGGTTCCGCCAGGATCCACGGGCCGCTGCCGTTGACCGCCCAGCCGTCCATGCCGGAGGAGGCGTAGTGGGGCATGTCCTGGAGCGCAGTAATGTCCTGGTCAAGCTTTCGGCCCAGGGCAAACTGCAGGGGAACAGGTCCGGCCGGAATAGGTGTGGCTGCTTCGAAGGCGGCAAGCCTCGCTTCCTCCCAGGTGTGGGCCAGATGCCGCGGCCTCTCCGGCAGGTCCGTTGAACTCCGTTCTTCCCCGGGCTCCTCGGTCATTCGCCGGGAGTCCCGGCAGCTTCAGCGTCGTAGTCGGCAGCCAAAGATCGGGCCACGGCCAGGGCACCTTCCATGGACGCCGTTTCCGTGCTGCATCCGGCCGCTGAAGCCAGGCCGGCCGCGTAGCCGGCGATAAAGGTAGTGAGGGGCGCCGCAGGCCGCACGACAGAATGGGCTGCTGCCCCTGCAAGGGCGAGGACGGCGTTGACATCCACCTGGACGTCCTCAAGCTCATAAGCCTGGAGCAGGGACCTGCACCACTCCTCCAGCGTTTCGTCCTGGCTTTTCACTGACTGCCTCCCAAATCAACTGCTGCCGCGCCGGTCCTGGAATTCGTCGTAGTCCCGGCGTCAACTCCTAGTGCGGCGGCATCATCCCAGGTATCCACATCGTCAGTGGAACCGGTGGGGACGGTGACAAGCTGCAGGTCAAGACTAGCAAGGAGTGCCCGCATCGAACCGTTAGTTAAGGCGCCCCGCGACGCAAGATCCTCCGCAGCCTTTTTTAGCATGCCTGTGCGGTAGAACCCGGCGAGGTGCTGGGGCCGCCCGTCTTCCCCACAGGCCATGAGCCCGTCGCCTCCGAGTTCATCGTCGTCCAGCGGCTTCCTCAGGGCCCGCACGGCAGCAGAGATCCGCGGCATGTCACAGGCCAGCACCAGGGTGTACGTCTGTTCGCTTCCGGCTTGGGCCAACGCGTCAAGGCCAGCGGCCACAGCAGCGGCCGGGCCTGCAAACTCGGGTTGCTCCCGGCATGAGAGCACACCTGCGGGAAGTGCACCTGGGTCCGGGCCAACTATTACTGTACGGAAGGCCCCGGAGGCCGCGGCCAGTGACTGCTGCAGGAGGGTTGCACCTTGGAAGACGAGCCCTTGCTTCGGTACTCCGCCCAGCCGTGATGACCGACCGCCGGCCAGGATCAAGGCATTGAAATCCGACCCCTTTTGCTCCATTCCCCCAGCCTAGTCCGGGGGCACGGAAGCCGTCCGACACTGGTGCTACGCAGCACGTTCGGGCAGCAGGAACGGATCCCAGGCGGGCGTCGGCTTCTCGAGTTCCTTGATCTGCCAGATGGTCCCATGCGGAGGCTCCGGGACGAACCTCAGCTTCCAGCCCATTTCCGCCGGGGTGTGGTCGCCCTTGACGTTGTTGCATTTCAAGCAGGCAGCCACCAGGTTTTCCCAGGACTCCGCACCTCCGCGGGACTTTGGTTGAACGTGGTCGATGGTGTGCGCAGCTTTACCGCAGTAGGCACACTTGTGCCCGTCACGCCGGAGCACTCCGCGTCGGCTAACGGCCGTGGACTGGTTGTATCTGGGGCGTATGTAGCGGTTCAGGAGGATCACGGACGGGCGGCCCAGAATCTCCTGGGGACCCACGACGGGATCGTCCCCCTCAGCCACAACGCTCGCCTTGCCCGTGAGCACAAGCACCAGCGCCCGGCGGAAAGTAATAACCGCCAGCGGTTCATATCCAGCATTCAGAACGAGAGTGCGCATGCACGTACCTCTTCACGGCCGCACCCGTCAGGGGCACGAGGGCCGGCTGCCCTCGGCATGTCCGGGCTATGGATCGACACCACAAGAGTAAACAAAGAAGTGCACTATCAGCTAATCGCTGAAGCCGGAGGCAGCCGTGTCCGAACCAAAATAGGCGCGGGACCCGCAAACCCTCCGGGTTAACTGACAGAACCCCCGCCGGAAGGGCAGGGGTCCTGTCTGGATTTCGTCAGCTATGCAAAACGTGGCGGAAGAGTGTCAGTTGACGCGGATGAACACCGGGCCGGAGCCTACGTTGGCGCTGAAGACAACAGTCTGGTTGCCGTTGTAGCCACCGTGGACGGCCTGGCCGTTGCCGGCGTAAACGGCGATGTGCGCCATGCCGGAACCACCGTTGGCGTAGTAGATGAGGTCGCCCGGCTGAGCCTCTGCAGCGCTAACCGTACGGCCCAGGGAAAGGTAGCCTGCCGGCCAGTCGTGGAAGTTGATGCCCACGGCAGCCAGGGAGTTGGTAACCAGCATGGTGCAGTCCTGCATAACGCCGAGCTGTGCGTAGGCGGCGGACAGGATGGCCGCACCCTTGCCGCTTGCCGGTGCAGAAACGGCGGGCGCGGCTGCTGCCGGAGCGGCTGCTGCCGGCGCCGTGGCGGTCACCTTGGCGACAGCGGCAGTCCGTGTGGCGGGAGCAGGAGCCGGAGCGGCTTTCTGAACCTCAGCTTCTGCCTCGACTTCGGGCTCGGGGGCTTCCACTACGGGGGCCGGGGTGGTGGTTACAGCCGGCTTCTCGAAGGAGATGGCGATGGTGGAAGCAGCCGAAATCGGAGCCTCAACGGTTGATTCAACTTCCAGGGTGGAAGCCGGAGCGGAATCACGCTGGACGTTGGCGTCAGCAGCGTTGGCTGCCAGGCCGCTGGTCAGGACAAGGCCGGAAGCCGCTGCGATAACAGCCGCCTGGCGTCCTACGCCGCCGGCGTTGTCGCCGACAGCTTTGGCAATGATGGCGAGCGAGTTGGTTTTGGTGACCTCGGCGCGGTGCCGTGCGGTTGCACGAGTAGTCATCAGTTCTCTCTTTCGTTTTCCTTCGAACCGCATGTAGGCAGCCAAAGGGGACTGGACGTGCCGGCATCTTGGGGGTACGCCGGCACGCCCTGAACGGGGATGTGTGATTTAGCGAAAAGCGTGTTTGGGCAAAGAAAAAGCTCTTGGACCGTAAGGTCGAAGAACTAGTTCATGGTGAAGAACGCGGAGGAGCCGGTAGCGGCTACCGAGTGCAGCAGCGTTCCCTGGGAGGGGTTCAGGGCGCTGATCATCATGCCGTTGCCGACGTAGATGCCAACGTGCGCTCCGCCGTTCTGCATAACAAGGTCACCGGGCTGCGGCGTGGACGTGGGCTTCATTGCAGTCCATGCGTTCACGCGGGGGATGCTGATGCCGGCCTGGGCGTAGACCCACTGGGTGAAGCCGGAGCAGTCCCAGCCATTGGGGGTGGTGCCGCCCCAGACGTACGGGCTGCCGATGCCGGTGTAAGCGATGGCCGCGATGCCCGAGCTGGCCGCGGATGCGACGGGCTCGGCGATCTTCTTTGCTGCTGCTGTGGTGGCAGTCGCCGCAGTGGGGGCAGTTGACGCGGTCGCTGCAGTCGATGCGGCGGGGGCGTCCTCGTCATCGGAGGTTGACTGGACTGTCACAGGCTCCACAACAGGAGCGGCGATGGTGGTCACAACCGGCCGTTCGAAGGAAACGGTAGCCGTGGGTGCCGCGGTGACGGCAAGGGCGGGCTGCGCGGATCCGGACTCGGTGGAAGCGGAGATACCAGCAGTGGTATCTGCTGCATTGGCTGGCAGGCCCATGGTCAGGATGAGGCCGGATGCAGCAGCGATGACTGCAGCCTGGCGACCTACTGTCCCGGCATTGGCACTAACAGCCTTGGACATGGAGTCCAGGGCGTTGGTACGAACCGGTTGCGCGCGGTGGCGCGCCGAATTATGGCGTGAAGACACGAAGGTAGCCTCTCCCAATGCCTGCGAGGTGAGCTGTCGGATTCGGATGGGAGTCACCCGGCCGCGCGGCTTCCTGGGAAGCTTTTGCGACTTAACCCCAAGGCCTTCGAAACTAAAGGCCACAATTGGTTCCCCCGCCCCTGCCAGACGATGAAATGCGAACGGACCTTGAGCGGTGGCAGAGTTAGGCAATCCGCACAAGAGCGTCAACTTCGGAAAAGTTGACGCGAGTTAGACGGTACAGCAGTTTTGCGTGAATGTCACATTCAGGTCACGGCAGGTCAAGATGATTTGATAGCAAGCGGTCACTTGACTAGAGCCAGCTGGTGGGGTCGACGACCTCACCGTTGACCTGGACCTCAAAGTGCAGGTGGCAGCCGGTGGAGGCACCTGTGGTCCCGCTGAGGGCTACAACGTCTCCGCGGGAAACTGTCTGCCCCTCCTTCACGCTGAAGGAGGAGAGGTGGTTGTACGTGGTTTCCAGGCCGTTGCCGTGGTCCACTACAACGCGGTTGCCGCCACCGTACTCGTGCCAGCCGGCGAAGGTAACAGTTCCCGTGGCCGCAGCCAGGACGGATGTGCCGCACTGGGCCACATAGTCCTGCCCGCGGTGGAAGTCGCCGGAGCCTCCCGTGATCGGGCTGACGCGGTAGCCGAACGGCGAAGCAGTGGTCAAGGCAGCGAGTGGGGCACCGAGGCTTCCCGTGGAAGCAGCGCGGGTTACGGCGCCGGCAGACTGGGCGCTGAGCAGCTGCTTCAGCTTTCCGTCCGGGTCCGCCTGGGTGACTACAGCGGAACGGCTGAAGTCAATCGCGGCCCCGGCTTCTGCGGTGATCTGGGGCTGCGGGGCAACAGCTGACGCGGCAACGGCAGAGGATCCCAAGGTATCGGTGGCCATGACGGGACTGGTGGCCGGTACGGTCACGGTGAGTACCAGTCCGGTGGCGGCAAGTGCCACGCCGGCCTTTTGGCCGATGCCGCTGGCTGCAGCGAATTCGGTGACCTGACGGAAGGGACCCCGACGCCGGCGAGCATCACGGTGCGGATCGCGGGGGCGTTCCGAGGTGATGACTTCGACAACGCGCGGTGTCGAAGCAGGGACCGGCGCGCGGCGGCGTCCCCTGGAATTGTGCATGGTCAAGAAGGGTCCTCTCTGGAAAGCCTGCGAAGTTAGCTGTCGGATTCGGGTCAGAGAGTGCAAAGACCCGGTCCGCCGTAAGCAAGCTTCGGCACAGAGATATCCCGGAGGAATCCTTCACTGGAAGAGGCTTGCTGCTGACGGACTTAACCCCAAGGCAGTCCCCCGGCTGCCGCTTGTGGTTCCCCCGCCTCTGCCAGTTACGACTCGTGCTCCTGATCCGCTGGCAGAGCTCGGCTCCGGATCAGGTAACGCTTTAATATCAACTTCAGTTCAACTATAGAGGCAAAAGGGGCAAAGTAACAATTCCGTTATCTTTGCGTAAGCCACTTCACATGGGGTAGGACACCCAACGAGGATTCTCAGGCGAGGGCCACGAACACGTGGGCCGCCACCTCCGGCGGCAGCTCGAGCGCCCCTTCGATTCCCGGGACCCGGACGGAGATGTAGTCACCCACCCGTTCCAGCGACACAGCAGCGCCAGGCCGGATGCCGCCCTCGTCAAGCTGCGAGAGCAGCTCAGGCTCCACCTGGATGGGTTCAGCAAGCCGGCTGATGGTGACAACAGAGGCAGAACCGTAGGACTTCATCGCCTCCAGAAGGCTGACAGCCCCGTCGCCAAAACCAAGGGAAGGCATGCCGCCCAGCGCGGCCAGCCCGGGGATGGGATTTCCGTACGGAGACTTGGTGGGGTGGTCGAGCATCTCGTAGATGCGCCGTTCCACCCGCTCGCTCATCACGTGCTCCCATCGGCAGGCCTCGTCATGGACGTAGGCCCAGTCCAGTCCGATCACGTCGGCGAGGAGCCGCTCAGCCAGGCGGTGCTTGCGCATGACTTCGGTGGCGCGCTTACGGCCGGTTTCAGTGAGCTCCAGGTGGCGGTCGCCGGAGACCACTACGAGGCCGTCCCGCTCCATCCGTCCAATGGTCTGGGAAACGGTGGGCCCGGAGTGGCGAAGCCGTTCGGCGATACGCGCACGCAGGGCAACGATGTTCTCTTCCTCGAGCTCCAGAATGGTCCGAAGGTACATCTCCGTAGTATCAATCAGATCCGTCATCCAGCTCAGCTCCTCGAGCGCAGTACCTTGCGTTGTCCCACCGTATCGCCTTCAACTGCGACGTAGTCCGTGGAAAAGCTTAGCCTATTTTGACTTTGTCCGATTAGTTGCGGCGGGCTGTGTGACCGTCTCATTGACTGGACTATGACGGTTCCGGTTCCCGCCCCAACAGTCCCACAGGGCAGAATGAGGGAGGCCCTGGTTGGAGCTGTCACCGGCTGCCGGCCACCAGCACCCGTCCGGACCAAAGCCGTGTCCACGCCGAAATTGGAGCACCTGTGAGCGAACCCAGCATCACTATTCCCGCCGACCTCCTGCCCCGGGACGGACGGTTCGGCGCAGGGCCATCCAAGGTCAGACCGGAGCAGATTGATGCCCTGTCCGCGGCCTCGAAAAACATCCTGGGTACGTCCCACCGGCAGGCCCCGGTCAAGAACCTCGTTGGCTCCGTCCGCGAGGGCCTCGGCCGGTTCTTTCGGGCCCCGCAAGGGTACGAAGTTGTACTCGGCGTCGGCGGCTCCACGGCGTTCTGGGACATTGCCAGCTTCGGCCTTGTGGAAAAGAAAGCCCAGCACTTGTCCTTCGGCGAGTTCGGATCGAAATTCGCAGCGGCTACCAACAAGGCGCCCTTCCTGGAGGCCTCTTCCATTATCAAGTCCGAGCCCGGCACCCGCCCCTCCGCCCAGGCCGAAGCCGGTGTAGACGTCTACGCCTGGCCCCAGAACGAGACCAGCACCGGCGTCGCAGCCCCCGTGCAGCGAGTCGATGGGGTGGACGAGGGCTCACTGGTGCTTGTGGACGCAACGTCCGCAGCCGGTGGACTGGATGTGGACGTTGCACAGAGTGATGTCTACTATTTCGCGCCGCAGAAAAACTTTGCCTCCGACGGCGGGCTCTGGCTTGGCCTGTTCTCCCCCGCCGCACTGGAACGGGCGGCGCGGATCAAGTCCAGCGGCCGCTGGATTCCCGATTTCCTGGATTTGCAAACCGCCATCGACAACTCGCGCCTGAACCAGACCTACAACACCCCGTCGCTGTCCACCCTGGTAACGCTGGACGCGCAGGTGCAGTGGTTGAACTCCAACGGTGGTTTGGATTTCGCTTCTGCCCGCACAGCTGATTCTGCCGGACGCATCTACAGCTGGGCCGAGGCGTCGGAATTCGCCACCCCTTTCGTCACCAACCCGGATGAGCGTTCCAACGTCATCGCAACCATTGACTTCGATGAGTCCGTTGACGCCACCGTGGTTGCCAAGGTCCTGAGGGCCAATGGAATCGTGGACACGGAGCCGTACCGCAAGCTCGGCCGAAACCAACTGCGCATCGCGACGTTCGTGGCGATCGAGCCGGCAGATGTTTCCGCCCTTCTCGCCAGCATCGACTACGTCGTGGGCGAACTGCGCAAGTGAATCGTGCTGCGTCGCGAAACGGGGCTGCGCCAGAAGCCCAAATAATTTAACACCTATTGGTTAAGTACGACGGCGCCGCCCGGGTTTCCCGGTCGGCGCCGTTGGTGCGTCGGAGCTGGTCACTCAGCCCGCGTTCGCGTGACTTTGAGCCTTAGTGCCTTCCGGCGTCGTGGTCGAAGGGCTGCGCCGGGGCCTCAGCGTCCTGCTCTTCCCCCTGCTGCCGTTCGCCGTCCTGTGCTTCGCCGGACTGCGCTTCGCCCAGGCCGACAGCATCCAGGGAAGCGGCAACGCCCTCGGCAGGTTCACCGGAAAAAGGTTCAGTGGGGTCAGGTTCAGTGGAGGCAGCGTCCGCTGTCGAATCGGGAACCGCAACAGTTTCAGGCGCCTCCGCCGCTGTTTCAAAGACGTGCTGTTCGGCTGTTTCCGGTTCCGGCTCCTGCTCATCCTCGGGCCGGACGCGTTCCGCCCACGGCACCCATTCCGGCGCGAGGATGGATTCCTCGGACGGCAGGAGGCCGAGCTCGTTGACTGTGACTACCTTGGACCGGGAGTTCCGTGTCAGCACGGCGAACCACTGCCAACCGACGTAACCGGGCAGCCTGCATTCAAAGAGGTGGGTTACCAGCCGGTCGCCTTCGCTTTTAGCTGCCAGGTGCGCCCCAATGTCTGACGGCGAGGTGATGCCTGCAAGGGCGGTCCGTGCAGTGTCCACGGCAGCGGCAAGGAAAGCGTCCGGCTTTCCGGTCCGCCACACAGGCACCCCTGCGCGCCGCTTGGCCGGTTTGGCTGTTGCAACCGTCGGCGCGGCAGGCGGAAGGCCTGCAGAGGCGGCAGCAACATCGGCGTCCCCGGCCGGTGCGGCACCTGCCTGAAGCGCCACCAGGTCCACTGATGCGGGATCCACCGACACCGGGTCCACCAACTCAATGTCCAGCGAGCCCGCGGCCAAAGACGCCAGGTCCACCGGTTCCGGGACGGTTGACTGCGGGTCCTGCTGATCAGCTTCCGGTTTCATGGGGCCTAAACGTCCAGCTCGTCGGCAACCTTACGCAGGGCGGCAGCGATGGCCTTGCCCTTATTGCCTTCCGGGTATTTGCCTTTGGAGAGGGTTCCGGACAGGTTGTCCAGGACGGTCACGAGGTCCTGGACAAGCGGTGCAAGGTCCTTCGCGCTGGGCCTTTTGGCCTTCGCGATGGACGGCGTTTTGTCCAGCACGCGCAGGCCCAGGGCCTGGGCGCCCTTGCGGCCATCGGCCACACCGAATTCAACGCGGGTGCCGGCCTTCAGCTCCGTGACGCCCTCGGGCAGCGACGACTTGGGCAGGAAGACTTCCTGTCCGTCTTCGCCCGCGAGGAACCCGAAGCCTTTTTCCTTGTCATACCACTTGACCTTGCCGGTAGGCACGTAATCAACCTTCTTCGTTCTGACGTCTTGAGACACGGCCAGCCGTCACCGCATCCGCATTGCTGTGCGGGTTCAGGGTATGACGGCTGGAGACCGTGTTGGTCTGTATCCCTCAAGGTTATCCTGACAACTGCCGTTATCCTGCTTTCGATGGCGCTCCGCAACGCGCCGGCGCACCCCTGCAGAGCTGTCAGGCCGGACTGTTAGCGTTACATCCATGACACCCTCGCGTTACCGGCGTCCCCTGACGATCCTCGCCGCAGCCATTGCCGTAATTTCACTGGCAGCGGTGGCTGCCGTTATGGCCTTCGCCTTTGCCGGTTCCGTGTCGCCGGTTTGGGTCACGTACACCGCCCTTTACGGCTTGCCGCTGGCATTCCTCCTGATGCTGTTCCTTGTCCTGGACAGCGCCGCCGGACGCCGCAGGGCAGGAAAACAGGACGGACGGTAACGTTGGACTGATGTCCCTCATTCGCGCGCTCAGCAAGGACCTGGAGGCCCGCAGCGATGACTCGTTGCAGGCACTGTTCGACGCGCGGCCAGACCTCATCTCGCCTCCGGTTCCCGACTTCGCCGCCCTCGCAGCCAGGGCCAGCGGGCGGGTCAGCGTCCAGCGCGCGCTGGAGCGGCTCAACCGGCCGCAGATGCAGGTCCTTGAAACCCTCCATCTGTGCACCAACACGGATACGGAGCACAGTGCCTCCGCCGCAGGATTGCGGAAAATGATCCCGGGTTCCTCCGTTGCGGCTGTGGAACGGATTTTGGTCTCGCTCCAGGAACTTGCCCTGGTCCACCGCGCCGAACCCCCGCCCGGGGCAGTCCCCGGCCACAGGCAGCGCTACTACCTCCCTGTGGGCAGCCTTAAGGACGTCGTAGGGATTTATTCGGCGGGGCTTGGCCGCAGCTACACCGAGCTCGTGCGCCTCCAGCCGGCGTTCGCGCAGCGGGCGGTCCAGCTCGTGTCCGAACTTCACCGCAGCGGCGCAACCATCCACGAAGCCACCACGCCCATGGAGGCTGCCCTTGCCCTGCAGCGCTGGACGTCCTCGCCCGAGGCCCTCCAGGACATTTTGGCCACCGCCCCGGAAAGGACGACGGCGTTGCTCGCCAGGTTCCGGAACTGGGCCATGGGTGCGGTCCCCCAGGCGCAGCGCAAGGCATCCATCACAGCCGAGGGATCCGACGTCGGACCCATCGACTGGCTCCTTGCGCGCGGCCTGCTGGTTCCCCTGGACGCCGCACATGTGGAGCTGCCCCACAGCGTGGGGCTCTCGCTGAGGGGCGGTGCCATCATCAACGACTTCAGCCTTTCGCCGCCGGTCCCCGAGCTTGGCCGCACCAGCGCCGCCCTCCGGCGGAACGCAGCCCTGGGAGCCATCAGCGAGACCCTGCGGCTGGTGGGCGAAATCCTGCATGTGGTGCGGGACCAGCCCCTGGCCACCCTGCGCAGCGGCGGTGTGGGCGTCCGCGAGATGAGACGGCTGGCCGAGCTGCTCAGGATCGACCAGCCCCATGCCGGCCTTCTCCTCGAGCTCTGCGGGCTGGCCGGGCTGATCCGCCTGGACGTTGACTCGTCGTCGTGGGTTCAGCCGCCGGAACTGGAATGGCTTGCCCTGCCCCGGCAGGAACAATGGCTCTGGCTGGTCAACGCCTGGCTGGCCAGCGAGCGCGTGCCATCCATGGTGGGGCAGCCCATCAATGGATCCCCGGGGTCAGCCCCGCACCGGGCAGCTTCCGGAAGCACCATCACTGCGTTGTCGGCCGAGGCGCAACGGCCCGATGCACCTGTAGTCCGCAGGCGGATCCTGGAGATCCTGAATGAACTGACCGCTGAAGCAGAAGCCCCGGACGGAACAGCGCCGGTCCTGGACGCGGGTGCGGTGCTTCAGCGGGCCGAGTGGGCCCAGCCGCGCATGGCCCGGCGCTTCAGCTCGCTAATCCGCGGGGTCCTGGCCGAAGCCGAGGTACTGGGCCTGCTGGGCTCCGGGGCCCTGAGCCAGCTTGGAAGGGCCATCGCGGACGACGAACCGGAAACTGCTCTTTCCATCCTTGGTGAGCACTTGCCCGCCGAACTGAACCACGTACTGCTCCAGGCGGACCTTACCGCCGTGGCGCCCGGATACCTCGCCCCCGCGCTGACCGAAAAACTGTTGCTGATGGCCGACGCCGAAGGCCAGGGGCCGGCCACCATCTACCGGTTCTCGCCCGGCTCCATCCGCCGCGCGCTGGACGCCGGTCATGACGCTTCCACTGTGCTGGAGTTCCTGAAGGAGCACTCGGCCACGGCAGTACCGCAGCCGCTGCAGTACCTGGTGGAGGATACGGCCGCCCGGCACGGCCGGCTGCGGGTGGGTGCAGCCGCCAGTTTTGTCCAGAGCGAGGACGAAGGTGCTCTGCTGGGGCTGCTGACCGGCCCGAAAACAGAGGGGCTGGGCCTGGTTCGGATTGCGCCCACCGTCCTCATCTCCTCGGCGCCGCCGCGTGAAACAGCGCAGGTTCTTCGCAGTCTGGGTCTTTCCCCCTCCTTTGACGATTCCGCCCAGCCGGTGCTCCGGCTGCGGCGCGCTCCTGCGTCGTCTGCCCCGTCACGGCCCGTCTACACGGCACCGCGGACAGCTCCGCCGGCGGAAGAAGTACAGGCACAACTTGACGTGCTGCGGCACCGCCCTGCCGCCGTCGGGAACCTCGGCCCGGACGGAGACCACGCCGGTGAGGCGGCCACACAGCTGGGTTTGGAGGCGTTGCAGCGGGCCATCCGGCTCAAGCAGCGCATCAGCATGAACGTGGTGGACGGAATGGGGAATGCCAACCTGGAAATCGTTGTTCCCCTTTCCGTAAGCGGCGGACGGGTGCGGGTCTTTGATCCCGCCAAGGACACCGAACGGGTGCTGTCCATTCACCGCATCATTGATATTGAGGCCGCAGAGGAACTGCGCCAGTGAAGGACTCCCCCGCGTGAACGACGGACCCCTGATAGTCCAGAGCGACAAAACCATCCTCCTTGAGGTGGACCACGAGCTCGCCACCGAAGCCCGGCACGCCATCGCGCCGTTCGCGGAACTGGAGCGTGCCCCCGAGCACATCCACAGCTACCGGCTGACCCCTTTGGGCCTGTGGAATGCCCGCGCGGCAGGGCTGGACGCCGAGAAGGTCCTGGACACCCTCCTGAAGTACTCCCGGTTCCCTGTACCGCACTCGCTGCTGATCGACGTCGAGGAAACCATGTCCAGGTACGGCCGGCTGCGGCTGGAAAAGGACTTACAGCACGGGCTGGTCATGCGGACGGACGATTATCCGGTCCTGGAGGAAGTCATCCGCTCCAAGAAGATCCAACCGTTGCTGGGACCGCGCATCGACGGCGAAACTGTCGTGGTGCACGCGTCCCAGCGCGGGCAACTCAAGCAGCTCCTGCTCAAGATCGGGTGGCCGGCGGAGGATCTGGCCGGCTACGTTGACGGCACCCCGCACCTGATTGCGCTGAATGAGGACGGCTGGAAGCTGCGGCCGTACCAGCAGATGGCAAGCGACAACTTTTGGGCCGGAGGCAGCGGGGTTGTAGTGCTGCCGTGTGGTGCCGGCAAGACCCTGGTGGGCGCAGCGGCGATGGCCACCGGCTCCACCACCACCCTGATCCTGGTCACCAACACCGTGGCTGCCCGGCAGTGGAAGGACGAGCTGCTCAGGCGCACATCCCTCACAGAGGACGAGATCGGCGAGTACTCGGGGGCGTTGAAGGAAGTCCGGCCGGTGACCATAGCCACCTACCAGGTCCTCACCATGAAGCGCGGGGGTCTGTACCCGCACCTGGAGCTTGTGGACGGACACGACTGGGGCCTGATCATCTACGACGAGGTCCATCTGCTGCCCGCCCCGATCTTCCGGATGACGGCGGACCTGCAGGCGAGGCGGCGCCTGGGCCTCACTGCGACCCTGGTGCGGGAAGACGGCCGCGAGGGCGAGGTCTTCAGCCTGATTGGACCGAAGCGCTACGACGCGCCCTGGAAGGACATCGAGTCCCAGGGCTACATCGCCCCTGCAGATTGTGTTGAGGTGCGTGTGGACCTGCCCCGGGACGAGCGGGTGGCTTATGCCATGGCCGAGGACGCGGACAAGTACCGGCTTTGCGCCACCTCGGAATCCAAGACCCTGGTGGTGGAGCAGCTCGTTGCCCGGCACGCCGGGGAGCAACTGCTGGTCATAGGCCAGTACATTGACCAGCTCGACGATCTTGGCGTGCGCCTGAACGCGCCGGTGATCAAGGGTGACACGTCCGTGAAGGTCCGCCAGAAACTTTTTGATGCCTTCCGTGCAGGCGAGATCCAGACGCTCGTGGTGTCCAAAGTGGCCAACTTCTCCATCGACCTGCCGGAAGCCTCAGTGGCAATCCAGGTTTCCGGTTCGTTCGGGTCCAGGCAGGAGGAGGCACAGCGGCTGGGCAGGCTGCTGCGGCCCAAGAAGGACGGCCGGGCCGCCCGGTTCTACTCCCTGGTTGCACGGGACACCCTGGACCAGGACTTCGCGGCCAAACGCCAGCGGTTCCTCGCCGAGCAGGGTTATGCCTACCGCATCATGGACGCCAAGGACGTGGAAACGGCCGAATAGACGGCTTCCTTCGCGAAGGCTCTCCAGTGCGGCCGGCGATGATGGGGCGCACACTGGAGGCATGCACTTTGAAGGAAAGCCGGTCATTCCCCTGCCGGGCCAGGAGTCAGTATGGGACTATCCCCGCCCGCCGCGCGTGGAGCCAAGCAGGGAACGGATCCGGATCGTTCTGGGTGGTGAACTGATTCTGGACACCACGGACTCGCTCCGTGTTCTGGAGACCAGCCACCCTCCGGTCTATTACCTGCCCCGGTCTGAGTTCTGCCCGGGCGCTCTGGAGCCCGCGCCAGGAAGCAGCTTCTGCGAGTTTAAGGGCACAGCGGGATACCTTACCGTGCGCGGAGGCGGGCAGGTCCGGGAAAGATCAGCCTGGTTCTATCCTCAGCCTGTTGCCGCATATGCCGCGCTCCTGGATCACGTTGCCGTCTATCCCGCCAAGATGGACCGTTGCGAGGTCGACGGTGAGGTTGTCCGCGGGCAATCCGGAGGCTTTTACGGCGGCTGGATAACCACACGGATAGTGGGACCCTTCAAGGGCGGACCCGGAACCCTGGGCTGGTAGGCGGCAACGCGTGCTTCCCCACCTGGCTCCCAAGGACTATCCAGACAACTCCCAGCGTCTGGGAGCATGATGGGAATATGAACAAGAACGGCCCTGAAGCGAAGCTCCTGGTAGTGGATGATGAACCCAACATCCGCGAGTTGCTTTCGACATCCCTGCGGTTCGCCGGCTTCGACGTCGTGTCGGCCGCAAACGGCCGCGACGCCCTTGCCGCTGCCGACGTGCACGCCCCGGATCTCGCCGTCCTGGATGTGATGCTCCCGGACATGGACGGTTTCACCGTCACACGCCGGCTCAGGGCTTCCGGCAAGCATTTCCCCGTTCTGTTCCTGACGGCCAGGGACGACACGGAAGACAAGGTCACAGGCCTTACTGTCGGCGGGGACGACTACGTCACCAAGCCCTTCAGTCTTGATGAAGTGGTCGCCCGCATCCGCGCCGTCCTGCGCCGGACCCAGCCCCAGCTCGACGATGACGCCGTGATACGGGTCGATGACCTGGAACTGGACGACGACGCCCACGAAGTCCGGCGCGGAGGCACAGTCATCGAGCTGTCCCCTACGGAGTTCAAGCTGCTCCGCTACCTCATGCTCAACCCCAACCGGGTGCTGTCAAAGTCGCAGATCCTGGACCATGTGTGGGAGTACAACTTCAACGGCGATGCCTCCATCGTTGAGTCCTACATCTCCTACCTCCGCCGGAAAGTGGACATCGACCCTGAAGCTCCTGCCCTGATCCAGACCAAGCGGGGTGTCGGATACGTGCTCCGGACGGCAGAAAAGCGCTGACCTTGCAGCAGCGGTGGAAGTCGGCTTCACTCAGGACACAACTGGTGGCCATGATCATGGCCCTGCTCACCGTCGCCCTCACGGTGACCGGGGCAGGCACCCTGACCCTGCTCCACAGCTACCTTCAGGACCAGGTGGACGCCAAACTGTATGCAGCCGTTGATTTGGCGGACCGGCAACAGTCCTTTTTCCAGTTGCGGGCACCCAGTAACCCTGCAGTTCCCACCGACTATGCGCTGATCCTGTTCGTGCCCGGTGAAGAGCCCTTCCCGTTCGGCGCAGAACCGGACACCGGACCGGACATCAGCTCAATGAGTGTGGAACAGGCCCAGGCGCATGGCGAAGCCCCCTTCCAGGTGAGGGGCACGGACGGCCAGAACTGGCGGGTCATCGCGGTGACGGTACAGAACGACCAGACCACGGCGGTAGTGGTCATCGGACTGCCGCTGGAAACCGTTGACGACGTCCTGAGGCACGCCACCCTGGTTGTCCTGGGCGTGGGCCTGCTGACCCTGCTGCTGGCGTCCCTGATCGCCAGCTGGACTGTATCGCGGGCCTTCCGGCCGCTTGCCCGGGTGGAAAAGACCGCCGCCGCCATCGCCGCCGGGGATCTGTCCCGTCGTGTGGAAGTGGAAAACCCCAGCACGGAGCTCGGCCGGCTCAGCAGCTCCCTCAATTCCATGCTTGCCCATATTGAAACCGCCTTTTCCGCGCGCACGGCGTCGGAGGCGAGGATGCGGCGTTTCGCGGCCGACGCCTCGCACGAACTGCGGACCCCGTTGGTAACCATCAGGGGCTTCTCCGAGCTGTACCGGCACGGGGCTTTGGCCACCGACGAGGACGTGGCCACCGCCATGGGCAGGATCGAAAGCGAAGCCAAGAGGATGGGCTCCATGGTGGAGGACCTGCTGCTGCTGGCCCGCCTTGATGAGCAGCGCCCGTTGCAGCAAAAGCCGGTTGACCTCCAGCTGATTGCCCACGATGCGGTAGTGGACACGCAGGCCAGCGCCCGGTCCCGGGTCATATCGCTTATAGGACTCGACGGCGGTCCGGCAGCTCCGGCGCCCGCGCTCGGCGACGAAGCCAAACTCCGCCAGGTGGTAGGCAACCTGGTAGGCAACGCCCTGCGTTACACCCCCGAGGACAGCCCGATCGAACTGGCGGTTGGTGTCCGCCCCCAGGCGGACGGGAAGCTCCGCTCAGTCATTGAAGTCCGCGACCACGGGCCCGGTATTTTTGAGGCGGACGCGTCAAAGGTTTTTGAACGCTTCTACCGGGCGGACACCTCCCGGACACGGGAGACCGGCGGCAGCGGGCTGGGGCTGGCAATTGTGGCCGCCATCGTGGGCTCCCACGGCGGCTCCGTGCGCGTGGAAGACACCGCCGGCGGGGGCGCAACACTTGTGGTCACCCTCCCGCACCGCGATGATGCAGCGGGGAACCGGTCCGCGGACACTACCCGCGTGGAGAGCCTCGGTTCATTTCCCAAGGCTGCCGGCAACGGCCCCAAGGGCAGCGACGGACGCGTTATCCACATATAGAGTCCCGGTCATGCCGGCTGGCAAACCGCTTTCGTAGGCTCGTCAATGTGGCCCGGACAGCCCGGGCGCGGGAGCAGACGCTGCCCGCTTCAGCGAAAGGCAACGCCATGAGCATCATTTCCGTCGATACAGAACTGCTCCAGCTCAAGTCCGCCACCGTCCAGGCGACAGTGGACCGGATCAGCGCTGACGTCCAGGCCATGAAGCGGGGGCTTGACGAGCTCCAAGGCAGTTGGCGCGGCTCCGCCGCCACCAACTTTCAAGCACTCATCACGGAGTGGACCATCACGCAGGGAAGAGTGGAGGCCTCACTGGCCTCGATTAACATGGCTCTCTCGTCCGCTGCGGCCACCTACGCCCAGGCGGAGCAGGGAAACACCCAGCGGTTCAGTTAACCCGGCCAGTTCCTAGGCTTCGGGGGTGCCCTGATGGAACCGCAGCCGCCATCGGCCACCGTCCAGTACCCAGAGTGAGCTTCTGAGGATGGTGCCGGAGCGCGCGTAACTTCGGTACGTCAGCAGCACAGCGGTGCTGCCGATGCGGTCCGCACCGAGGATTTCGATGTCGGTCCGCTCCCCCGGGTCTTCTTCGAGTGCCATCATCATGGCATCCCGCGTCCAGACCCTGCCCGAGCTGCCAATCTCCAGAAAATCAGGATGCAGCAGGACCGCTGTCCTGCCAATATCGCCGCGCACCAGGGGTCCGAGCAGTTCCCGCTCCAGCTCTTCCACCAGCGCTTCAGGCGCCGCCGTTTTCGCCCCGCCTGCGTTGGCGAGGTCGAAAGCGCCGTCGAGCTGGGCAAAGTCCAGCTGGGTAAAATCCTCCCGGGCAGAGTTTTCCTCGGCAGGTTCTTCCCGGGCAGCGCCTTGCCGGGCAATGTCCCGCCACGCGGCATCCTGCTGAGGAGCGCGTTGCTGGGAGGCGTCCTGGTGAAGAGCGCGTTGCTGAGAGGTGTCCTGGTGAAGAGCGCGTTGCGGAGCGGCGTCCTGCTGGCTGAAGAGGTCAAAATCGCCGAAGGTCGCTGCTGCGGCGTCAACAGCGGCAGGGGCTTTGCCCGCTGCCGTGTGGTGGGCGCCGGGAAATCCCGGCCCCGAGCGGGCTGCTACGCCCTGCTGGTAGGCGGTGGCGGCTGCCCGGGCCCGCTCATCGGCGGCTTCGTTCAGGTCATGCCCGGCATGCCCCTTAACCCACTCGAACCTGTACTTCCGTCCGGCGAGTTCCCGGTCCAGCTCCTTGAGCAGATCGACATTCAGCACCGGCTTCCCGTCTGCCTTCCGCCAGCCCTTTCGCTTCCAGCCGGGCATCCACTTGGTAATCGAGTTGATGACGTACTGGCTGTCGCAAAGGATGTGCAGGTCCTCGTGGCGAAGGTGCGCCGTTGCCCGCAGCAGATCCAGGACGGCCATGAGCTCGCCCTGGTTGTTGGTGCCGTGGGGCCACCCACCGGCCCGCCAGCAGTCGTCGTTCACGTACCAGGCCCAGCCGGCCGGGCCCGGGTTTCCCAAAGCCGAACCGTCGGCCGCTGCAGTAATCGTCACCGGTCCATCCTGCCAGAAGCCAACGACAACGGCGGATGCGGATAGAGCGATCCGCCGGAACCAACGCACAGGTGCCGTCGCCGGGCTCCGGGATGGCGCCTTCGAAGGGGCCAGGAAAGCGTTTACCGATATCTATTGACTCAAGCAGTGAAGTCCCGGCACAATCGGATGACAATCGAGAAAACGCTTTCTCACCGGGTGGCGCTGTTGCTGTCCGGAACGCCGGGAAAGCGGATCATCAGAACAAGGAAGGCCCATCAATGACGATTCCAACCGTTAGCCGGAGAAGGTTCCAGCTCGGCGCGGCAGCCGTTGCCCTCTCGCTCCTCGCAACCGGATGTGGCACGTCCGCCACTTCCAGCAGCAATGAGGAAGTGACGCTGCGGTTTGCCTGGTGGGGCAACGAGTACCTCAATGCGCAGACCGAAAAGGTCATCGATGCCTTCGAAGCGGAACACCCCAACATCAAGATCGAATCAGAACCCGGCGAGTGGGCCAGCTACTGGGACAAGCTCGCCACCAAGACAGCGGCAAATGATGCCCCGGATGTCATCCAGATGGATCAGAAGTACATCGCTGAATACGGCGGACGCGGCGCCCTGCTGGATCTGTCCAAGCAGGACGGCATCGATACATCCAAACTGGACAAGGAAGCATTGGCGTCCGGCCAGTATGACGACGCCCAGTACGGCCTGAGCACCGGCCAGAACGCCTACGTCGTCATGGCCAACACGAAGGTGTTCGAGGCGGCCAATGTGCCTCTTCCGGACGACACCAAGTGGACGTGGGACGAATTCATTGAGACAGCGTCAAAGATCAGCGCCGCGGGAGACGGCAAGAACTATGGGGCGGCATATGGCAGCAACGAAGCGGACCTGATTATATGGCTGCGCCAGCACGGCGAGAACCTCTACTCGGAGGACGGCAAGCTGGACTTCGACACGGCAACGGCCGCGTCATTCTGGGAGCGCCTGAAGGAACAGCGTGATTCGAAGGCGAGCCCGCCGGCCACCGTTGCCACCGAAGACTCCGGAGCTGGACTTGAAGAAAGCCTCTTCGGCACCAACCGGGTGGGTATGGCATGGTGGTGGACCAACCAGCTCGGCTCCCTGGAGGCAACCACCGGCAGCAGCATCAAAATGCTCCGGGCACCGAGCAACGACGGCTCCTCGGCAGGCAACGGCATGTACTACAAGCCCACCATGTTCTGGTCAGCTTCGTCACGGTCCAAGCACCCGGAAGCCGCCGCCACCTTCATCAACTACCTGGCCAACAGCCCTGAAGCCGGAGCGATCCTGATGACGGACCGCGGCGTGCCCACCAACCCTGAGATCGTTGACAGCATTACGCCCTCCCTGAAGCCTGCGGACACTACCGTGGTGGGCTTCCTGAAGGACATCGCGCCTGACATGAAGGAAGCTCCGCCCGTTCCCCCGGTGGGCGCCGGCAGTGTGCAGAACGTCATCAAGCGGTACACGGACGAAGTCCTCTACGACCGCCTCACTCCGAAGGCAGCCGCGGAAGCCTTCAGGAAGGAAGTTGAAGGAATGCTTGCCGGCGCCAGGAAGTAGTAAAAGCCGGAACACACAAATGCGGCCCCTCGGAAGAGGGGCCGCATTTGTGTGTCTACGGGACAAGCCCGGCGCAGGAGGCTTAGAAGCCGCCCATGCCGCCCATGTCGTCGCCGCCGCCAACCGGAGCGGGGTTCTTCTCCGGCTTGTCAGCCACAACTGCCTCGGTGGTGAGGAAGAGGCCGGCAATGGAAGCCGCGTTCTGCAGGGCAGAGCGGGTTACCTTGACGGGGTCGTTCACACCGGCAGCCAGCAGGTCGACGTATTCGCCGGTTGCGGCGTTCAGGCCGTGGCCGGCAGGCAGTCCGCGGACCTTGTCGACGACAACACCCGGCTCGAGGCCGGCGTTGAAGGCAATCTGCTTCAGCGGAGCATCGATGGCAACGCGGACGATGTTGGCACCGGTTGCCTCATCGCCGGAGAGCTGCAGGTTGGCGAATGCCTTGGCACCGGCCTGGATGAGGGCCACGCCGCCGCCGGCGACGATACCTTCCTCAACAGCGGCCTTTGCGTTGCGCACTGCGTCTTCGATGCGGTGCTTGCGCTCCTTGAGCTCAACTTCGGTTGCGGCACCGGCCTTGATGACTGCCACGCCGCCGGCCAGCTTGGCCAGGCGCTCCTGCAGCTTCTCGCGGTCGTAGTCCGAATCGGAGTTTTCGATCTCGGCGCGGATCTGGGACACGCGGCCGGCGATCTGGTCGGCGTCGCCGGCACCTTCGACGATGGTGGTCTCGTCCTTGGTGACAACAACCTTGCGTGCCTTGCCCAGGAGTTCCAGGCCGGCGGTTTCGAGCTTGAGGCCAACTTCCTCGGCGATGACCTGGCCGCCGGTGAGGACGGCAATGTCGGCAAGCTGCGCCTTGCGGCGGTCGCCGAAGCCCGGAGCCTTGACGGCGACGGACTTGAAGGTGCCGCGGATCTTGTTGACGATCAGGGTGGCCAGGGCCTCGCCCTCGATGTCCTCGGCGATGATCAGCAGCGGCTTGTTGGACTGCATGACCTTTTCGAGGACAGCAACCAGTTCCTTGACGTTGGAGATCTTGGAGTTGACGATCAGGATGTAGGGATCCTCGAGGACCGTTTCCTGGCGCTCAGTGTCAGTCACGAAGTACGCGGAGATGTAGCCCTTGTCGAAGCGCATGCCTTCAGTGAGCTCGAGCTCAAGGCCGAAGGTGTTGGACTCCTCGACCGTGATGACGCCTTCCTTGCCCACCTTGTCCAGGGCCTCGGCGATCAGGGCACCGATTTCGTCGTCACCGGCGGAGATCGACGCAGTAGCGGCGATCTCTTCCTTGGTTTCGATTTCCTTGGCGGAGTTCAGCAGCTCGGCTGTGACGGCCTCGACGGCCTTCTCAATGCCGCGCTTCAGGGACAGCGGGTCGGCACCGGCAGCAACGTTGCGCAGGCCTTCCTTCACCAGTGCCTGTGCCAGCACGGTAGCCGTGGTGGTGCCGTCGCCCGCGACGTCGTCAGTCTTCTTGGCAACTTCCTTGACCAGCTCGGCGCCGATCTTCTCGTAGGGGTCGTCCAGTTCGATCTCCTTGGCGATGGAAACACCATCGTTGGTGATCGTGGGGGCGCCCCACTTCTTCTCGAGGACGACGTTGCGTCCACGCGGGCCGAGGGTGACCTTAACGGCGTCGGCGAGGGTGTTCAGGCCCCGCTCAAGGCCGCGGCGTGCCTCTTCATCAAATGCAATGATCTTGGCCATAACGGCAGTAGTCCTTTCGGGACAGTCGTTAAGATTTAACCTTCGCTGCAGTGCCCGCGACGGACGATCCTTGGCCGTTGGCCTCTGTATGCCTCCGGGTACGGATCTCACTCCAGTTAGGTGTTTCTTCGCTCCACGACCGGTACAGTGCGCCGCCGGCCGGAACCAGCTTCGCTTAGCAGTCGGTACGTCAGAGTGCTAACTCAATAATTAGCACTCCCTAAGTGAGAGTGCAAGCGAAAGGGAACGGAAAACGTCGTGGCAGGCCCGTAGCGGCGGGTTCAGTCCGAAGCCCGCCCCGCCGTCTCAAGGCCGCTCACCGACGGGAGGTTGTCGGCACCGTAAGTGAAGACGGAGAAGGTGGCCGAGGTGATGTCCCCGTTGGCGTCGAAGGCAATCGGTCCTGACTCGCCGTCGTAATTGGCCTCCTGCCCCGACTTCAGACGTGCCAGGCAGTCCTTGTAGGACAAGCAGGACCCCGCTGCCCCGGCCGCCGCTGCCCCTTCCGCGGATCCTCCCGAAACAGAGATCAGGTTCGCGGCAATTGACCTGCCGGCATCGTCCTGGGCCCTCGCTGCGGCCAGGGCAGCAAGGGCAACAGCGTCATAGGCCTCGGCGGCGAAAGACACGTCCTTCAGGCCCGCGTCCACCGCCAGGAGCCGTGCCTGGAAGTCGGCGTCCGGAAGCTGTCCGGGAATTACGGCTCGGGCGCCCTCCAGGTACCCCGCGGCCACTCCGGAGCCATAGCGCGCGAAGGCGCCGTCGCTTAGGATGAGTTGCTTCCCGTGAACAGCTGAATTGGCCAGTTCCGCCAGGGCGCCCTGGGCACCGTCGCGGGCTATGAGAATCACGGCGCCCGGTCCAGCCTTCGCCGCAGCCTCGGCCGCGCTGCCCGCGTCGCCCGGGTCAAAGCCGGCGGTGGACCGCACTTCGACACCGGCCTGTCCGGCAGAGGCGGCGACGAAGTCCGACAGGTCCTTGCCGTAGGAGCCTTCCTGGTACAGCACTGCAAGTGACGTGGCGCCGGCGTCCTTGGCCAGCTTCACCAGGACCGGGCCCTGGGCGACGTCGGCCGCTGCAGTCCGGAAGTAGTAGCCGCCGCTGCTGATGCTGCTGAGACCGGCGGCAGTGTTGGCGGGCGAGATCAGCGGAGTGCGGGAGCGGGAGAGGACGTCCATCGCCGCTGCCGCGTTGGTTGAGTCGGTGGGGCCGATGACGACGTCCGCCTTCGCGGCCGTCAACGCCTGGGCCTGTTCTGCCACAGCTTGCCCCGTGATTGGGGGAAGAAGTTCCACCGGCCTGCCCTTGTGGCCGCCGGCCGCATTGATTTCCTGCACGGCGAGTTTGGCCGCCGCAAGTTGCGGTGCATTCAGGAAGCCGCTTTGGCCCGTGTTGTCCAGGATCAGTCCCACGCGAAGGGTACCGTCCCCGGAAGCCTCTGCGGCCTCGACCCGTGCATTGCCGGGAACCCCGGAACAGGCGGTCAGAACAATGGCAGAGCAGACCGTAGCCAAAGAAAGCGCCCGGCGGAGGGTTGCAGGGCGCGGGTTGACAGCTTTCACCCGGCCGGCCGGACGCTTTCCGCCTGCGGGCCCTTCTCGCCTTCGCCCACTTCGAGCTCCACCCGCTGGCCCTCGTCCAGCGCGCGGTAGCCTTCACCCTGGATCGCGGACCAGTGGACAAAGACGTCATCGCCGGAGCCGTCAACGGTGATGAAGCCGTAACCCTTTTCGGCGTTGAACCATTTGACGGTTCCCTGTGCCATGCTGACCACTCTTTTCCTTTTGTGTCCTGCATCTGTGCGGCCCGTCCGGGTGCCCCAAACGATCACTGGAGTCACTCTAGCGAAGACCTTGCCGGGGCGGCGGGGTGTTCCGCGGCAGCTGGGCGGAAGTTATTGAGGCGTAACTGCCGGAAGCGGGACGGAGGCTGTCAGGGAGTCACCGGTAGCCGGGACCAAGCACCACAACCAGGGGCATCTGGAACTCGGTGCTGTTGACCACCGTGGGAATGCCGAGAAGAGCCCCCAGTGCCTGGGCGCTGGGCAACTGTTCTGCTCCCTGGTAGAAGATGACGGAGGCCTGCTGTGGTGATCCCGACCAGTTGCCCACCTGTCCCAGCGTCCAGCCGTCCGCCTGGACTGTTCCACCGACCCGGCCGGCAAGTCCAGCCGTTCCGGCAGCGTTGTAGATTGCCACGCTTTGAGTCTTGTCGATGAACGCGGGAGCCGACGTTGGCCGGGCCGGCTCCGGCTCGGCCTCTGCGCTGGCTTCAGGCTCTGTGGAGGCTGCAGCGGCTTGTTCGGCAGTGGGTTCGGGAGACGCATCGGGGGTGGCCGTAGCGGCGGAACCTGTGGTGGCCAGCGGAGCCGCCTCCTGGCTTGCGGAGGCCTGGTTGTCCGGGGTGCTGAAGCCGAGCTTGGGAAGGATCAGGAAGGACACCAATCCAATCGCCAAAGCGGCGACGCCCACGGCGAGTACCGGCCAGAGCCGCACCCGTGAGGGAGCGGAAGCCGTGCGGTGGACACCTTGTCGCGAAGCAGCCTCCGGGACCTTGTCGAATTCATCGCGGGCGTATTTGGTCATGGAGATATCCTTGGTGATTGCTGCTGGTGGCTCAGCTCGAGCGTTTTACGCGTCGGACCCCAGGCGCCGTGCAGTCCGTGCACGGTGACGCGATGTACGTAGTCTACGCAATCGCTTGACCAGCATGGGGTCGTGGGCCAGGGCATCCTCGGTGTCAATCAAGGCATTGAGCAGCTGGTAATAGTGCGTTGCGGAGAGATCGAACAGCTCCCGGATGGCTTGTTCCTTGGCGCCGGCGTACTTCCACCACTGCCGTTCCAGGGCAAGCATCTGCTGGTCACGCTCGCTCAACGGTGAGTCACGAAGCGTGAAGCCGGCCAGGAGGGACTGCCGGGGTTCCGGCTCCGGCAACTGCTCCCGAGCTGGTTCCGCCACGGCACACTCCTAAGCTGGTTACGTAAATGTCTGACCCCCATGCTACGGACGAATAACAGTGTTGTCATTTGCGGCCGGGGAAGGCCCGGCCGGACCCAGCCGCCGGTTGCCCTGCAAGAATGGGACGGTGGTTGAATCAGATGCCTTGTTCGGGCTGGGGCAGGAACCGGCCCAGGGCCCCGGTTTTGCGGGGCTGGCGGAACTTCCCCTGGAGGAGCTCATGGCGCCCGACTGGGCCGCCGCCCTCTCGGGGGTGGAGAACGAACTCCGGGGCGTGCTCGCCTTCCTCGCGGACGAAGTGGCAGCCGGGCACCAGGTGCTGCCGGCGCCGTCGAACGTCCTGCGGGCCTTCCG
Source organism: Arthrobacter sp. sptzw42 (assembly GCF_059089685.1). Lineage (NCBI taxonomy): Bacteria > Bacillati > Actinomycetota > Actinomycetes > Micrococcales > Micrococcaceae > Arthrobacter > Arthrobacter sp. sptzw42. The sequence goes on from NZ_JBNHEX010000012.1 coordinate 77,747, forward strand.
GCAACCCCTCGCCCGCGTAAAGGTCCTGATTGTGGGCCAGGATCCCTACCCGACGCCCGGGCACGCGGTGGGCTTGTCCTTCTCCGTGGATCCGCAGACGCGGCCCATTCCCAGGAGCCTGGCGAACATTTACCGCGAGCTGGAAGCGGATCTCGGATTGCCTGCCCGGGTCCACGGCGACCTTTCCGCCTGGACCGGCCAGGGCGTTTTGCTCCTGAACCGCGTGATGACCGTGCGGGCGGGATCGGCCGGTTCCCACCGCGGCAAAGGCTGGGAGAAGATCACGACGGCGGCAGTCTCCGCCGTCGCCCAGCGGCGGAACCATGACGGGTCCAGGCTGCCTCTGGTCGCGGTGCTGTGGGGAAAGGATGCCGAAAGTGTCCGCCCTCTCCTGGACGGGGCTCCCGCCGTTGCGAGCGCGCACCCCAGTCCGCTCTCTGCATCCCGCGGTTTTTTTGGGTCCCGGCCCTTCAGCCGCGTCAACGAACTCCTGAGTGGACAAGGCGCCCCTGGCGTAACCTGGGAGCTCCCCCCGGCGCCTTAGCTTAGGCTTGCCTTATGAGCACCATTCCCGCCGCTACCAGCGCCAGCAAGAAGAGCCGTCCACAGGTCAACCTCACCGTGGTGCGCCGGGAAGAGCTTTCCCCGCACATGGTCCGGATCGTCGCCGGCGGGGACGGCTTCGCGGACTTCGTCAACAACGCTTTCGTGGACCGGTACGTCAAGATCGTTTTTCCCCAGCCGGGCGTGGAGTATCCCTCACCCCTGGATCTCTGGAGCATCCGCGAGAGCATGCCCCGGGAGCAATGGCCCTTCACCCGCACGTACACCCTCCGCTGGGTGGACCCCGCGGCGCGCGAGCTGGCCATTGACTTTGTGGTCCACGGTGACGAGGGCCTGGCCGGTCCGTGGGCGGCGGGGGCACAGCCCGGCGATTCCCTGACCTTTACCGGCCCCGGTGGGGCCTACAACCCGGCGCCCGATGCCGACTGGTACCTCTTTGCCGGTGACGAGGCCGCGCTGCCCGCGATTGCGGCCTGCCTGGAGTCACTGCTGCCGGAAGCCGCCGGCCTGGCGTTCCTTGAGGTGAATTCCGACGCCGACATCCAGCCGATCGCCACGCCCGCCGGGGTGAAAATCCACTGGCTGCCCCGCAACGGTGTCCCCGCAGGAGACAGCGACCTCCTGGTGCAGGCCGTGGCCAACGCCGAGTGGCCGGCGGGCCGGGTGGACGTGTTCGCCCACGGCGAGCGCGGCTACATGAAGGCCCTCCGGAGGGTCCTCTTCGACCAGCGCGGCCTGGAACGCAGCCAGGTGTCGCTCTCCGGCTACTGGGCCAAGGGCCGGGTGGAGGACGTCTTCCAAGCGGAGAAAAAGCTCCCCGTGGGACAGATCTAGGCCGATTCAGGGTGCCTGGCTAGCGGCGGCGGGCCCGCCGCCGCTCATTGCTTGCCAGGCTGCCTGTGAGCGGGCGGGCAAGGGTGTCACCGAGGACAATGCCGCCGGCCGTTCCCAGAACAATGGCACCGGCGTTGAGCATCCCGCCGGCGCCGAGCAGGATCTCGGCTTCCTCGATGGTGAGTACATACATGGACCGGAAAATGGTGAGGCCGGGCAGCAGGATCAGTGCTGCCGGCACGGCAACCACCAGCTGCGGCGCCCCCATCCTCAACGCCACCACACGCGCCAGCAGGCCGATGACCACAGCTGCAATTGCAGGGGAAAACCGGTCACCCACGCCCAGCTGGCCGGCGGCAAGCAGCACGAGATAGCCGGCCACTCCCACGGCTGCTGTGGGCAACAGGAGCTGCCAGGTGGTCTGTTCGGTGATGCCGATGGCCATCACGGCCACCGCCACAAAAATGACCAGGACCCACAGGTCGTACGCGGGCGGAAAGGTTTGTGTGACGTCAATGCGCTGCATCCCGCTCAGCTCGCCCACCACGAAAGCGACAGCAATCCCTGCCACGATGGCGCCGAAGGTGAGCAGGGTTGAGAGGAACCTGCCGGCCGCTGTCACGGGGAAGCCATTAATGGCGTCCTGCACGGATGAAACGAGGCGTCCTGTCGGCAGGAGCAGGAGGATGCCTCCCACCACCACGATGGCCGGCGACGAGGTCAAGCCGAACTGCCACAGCACCAGCGCCAGCTGTGTCACCACAAAGGAGCAGCTGGCCGTGATGAAGAAGTCGGGCACGCGCCACCTCCCCAGCTGGCGGGCCAGCAGGCTGATGGCGATGTTGGCCGCGAAGGCGATGGTCGAGGCGACGGGTCCGCCGCCCAGAACCCCCACGAAAGCAGCCGCGAACGTACCGAACGCCACTGTAACCATCCAGCGGGGAAAGGGTTTGGGGCTGGTAATGGCCTCATCCAGCCGGCGGATTGCCTCATCACGGCCCACTCCCCCTGCCACAATGTCCGTCACGAGCTGATGCACCTTGGCCAGGCCGGCATAGTTGTTGGTCCAGGAACGAACCACCCTCAGCAGCGCAATGGGTGTCTGGTCCTTGGGCGCGTAGTTGATGCCCACGGACTGGTTGGTGATGTCCACTTCGATGTTTTTCAGCCCCAGGGCCGCGGTGACGGCGATGATGCTGGTTTCCACTTCGAGCGCGCCGGCTCCGTACCGGAACATGGTTTCGGCCAGGTGCAGTGCGAAGTCGAGGGTTTTACGGGCGGAGGTGTCAACGCCGCCCACCTGGATCATGGGGTTGGCGTACGGGCTTCCCGTGAGCCGGTCCACGATGCTCATGGGCGCGGTGGGCGGGTTTTCGCCCTGCACCAGGCGCCGCAGCATCCTCTTGGCAGCGGCGTTCTGCCGGACCTGGGCAGGGGTCAGCGGCTCTGTTTTGGGCAGGCCGTCCGTGTGCGGCCTGCGCCCGGGACGTTCGGGCCGGTCAGTCAAGGTTGCCTCTTCGCGGTGTTGTGCGGTGGTTGGTATTTCAGGCGGAATGCTTCTTCAAGGGCAGCTTGCCCAGCAGGGTGCGGGCAGCAGCGGCTGCGGTACGGGCCAGCCGGTTGGCGTGGAAGACGGCGGGACGTACCGGAGTGACGAAGTCACCCACCAGCTGGACCACTTCTCCGCCGAAGCCTTTCTTAAACTCGTACCCGCCGTGGCCTTCCTCGTCCTGGCCGGAGATGCCGAATGTTCCGTAGAAGTTGTACCGCGGGTACCCCTTTTCCAGGGCGTGGAGCATCATGCCCCAGTACAGGGAGGTGGCGCCGTTGAAGTAAATGTAGTCCTGAACGGTGCCGCCGATAACGCAGACCACCTCATCGCCGTAGCAGACAAAGTGGATGGCGGCTACGGTGGCCACTCCCACGGAGTCGGGGAACCGCTCGATGTCCTTCAGGCTCCGTTCGTAGCTGTCAACGAGGTCCTGGACCACCTTGAGGCGGTTGGCCTTTTTCTTGCTGCCGGTCTCTTCCACTTCGCGGCGCAGTTCGGCTGCCGTCGCCGATTCCGCTTCCAGCCGCTCCGTGATGGATTTCCGGTAGGCGGGGATGTCGATCTTGGCCATCATGAGCTTTGTGAACTCAGCGGATGTGGTGCGGAGCAGGTGTTCGTAGTAGGCGCGTTCGCGGTAGACAAAGCCCTTTTCGTCCCCGGCCGTACTCAGTGCACCGTAGAACTCGTCCAGGGTTTCCAGGGTTGCCTGCTCCAAGAACACGCCGTTTTTCTCCGCTTTGCGGATGGCCTTGCGGGTCCGGTAGCTGGTGCCCATGATGAGTTCTTCGGCGTCGCTGACGCCGGCAAGGCTCTTCACAAACATCCAGTTCACGTTGACGAAATTCATGTCCAGCCCCTGGTGCTGGAATCCCAGCGCCGCAAGCCGGGCCACCAGCGGGCGGTTGTCCTCGATCTCCGGGTGTTCGGCGCCGTCCGCGTCGCGGGCAATGTATTTAAGGTTGGGTGAAATCCGCAGTTCGGCGGCTTTACGTTCCGCCGCGCGTTGACGGAGCAGCCCGACGACGGCGCTCACCAGGTCGGCATCGGTGTAGTCCATCAGCGGCCCCTTGGCGCATTCGCACACCGTGTAGCCAAGACGGGTGGTGGTGTAATTCAGTTTTCCGGCAGCTACGAGTTCGCCGTTGCGGCGGATGCCGAAAAGCTCCACCTGCTGGCCGCGGGCGCGCTGGAAAGCCGCAAAGTCAACGGACTGCAGAAAGCTGTTTTGCGGGTGTTTCAGGGCGAAAGTCCCAAACTCCGCGTCGCTGAGGATGGCAAATTCAAGATCGGTGCCGGTGGTAACTGGATTCAAGGGATTTTCCTCATTCGCGGTAGTGCGGCCGTGGCATGAAGGGCGCAGGGCTATGACGGGTATGGAGCGGGCAGCGGTTGGCCCGGGTGTCTCAGGTCAGTAGAACTGCTGGCCGGTCCGCGCGGTTTCGATCCGCCGGAAGACTTTTTCGGCGCCCTTGACCCAGAGGCGGTGCTTCAGGGGAGCAAGAACGTAATCGTGGCATCCGACAAAATCCGTGACGGTTTTGGTAAAGCTGGTTTTGAACATCCCCATGCCGTAGAGGTTGTGGCTCTTGTCCTTGATGCGGGCTGAGGGGGGCGTGCCGCAGAAGTCGTATTCTGTGCAGCCAAGTTCCTGCATGCGCTTGATGGCTGCCCACTGGACCAGGTGGGAGTCACCGTACTGCTTGCGGTTCTGGGTTGAGCCGCCGTCCTTGTAGGTGGCCTTGGCTCCGTAGTTGATAACGAAGGCCCCCACGCTGGGTTTGCCGTCCTCGTAGACGAAGAAGAAGTTGCCCTGGCCGCGGTTGCAGAACTCGTCCCAGAATGCGGCGTAGTAGTCGTAGCTGCGCAGCGGCATGGACCCCTTGGCGCTGACCGTGTCCGCCATGAGGTCATAGAGCGCCCTGTAGGTTTCGGGGCCGTGTTCCTTTCGGAGCACCTGGCAGCCTTCCCGCTCAGCGCGGCGGATGGCGTTGCGGGCGCGGGAGGAGATGGCCTTGAACACGGCTTCTTCCGGGCCGGAGATGTCCAGCAGGGCGGTGGAGTCGTTGGACTGGATGTTGGGAGCTTTTACCAGACCTGCTTCAGCGAGCTGCGCCTGGGCACCGGCTGAGTCAATGATGTCCGGTTCGATCTTGATGGTGAACACGTTCAGTTTCCTGGCTCGGGCAAAGCCGGCACAGGCGGCGAGGGCCGCTTTCAGGTCCCCGGGGGCCGCGAGGTCGGGGCCTTTAATGAGGTACCAGAGGCGGCCCAGCACCGGGAACCGCTTCTCGAGTACCAGGTTGTAGCTGGCGGCGCCTGGGCTTTCCAGCACCAGGAACCGGACCTTCCAGCCAGTGCCGTTCTTAACCGACGCATACGCAGCCGACTGCAGCATGTTGCCGCCGTTCGGGTTGGCAGTGACGTGCTTGTCCCAGTTTTCAATTTCCTCGGCGGTGGCAAAACGTGCGGTGAATTCTCGCAAGGGGGCCGTGTCCAATCAGGGTTGTGCGCGGTTCTGTACTCGTGGCTGCGTGCGGACATGCAGCCTCAAGTCTAAAGCCTGGCGGCGTTCCGGCATTCCAGTCCGGCGGGTCCGGACTTTTCAGATAGCGGGGGTGCGCGCTGCTCCGCCAGTGCCACCTTGACTCCGGAAACGGCGTTGGCAAGGGTTGGGCCATGCAACCGTATCGGGGAAAGTTGGCGGATCCGCAGGACAAGAACACCGGGCGGCCGGGGGCCGGCAGGCAGACAGCGGCTTTGCTTGCCCTCCTGGCGGCGTCGTTCCTCGTTGCAGGGTTGGGTTCCCTCGCCACGTTCAATAATGTGAACGGCTGGTATGCCACGGCCGACAAGGCGCCCTGGTCGCCGCCCAACAGCGTCTTCGGCCCGGTCTGGACCGTCCTCTACACAGCGATGGCCGTGGCGGCCTGGCTGGTCTGGCGGAAGCAGGAGCCAGGTACCGGGCGTGCACTGACGGTCTACGGAGTCCAGCTCGTACTGAACATGGCGTGGACTCCGGTATTTTTTGGTCTCTACCCCGCCATCGGTTCAGCTGCCCTATGGCTTGCGCTGATCGTCATCCTTGCACTCATCGCCGCGGTATCGGTGACCGTCCTGTATTTCGGCCCGATCAGCCGTGCCGCAGGGCTGCTCCTGCTGCCGTACATCAGCTGGCTGGTGTTCGCGGCAACGCTCAACTGGTGGGCTGCGCTTCACAACTGACGCGGAGCGATACCACGGAACGGGTGTCCAGTAAGGGCGCGGCGCCTCAACACACGGCCACGTTGACGGCGAGTCCGCCCATGGCCGTTTCCTTGTATTTGGAGCTCATGTCCTTGCCGGTTTCGCGCATGGTTACAATGACCTCATCCAGGGACACCCGGTGGGAGCCGTCACCCCAGAGCGCCATTTTCGCCGCGTTGATCGCCTTCGCGGCGGCGATCGCGTTCCGTTCAATGCAGGGCACCTGCACCAGCCCGCCGATCGGATCACACGTCAGGCCCAGGTTGTGCTCCATCGCGATCTCGGCAGCGTTCTCCACCTGCGCCGGGGTACCACCCATCACCTCGGCCAGGCCCGCCGCGGCCATCGACGACGCCGAACCCACCTCCCCCTGGCACCCCACCTCGGCCCCCGAGATCGAGGCCTGCTCCTTGTACAGCACCCCGACAGCACCGGCGGCCAGCAGGAACTTCACCACCACATCCTCACGGTCCTCCTGGCTGGCGTTCTCCATCCCCGGCGCGAAATGCAGCGCGTAGTACAGCACCGCCGGGATGATCCCCGCCGCACCGTTCGTAGGCGCGGTGACCACCCGGCCGCCGGAGGCGTTCTCCTCGTTCACCGCCAGGGCGATCAAGTTCACCCACTCCTGCCAGTACTTCGGGTCATGGAACTCCCCCTCCTGGCCTTCGGTGTCCTGGCCATCCGCGGCCGGGCGGGCACTTTCCTTCTTCAGCCGGTCATACCAGTCAGGGGCCCGGCGGCGGACCTTCAACCCCCCGGGCAGCACGCCTTCACGCTTCAGGCTGGTGGCTACGCAACCTTCCATGACGGAGTAGATGTGCAGCAGCCCCGCCCGGATCTCCTCCGGAGTCCGGCTGTCCTCCTCGTTCACCCGCATCACATCACTGATACCCAGGCCGGTCTCCCGGCAATGCTCCAACAGCTCCGCAGCGGTCCGGAACGGCAACGGCAGCTCCTTCTTGGACTCCTCCAGCTCCTGCCGGGCCGCGTCCTCCTCACCCTCCCGGACAATGAACCCGCCGCCCACCGAAAAGAACGTCGCCGTATGCAGGATCTGTTCCTCCGCATCAAAAATGGTGAACGTCATCCCGTTGGTATGCCGCGGCAGCACCGTCAACGGCCGCAGCACCATGTCCTTCACTCCATACGGCAGGGCCACCGCACCAGCCAACTGCAGCATCCCCGTCTCTGCAATGGCCGCCAGCCGCTCCTCCACCTCATCGGGCAGGATCAGCTCCGGATGGAACCCCTCCAACCCCAGCAGGATCGCCGTCATCGTCCCATGCCCATGGCCCGTCGCCGCGAGCGACCCATACAGGTCAACCCGCAACGACGCCACCTCCGTCAGCTTGCCGAGGCCCTTGAGCTCCTCCGCGAACACGGCGGCAGCCCGCATCGGCCCCACGGTATGAGAACTGGACGGCCCGAGCCCAATCGAGAAAAGGTCAAAGACTCCGACAGCCATGGTGGTTCCTAACTAAAACGTGCGTGATCGGGTTGGGTGGAGCGGCCAAGGCATCACCAAGGCGGCGGGCCAAGGTAACCACGGAAACCTACGTGGGGCGTCGATAGAACGGGAGGTTGACGACTTCGAAGGGCTCTGCCTTGCCTCGGAGGTCAATCTCGAGGGCGGTGCCGGCTTCGGTGAACGTGACGTCGACGTACGCCAGGGCGATGGGGTATCCCAGGGTGGGTGACGGCTGGCCGGAGGTGACTTCGCCAATGACCGCGCCGTCGTTGAGGACCGGGTAGTGTGCCCGGCCGGCGCGCCGGCCCAGGCCTTTGAGCCCCACCAGCCTGCGGCCGGACGTCGTGCCCGCACCGGCTTCCTTTTTGGCCGCCAGCGCTGCCTTGCCCACAAAGTTGCCTTCCTTGGAAAGCCCGACGACGGGTCCCAGCCCGGCGGCGAAGGGGTCACTCTGCAGGGACAGCTCGTTGCCGTACAGCGGCATCCCCGCCTCCAGGCGGAGGGAGTCGCGGGAGGCCAGGCCCGCCGGCGTCAGTTCCCCGTCCTCCGCGATGGCGAGGAGTGCCTGCCAAAGGCCGGGGGCGTCGTCGTTCGCTACAAAAATCTCGAACCCGTCCTCGCCGGTGTAGCCGGTGCGGGCCAGCAGAAGATCCATCCCGGCACCGGACACCAGGAGCGGAACCTCAGCGGCAGCGTAGTACTTCAGTTCCGTCACCAGGGCGTGGTGCGCTGCGGGGACGAGGCGGAGCAGCAGCTCCTGCGCCTTCGGGCCCTGGACGGCTATCAGCGAGGTGGCTGCGGACGCATCGTCAACCACGACGTCGAAGCCGGCGGCGCGTTCGGCAAGGGCGGCGGCCACTACCGCGGCGTTGCCTGCGTTGGGCACCACCAGGAAGACGTTGGTACCGTCGCTTCCGGTGCCTTCGGGGCGCCGGTAGACGATGAGGTCATCGATGATGCCGCCGTCTTCGTTGCAAATCAGCGAATACTTGGCCTTGCCCACAGCCATGGCGGACATCTTCCCCACCAGGGAGTAATCAAGGAACGCTGCGGCATCCGGGCCGGTGACCCAGACCTCGCCCATGTGGGAGAGGTCGAACAGGCCGGCGCTCTTGCGGACGGCGTGGTGTTCTGCGAGTTCGGAGCTGTATTTCAGGGGCATCTGCCAGCCGCCGAAGTCCGTGAAGGACGCGCCCAGTTTTTTGTGCTCGTCGTAGAGCGCGGTGTACTTCTCCGTCATGGCGCCGGTCCTCAGTTCTCGAACTCGGACAGCGGCGGGCAGGAGCAGATAAGGTTCCGGTCCCCTGCTGCGCCGTCGATGCGGCCCACCGGCGGGAAGTACTTGTCCTGCCGGAGCGACTTGACCGGGAACACCGCCTGCTCCCGCGGGTAGGCACGGTTCCAGTCGCTGCTGATGGCGGCCGCGGCGGTGTGTGGAGCGTTGCGCAGCGGGCTGTCGGTGACAGCGAAGTCGCCGTCGGCCACCTGGTCGATCTCCGCGCGGATGGTGATCATGGCCTCGATGAACCGGTCGATCTCCGCGAGGTCCTCCGATTCGGTGGGTTCCACCATCAGGGTCCCTGCTACCGGGAACGCCAGGGTGGGGGCGTGGAAGCCGTAGTCGATGAGGCGCTTGGCCACGTCCTCGGCGGTGACACCGGTCCTTGCGGTCAGTTCGCGCAGGTCCAGGATGCACTCGTGGGCCACCAGCCCGCCTTCTCCCGTATACAGGACCGGGAAGGAATCGTCCAGGCGCGCGGCGATGTAGTTCGCGGCGAGCAGGGCGGACTTGGTGGCCTCGGTGAGCCCCTGACCGCCCATGAGCTTTACGTAGGCCCAGGAGATGGGCAGCACGCCGGCGGAACCGTACTTCGAGGCCGAGACCGGGACGTCCTTCCCTTCAGTCCAGGTGGCCGCGTTGCCGGGCATGAACGGTGCCAGGTGTGCCTTGGCAGCGACCGGGCCGACGCCGGGGCCCCCGCCGCCGTGCGGGATGCAAAAGGTCTTGTGCAGGTTCAGGTGGGAGACGTCGCCGCCGAACTTGCCCGGCTGTGCGAGGCCAACCAAAGCGTTCAGGTTGGCACCGTCGACGTACACCTGGCCGCCCGCGGCGTGGACGGCGTCGCAGACCTCGCGCACGTCGGCGTCGTACACACCGTGGGTGGACGGGTAGGTGATCATGATGCAGGACAGCCCGTCCTTGTTGGCCTCGATCTTGGCGTACAGATCGGCGTGGTCAATGGTGCCGTCGGCCGCGGTGGCGACCACCACCACCTTCATGCCCGCGAGGACGGCGGAGGCCGCGTTCGTGCCGTGGGCCGACGCCGGGATCAGGCAGACGTTCCGTTGCTGGTCCCCACGGGAGTGGTGGTAGCCACGGATGGCAAGCAGGCCCGCGAGCTCACCCTGGGAGCCGGCGTTCGGCTGGATGGACACCTGGTCGTATCCGGTGATCTCCGCAAGATCCGCTTCGAGCCCGGATATCAGCTCACGCCAGCCCTCGGTCTGCGAGTCCGGGGCAAAGGGGTGGATGGAGGCGAACTCCGGCCAGGAGATAGCTTCCATCTCGGCCGTGGCGTTCAGCTTCATGGTGCAGGAGCCCAGCGGGATCATGGTGCGGTCCAGCGCCAGGTCCCGGTCTGAAAGCTTCCGGATGTAACGCAGCAGCTGCGTCTCCGAGCGGTAGGTGTTGAACACCGGATGCTGCAGGAAGTCCGAGGAGCGCTCGACGGCGGCGTCCAGGACAAACGCTCCTGTCACCTCTGCCGGCGGGGCACCGAAGGCGGCCAGGACGCCGTCGACGACATCCGGCGTCGTGGTCTCATCGGTGGAGAAGCCCACCGTGTCCGCGTCGATACTGCGCAGGTTGATGCCCTTGGCCTCGGCGGCAGCCACGATGCCCGCAGCCTTGCCGGGCGCGGAGACGGTGACGGTGTCGAAGAAGCTCCTGTGCAGCACCTCAAAGCCGGCGCCTTCAAGGGAAGCGGCGAGGATCCTGGCGTGCGCGTGGGCGGACCGGGCGATCGCCTTCAGTCCCTCCGGGCCGTGGTAGACGGCGTACATCGAGGCCACAATGGCCAGCAGCGCCTGGGCGGTGCAGATGTTGGAGGTGGCCTTCTCGCGGCGGATATGCTGCTCGCGGGTCTGCAGGGCCAGGCGGTAGGCAGGAACCCCGGCGGAATCCTTGGAAACACCCACCAGGCGGCCGGGCATGGAACGCTCCAGGCCTTTCTGCACGGCCATGTAGGCGGCGTGCGGTCCGCCGTAGAACAGCGGGACGCCGAAGCGCTGGGCAGAGCCGACGGCGATGTCCGCGCCCTGCTCCCCCGGAGGCGTGATGAGGGTCAGGGCGAGCAGGTCGGCCGCCACTGTCACCAGGGCACCGCGCTCCTTGGCGTCGGCGATCACGGCGGTGTGGTCGAAGACCCGGCCGGAAGCACCGGGCTGCTGGAGCACCACACCGTTGATGACGCCGTCGGGCAGGCCCTTGGAGAGGTCTGCGACCTCAACCTCAAAACCCAGCGCCTCGGCGCGGCCCCTGACGATGGCGATGGTCTGCGGCAGGCAGTCGGCATCCAACACCGTCTTGCCGTCGCGGGCTTCTGTATTCTTATTTGCCCTGCGCATCATCAGGACGGCCTCGGCCACCGCGGTTGCTTCGTCCAGCAGGGAAGCGTTCGCGATCGGCAGGCCCACCAGGTCCTGGACCATGGTCTGGAAGTTCAGCAGCGCCTCCAGGCGGCCCTGGGAAATCTCGGGCTGGTAGGGGGTGTAGGCGGTGTACCAGGCCGGGCCCTCAAGGATGTTGCGGCGGATCACCGGGGGCGTCACGGTGTCGTAGTACCCCTGGCCGATCATCTGCACGGCGGTCTTGTTTTTGGCTGCGAGCCTTCGCAGTTCAGCCAGCGCCTCCACCTCGCTGAGCGCGCCTGCCAGTTCCAGTGCAGTGTCCTGCCGGATGTCCTTGGGGACGGCGGTGTCAACCAGCGCGTCCACGGTGTCGTAGCCAATGGCCTTGAGCATGGTGGCGACGTCGTCTTCCCGGCGGGCGCCGATGTGCCGGTCAACGAAAGCGGCGGCCGCAGCTGAAGAAGCGTGGCCTGCGGTGGCGGCAGTGGCGGAGGCCGAGGATACAGTCACGAGGAACTCCATGGTTATGGCGGCGTCAGGGTATGCCGCATCGATTCGGGTCCCTCCCCGCTCTGTATTGGACCTGAGAGTTTCCGCGACGCCGGCTTCCGCCTGCCCGCTTGCACCGTCGGTGAGCACAGCAGTCCTGGTATCCAAATTCCGGATGCCTCTGCGGACAGCCTGCTGCTTTCCAGAGTTGCCTCGCCGCGGCGGTACATGGGCCTGTGAGATTCCTGGGGAGGTATTGCTCCTACGGCGCCTGCCAGTACCTTCCGGCAGAACTCTCCCGCCGCAGATCAAAGGCTATTCATTTTGTTTTTTCTTGCGGCCGGTCACGGCCCGCACATGGCCAATTCTCCTACGCCCCGGGCGCAGGAGCAAATACCGGCTAACCCCTCAGCCGGTGGACGGCGGCAAGGAGTTCGTCCACCTCCGCCTGCCTGTCAGCGGGGTTTCCCGATGGCCCGCTTTCCCACATGGCGTTGAAGTACAGCCCGTCCCCCATGTACAGCACTGCTTTTGCCATCGGCGCGCCAACGTCCTTGCCGATGAGGTCCAGCCATTGCTGCTGGATGGCGGCAAAGCGGCGCCGGGCATCTTCATGGGCTACCTCAGCCAGGCGCGTTGCGGCCACAAAGGAACGGTCCATAGGGGTGTCAGACCAGAGCGAGGACCGGATGAAGTACGCCGCCGCCCCCTCCGGCGCGGCCGCCATGACAGCGAAATCTTCCCCTGCGAGCCGGTCCAGCCGTTCCAGGGTGGCGGTGATCAGGGCGTCCTTGTTGGGAAAGTGGTACAGCAGGCCGCCTTTGGAAACACCGGCCCGCTTGGCCACCGCCTCCAAGGTGGCTGCCCTTTCGCCCACGTCAATCAGGAGTTCTTCGAAGGCGTCCAGGACAGCGTCTCGCGCTACAGGTTTTCGGGGCATGGCTTCCATCATGCATTGTCGCGGCCGGTTTCTTAACTGTACCGTCCGGACGGTATAGTTCCAGGATGATGTCTTCCCCTGCTTCCCCATCGAACATCACCGCCACCACCGTGCGGCGCGCCGGTTCTGCGAACGGCGGCAGCCGCGATTGGCTCGCACTGGCCCTCCTGATGTTTCCGGTTCTTTTGGTTGCCGTGGACAATACGGCGCTGACCTTCGCGCTGCCCGCCATAGCCAGTGCGCTGGGCACCACGGGAGTGGAACTCCTATGGATTGTGGACGCCTACCCGCTGGTGCTGGCCGGGCTGCTGGTGGTAATGGGAAGCCTCGGCGACAGGATCGGACGCCGCCGGCTGCTCATTACCGGCAGCATTGGTTTCGCGGCAGTATCAGCAGTAACCGCCTTCGCACCCGACGCCGGCTGGCTGATAGCCGGACGGGCCGCGCTGGGCTTTTTCGGGGCAATGCTGATGCCCTCCACCCTGTCCTTGATCCGCAACATCTTCGTGGACCCGAACCGCCGGCGGCTGGCCATCGCCATTTGGGCTGCGGGCTTCTCCGGAGGCGCGGCGCTCGGGCCTATTTTTGGCGGGTGGCTGGTTGAGCAGTTCTGGTGGGGAGCGGTCCTGCTGGTCGCTGTGCCCATCATGATCCCTTTGCTGGTTTTCGGCCCGGCGTTTATCCCTGAATCCCGGGATCCGGCGCCTGGAAGGGTGGATGTGCCGAGCATCCTGCTCTCGCTGCTCACCATGGTTCCGGTGGTCTACGGCATCAAGGAAACCGCCACTGAAGGTTTCGGCGCACTGGCAATGGGGAGTACGGCCTTCGGCCTGGTAATGGGTACCGTTTTTGTCCGCCGGCAACAGCGGCTCGAGTGCCCGCTGCTGGACATGTCATTGTTCCGCAACCGCGTGTTCAGCATGGCCATCACCGCCAATGTCCTGGCGCTGTTCTCCTTCAACGGTTTCATCCTCTTCCTGGCCCAGCACCTTCAGCTCCTCGAGGGAATGTCTCCTTCCGCAGCAGGAGTGGCGATGGTTCCGGCCCTGGTGGCAACCGTTGTGGCGGGCCTGGCGGTGGTGCCGGTGGTGCGGAGGATCCGTCCGGGTTTTGTGGTTGGCGCCGGACTGGCCATGAGTGCCGCCGGCTACAGCATGGTGACCTTCGGCAGCCATACCAACGGCCCGGCACTGCTGCTCGCTGCCCTGCTGGTCCTGGCACTTGGCGTAGGAACAGCGGAGACCATCTCCAATGACCTCATCCTCGGCAGCGTACCGCCGGAAAAATCGGGGGCAGCATCAGCGATCTCAGAGACGGGTTATGAGGTGGGCGCCCTGCTGGGAACCGCCGTGCTGGGCTCCATTCTCACAGCCTCCTACCAGCACAACCTGCGGCTCCCGGAAGGCCTTGCTGCTGCCGCCCCCGGGCACGAAAGCGCACGTGCCGGCGAAACCCTGGCAGGAGCGATGGAGCTCGCAGCAAGCCTTCCGGCACCCCTTGCTGACGCACTCCGGCAGGCAGCCGGCGCCGCGTTCGACTCCGGCGTCCATATCACCGCCGCAATCGGGCTGGTGCTGATGGCGACGGCGGCAGTCTTCGCCGCCGTCGTGCTGCGGAAGGTGCCCAAGGCGCCGTAAGAGGCGCGGCCCGGACAGCAAGAGGCGCCCGTCACCGGAGGACAACCTCCGACGCCGGGCGCCTGCAGATCCTGCCCGTGCGGGCAGCGGGACTACTGTGCGTCAGGTGCAGTGACGCTGGCGGTGGGCTTCATGTTTTCGGCGTTCACCATCCATGCGAACTGTTCCAGCTTCAGAATGAACTCGTGCAGGAGATCGGCCGAGGTGGGATCTTCCTCGTCGACTTCATCGTGGACCTTCCGCATGGTGCCTACGGCAGCCTCAAGTGCCGCAACGATCCGCTCGATGGCGTCCTTGGTGCTGATCAGGCCTTCGGGGAAGGGAGCGAGGCTGGTGGACTCGGCCACCGTGGAACTGCGGCCGTCCGGGAGGGCATGCAGGGCGCGCATCCGCTCGGCCGTGTCATCGGCGAACTGGCGGGCGGCGTCAACAATCTCGTCCAGTTGCAGGTGAAGGTCCCGGAAGTTGGTCCCCACAATGTTCCAGTGGGCCTGCTTGCCTTGGATGTGCAAGTCGATCAGGTCAGTGAGCACGGCCTGCAGGTTGTTGGTCAGTGTCGGTGAAGCTTTCATATGCATCCTCCTCGATTGTTCCTGTGATTCCGACGCTACCAGCCCGGCGGGCGGCCCTGGCGGGCCTGCCGGCAAAATTTCTCAGTGAGCTTACTAATTGTGCTTCCGCCGAAATAAACGAACGCGGTTCATATTCTCCTTGCATCCGGGCCGGTTGAACCGCATACTAAATGAACGTCATTCATTTAGTGACCATCGTCTCACTGGAGTAGCCAACATGATCGAAATTTCCTGCCTCGGCGCACCCGCCTCCCCGGCCCGGACATCGCCGTCCGGCCGCCCGGCCCTGCGCGTCGGCGTGGTCCAGCACCGGTGGCAAACCGACAAAGCCGCCGTCGAGGCTGAACTGGACGAGGGCATCGGCCGCGCCGCCAACCTGGGCGCGGCCGTAGTTTTCCTGCCTGAGCTGACGCTCTCGCGATACCCTGCCGACACGCGCCCGCACAACGATCCCGCTGAAGGCCCGGGCCGGTCCCGGCCATCGGATCTCGCCGAGGACCTGCTCACAGGCCCCACATTCCAATTCGCTTCAGACGCTGCCCGGCGCCATGGGGTATCTGTCCACGCTTCCCTGTACCAGCGCGCCGGGGACCCGGACGGACAGGATGACGGACTGGGCCTGAACACAGCCATCCTGGTCTCGCCCGGGGGTGAACTTCTGGCACGGACCCACAAGCTCCACATCCCCGTGACCGCCGGCTACTACGAGGACAAGTTCTTCCGTAAGGGCCCGGCCTCAGCAGACGCGTACGAGGTGCATGCACCCGCCGAACTCGGTGGCGCACGGCTCGGCATGCCCACCTGCTGGGACGAATGGTTCCCCGAGGTGGCCCGGCTTTACTCCCTGGGCGGTGCGGAAATCGTGGTTTACCCTACGGCCATAGGTTCCGAACCTGACCACCCCGATTTCGACACCCAGCCGCTCTGGCAGCAGGTGATCGTCGGAAACGGCATCGCCAACGGACTCTTTATGGTTGCCCCGAACCGTTGGGGCAACGAAGGCACCCTGGACTTCTATGGTTCGTCCTTCATCTCCGATCCCTACGGCCGGATTCTCGCCCAGGCACCCCGCGACGCCTCTGCAGTGCTGGTGGCTGACCTGGACCTGGACCAGCGGAAGGACTGGCTGACCCTGTTCCCGTTCCTCGCCACACGCCGTCCTGATACCTATGGCCGCCTCACCGAACCCGTCCGCCTGAACGAATCCATTGGCGGCGAGCGCGGGTTCGCGGAGGTGTGCTCGTGACCGCCGCCGGGCTCCGTCATGCCGTCAGCACCCCAGCGCAGTCGGAGCAGGCCCCGCAGTGGCGGATGCCCGCCGAAACGGCCCGACAGGAGCGGCTCTGGATGGCCTTTCCCGCCGGCGGCTACACCCTTGGTGAATCGCCGGAAGCCGCCCACGCAGCCAGGTCCACCTGGGCCGCAGTGGCGAATGCCGCCGTCGAATTCCAACCCGTCACCATGGTGGTGGACCCCGGTGACGTCAAAACGGCCGCCGCCTACCTGCACCCAGGGATTGAGGTACTCGCAGCCCCGCTGAACGATGCGTGGATGCGCGACATCGGTCCAACCTTTGTCCTGGATGGTGAGGGGCAGCTTGGTGCCGTTGACTGGGTCTTCAACGGCTGGGGCGGGCAGGACTGGGCGCAATGGGACAAGGATGCCCTGATCGCCGGTGAGGTGGCCGGCCGCTCCGGAGCCCGCCATATCCTGTCCACGCTCGTCAACGAGGGCGGCGGAATCCAGGTGGACGGTCAGGGAACAGTCCTCGTCACCGAAACCGTCCAGCTCGATCCCGGCCGGAACCCCGGCCTCAGCCGCGCCGACGTCGAGCAGGAACTGGCCCGCACCATCGGCGCCACCCACGTGGTGTGGCTGCCGCGCGGCCTGACCCGCGACTCCGAGCGCTTCGGCACCCGGGGGCACGTGGACATCGTTGCAGCCATACCCTCCCCCGGCACGCTGCTGGTCCATGCCCAGGAAAACCCGGAACACCCAGACTTCGAGGTCAGCCGGGAGATCATCGAGTTCCTGAGCGGCACCACGGACGCCGCGGGCCGGAAGTGGAACATCATCAAAGTCCCCGCACCGGAAATGCTCCGGGACGAGGAAGGGTTCGTGGACTACAGCTATATCAACCACGTGGTGGTCAACGGCGCAGTCATCGCCTGCAGCTTCAATGACCCCCAGGACGACAAGGCCCTGCAGATCCTTGCGGAGGCCTACCCCGGGCGGCGCATCGTTGCCATCGACGCACGCGAACTGTTTGCCCGCGGCGGGGGTATCCACTGCATCACCCAACAGCAACCTGCTGCCTTCCAGAAAGTGGTGTCATGACAGAAACCATCCGCACGGATTCCTCTGCCGGCAGGAATGCCCCCGGCGCCGCCTCCGGAATCACCCCCAAGGGCCTGAAGGGCGGGCAGCTGGGGCTCCTCGCCGTCGTCGTTCTTGGCATTTCCACCATTGCCCCGGCCTACACGCTCACCAGCGCGCTTGGCCCCACGGTCAACGAAGCCGGGCTGCAGTTGCCGGTGATCTTCCTGATCGGGTTCATTCCGATGATCCTGGTGTCCCTGGCCTACCGGGAGCTCAATGCCGACTCCCCGGACAGCGGCACCACCTTCACCTGGGTCACCAAGGCCTTCGGTCCTTGGGTTGGCTGGATGGGCGGATGGGGACTGCTCGCCGCCAACATCATCGTTTTGTCCAACCTGGCCGGCGTGGCCGTGGACTTCTTCTACCTCTTCCTCTCCCAGCTCACGGGTTCGCCTGAACTGGCCGACCTGGCCGCAAACAAGCCGCTGAACGTTCTGACCTGCTTTGTGTTCGTTGCCCTGGCGGTGTGGGTGAGCTACCGGGGCCTGCACACCACCAAACTGGTGCAGTACGGCCTCGTGGGCTTCCAGCTGCTGGTACTGGGGCTATTTGTTGCCATGGCCTTCGCCAACTGGTCCGCCTCTGCAACGGCCATCTCCTTCAGCTGGGACTGGTTCGACGTCACCAAAATCGAGACGTTCGGGCAGATCGCCGCAGGCATTTCGCTGTCCATCTTTGTGTACTGGGGCTGGGACGTCTGCCTCACCGTGAACGAGGAAACCGCCAACGGCAAAAAGATTGCAGGCATCGCGGGCACGCTGACCGCCCTGATTGTCCTGGCGATCTACCTGCTGGTGAGCATCGCCACCATGATGTACGCCGGCGTCGGGGACACCGGCAACGGCCTGAACAACACCGAGAACCACGAGAACATCTTTACGGCTTTGGCCTCCCCCATCATGGGCCCCTTCGCCATCCTGATGTCCCTGGCAGTGCTCTCCAGCTCCGCCGCCTCGCTGCAATCCACGTTTATGTCCCCGTCCCGCAGCCTGCTGGCCATGGCCCACTATGGCGCATTGCCGGAGCCGTTCAGCCGGGTGAGCAAGCGCTTCTCGACGCCGGGCTACGCCACGGTTGCCGCCGGCCTGGTGTCCGCGGGGTTCTACGCAGTGATGCACGTAGTCAGCGAGAACGTCCTGAACGACACCATCCTGGCGCTTGGCCTGATGATTTGCTTCTACTACGGGCTGACGGCCATTGCCTGCGCCTGGTACTTCCGCAACAGCGCCTTCCAGGGCCTCCGCAACTTCCTGCTGCGGTTCCTTTGCCCGGTGCTCGGCGGCGTGGGACTGTTCGTGGTGTTCCTCCAGACCGCCGTGGACAGCTGGGCTCCCGAATTCGGCAGTGGTTCCGAGGTGTTCGGGGTGGGACTCGTGTTTGTCCTCGGGGTGGGCATCCTGGCCCTGGGCGCGGTGTTCATGCTGGTGATGTCCCGGCTGCGTCCCGCCTTCTTCCGCGGCGGGACCCTCAAGCGGGACACCCCCGCCCTGGTGGTTCCGGAGTAATCCGGTCTTCCTTCGTGCATACCCAAAAAGTGCCGCAACCCGTTTCCGGGATGCGGCACCTTTTTGTTGGGTCACCAGAAGTGGGCCACGTCCACAATCAGGCGTGAACCCGATCCGGGGCCGTCCAGCGTAAAGACCCGGAACGGCAGCCGTGCGCGGACACCCAGGCCAATACTGGTATGGCCCTCGAAGCTTCCGGCGTAAACCACCTGCCGGAAGGTCTGGTACCCGGTCACGTTGGACAGTTCGGCCTTCACCGGCGGGTTGTACGTGGCGTTGCCGTTCTGGTCATAGGACGGCGCATGCACGGAGACCTGCAGGCGTGCGCCACCCTTTACCGGGATGGTGAAGCCGGACCCGTCCTGGACAATGTTCCGGACGTACCTGACGGTGTAGCCCGTAGCCGGGCCGTTGAGGTCAACCACCATCCGGTCAAAGCAGTAGTGCTGCCCGGTCCGGACGTTGGTGACAGAAGCGGTGCTGTAGGTGGGGTTGGCTTTTGCCAGTGACCCCCACTGGAGACCGCAATACGATGTGGTAGCCGAGGCAGGCCCCGGAACCAGAATTCCCAGCCCGACAGCCATGAGGAGAGCCGTGAGCCAGATGAGGAGTTTTTTCATTGTGGTGCCATCCAGAGGAGTGGAGCGGTTGGATAGCTCAAGCGTAGGAGCGCTGCACTACTGAATACGAGGCCTGTGGCCGCTTCGGCGCGGAACCGTAAGGAAGCCGGAATCCGCATCACACAACTGTAAATCCGGGGTTCTTTCGCCGCCTTTTTTAACCGTTCCGGTGCCGTTTCTGGACCCGGCCGTTATGCCGGATAACGACGTCCGAAAGGGACTCAAGGGCGCCGCACTCCCGGTAAGGGTGGCCGGCGCTCCCGGGGTATGAAAGTCAGCCTTCGCAGTCGCGGCAGTACTTCATGCCGTTCTTTTCGCGGGCCACCTGGGAGCGGTGGCGGACCAGGAAGCATGACGAGCAGGTGAACTCATCTGACTGTTCCGGAACAACAACAACCGTCAGTTCCTCGTTGGAAAGATCGGCGCCGGGCAGGTCGATGCCCTCGGCGGTGTCGTTCTCGTCGAGGTCGATCACCGCGGTCTGCACGGTGGCGCCGCGGGTGGCCTGAAGGGCCTCCAGGGAGTCGGCAGGAGACTCTTCTTCCTGCTTGCGCGGAGCGTCGTAATCGGTAGCCATAGCGTGTTCCACTTTCCTTGCTGCACAGCGCCGTTTCAGGCACCTCAGGCAGTTTAGGTCATTCTGCCTTTCCGCGGGCGCCAGTATGGTCCAACAGATCTTCCGCCGCGGCCTCGGCGTGCCGTGCATACGCGTGGTCACCACCGACTGCCACGCCGCTGAGCGCCGGCAGCCAGGCCCACCGCGTCACATCGGCCATGTCATCTGCAGCCTGGCCAGGGGTTTCGCAGTAGAAGGTATGCGCGAACCAGGCACGGATCCGGGCCGGAAATTGAGCTGTCATGCCGCGACCGTACGCAGCCAATGTTGTGGCCGCGTTTCGTCCCCGTCTCGGACATATTAATCCCGCTGCTGATGCAGGGAGCGGGATTCACAAAGGCTGTTGACCCGCAAAGGGCACTGCTCCTAAACTCCCGCCATCGGCATTTCAGGTTGAGTGCCCTTGCCCTCTGATGTGGAAGTAACAGCGATGGCCACAGCTCATTCCAATACCCCGGAGATTGAGGTCCAGCAGTCACTGCGTGACCTGGGTGGACAGCTGCAGGGAACGTTGATCGAGCCGCAGGATCCGTTGTACGAGGAAGCCCGGGCGGTGTGGAACGGCATGGTGAATCTCCGTCCCCGCGCCATCGCCAGGGCGAAGGCCGTCTCGGACATTGACCTTGCCCTGGATACTGCACGCCGAAGCGGCCTTGCGCTGGCGGTGCGCGGCGGAGGACACAACATCGCCGGCCACGGCACTGTCGAAGGCGGGCTGGTGCTGGACCTGGGGTTGCTCCGTGCTGTCACTGTCGACGCCGAAAGCCGCCTCGTCACTGTCGAGCCGGGAGCCACCTTGGCTGACGTGGACCGGGCCACGGCCGCCTACGGGTTGGTGGTCCCCCTGGGAGTCATCAGCGGGACAGGAGTGGCAGGGCTTACCCTCGGCGGCGGAGTGGGCTGGCTGACTCGAACAGGCGGGCTGAGCCTGGACAATCTTGCCGCTGTGGATGTAATTACTCCCGGCGGCGAGCACCTGCACGCAAGCGAAAAAGAAAACCCTGAGCTGTTCTGGGGGTTGCGTGGCGGTGGCGGCAACTTCGGCGTCGTATCCTCTTTCACCTTCCGTGCGATGCCCCTGCCGGCGGCGCCCCTGGGTGGCAACCTGTTCTACCGGCGACAGCACTGGAAGAACGCCCTGCTCGCGTTCGATGCCTGGACCCGGGACCTGCCTGACCAGATGAACCCGATCATCTCCTTCCTGGTCTTTCCGGCGGAATTCGGCATGGGCAGTGAGCCGTGGATGGTCCTCGGCTTCGCCTGGGCCGGCGAGGACCACCAGGCCGGCCTCGCCATTGTGGATCAACTCCGGGAGGTCGCTCCCCCGGACGAAGCGGAAGTTGGACCAACTCCCTGGTTGGACTGGCAATCCGCCATGGACGCCGTGTTTCCCAAGGGCTCACGCGGCTACTGGAAAAACGTTTCGTTCTCGCGGCTGGATGAGGAGGTGGCTGATGTGGTGGCGGGATTCGCCTCCGAACTGGCATGGGAGGGAACCGGCATTGACATCCACCATCTGGAGGGCGTCTTCGGGCGGGTTCCGGAGGAGGCGACTGCGTTCCCGAACCGGTCGGCGCGTTACTGGCTCAACGTTTACGGGTTCTGGCGTGACGCCGGCGAGGACGAGCGGCTGACCGCCTTCGCCCGCAAGGCCTACGCGCTGATGCGTCCGTTCGCCGAGCAGGGGGAATATGTGAATTTTTTGGGGGCAGAGCTCGGGGTCAAGGAGGCGGACGCTGCGCGCAGCGCCTACGGCCCGGACAAGTACCAGCGGCTCGTTGCCCTCAAGGACAAATACGATCCGAAGAATCTGCTGCGCCTGAACCACAACATCCCGCCGACCGGGACTTAGTTGACCGGGACTTAGTTGGCCTACCGCCCGGGGCCGCGGAGGCGGGGGAAGAAAAAGAGCCCCCTGTCGGATTCGAACCGACGACCCCCGCTTTACAAGAGCGGTGCTCTGGCCAACTGAGCTAAGGAGGCGTGCCCTGGCGGGCAGGCGCCTGAACGGCGCTAGATAAGGTTAGCCCAAGTCCTCCCGGTGGTAAAAACGCCCGGGTTTTGGTTGCCGTGGCGGATGCCGGCGCCAAAAGGGAGGGCCCGCAGCCGGACCGTGTCCGGCGGCGGGCCCTTTCGGCCGGACGCGATCAGGCCTTGGCGTCGATTGCTGCCTGGATTTCAGCGTTAAGGTCGGCAGCGCCGTCCCACTGCTTGCCGTCAATGAAGACGGTGGGCGTTCCGGTGATGCCGCTGTTGGCCGCCAGCTCCGTGGAGTACTTCACGTAAGGGCGGAAGGTCTTGTCGTCCACGCAGCTGTTGATATCGGCCCCGATGTCAGTGGCCAGGGACTTCAGCTTGTCGTCGGAGAGCCCGGCTCCGCCTTCGGCGGGCTGGTTGGCAAACAGGACGTCAACGTATTCCGCATACTTTTCCGGTGCCTTGTCCGCCACGCAGGCTGCAGCGTTGGCTGCGCGTGAGGAGTAGTTCGTGGTGGACTGGCGGTCCAGGAAGCCCAGCGGGCGGTACTCCATGGAGATCTTGCCTTCATTACGGAGCGTGGTGAGCGCTTCGTTGTACGTGTTCTCGAACCGCAGGCAGACCGGGCAGATGAAGTCGATGTAGGCAATGACCTTCACCGGCTGGCCCTGCTCGGCCTCGGCGCCGGGCGCCACCACGGGGCTGGGCTGCGTATCAGGCTTGGCCGGAAGGTTTGCCAAGTCCACCGTCGCCGGGTCCGTCTTTTTGACCTCGGTGTTCGCCAGCAGGGTCACACCGCCGTTCACATTCGCGCTGGCAGGCACCGGTCCCTGGTCCGCGATGGGGGTGTTCTGCCGGATTCCGGTGGTTACCACCAATGCGATCACTGCCAGGATGGCCACCACGGCCGCCACAATTCCCCACCCGATCAGCAGCTTGTTGCGCTTGTCCTTTTTCAGCTGGGCTTCACGGATCAGCCGCGCCTTTTCGCGGGCCTCCGCGGTGCGCTCAGCTTTGGACTTACGTACTTCGTTAGCGGGGCTCATGTGTTCCTTGGGTCGATCGACGAGGGGGACCATTTCGTGGCAACCCTCCCATTTTAGGGGAGAAAACTGAGAGCTTGCCTGTTCAAGTATTCTGCCGGATAGACAACGGACGAATAGCACGGAAGATTCCGTCCCGTTAGGGTGAACTAAGAGCCACAAGCAACCCCAGGGGGCCGCAATGCAAACACCCGTCCAGGAAAAACCTTCCACCGCAGCCGGGTCCGGCGCCGCCGGCTCACGCCATGGCGGAGAAACCAAGTATGACTTCATGGTGGTCTCGAACAGACTGCCCGTAGACCGTTGCGCCCCCGGCGAAAACGGCGACGACGGCTCCGGCTGGCGCCGCTCCCCCGGTGGCCTGGTGACCGCGCTGGCACCAATGATGACCAAGACCGACGGCGCCTGGGTGGGCTGGCACGGCGCCCCGGACGAGACCGTGGAGCCCTTCAGCCACAGCGAAATGGACCTGGTCCCGGTGCAGCTCAGCGCGGACGACGTCGAGCTCTACTACGAGGGTTTCTCCAACGCCACGCTGTGGCCGCTCTATCACGACGTCATCGCGCCCCCTGAATTCCACCGGACGTGGTGGGACGCCTACCGCAAGGTCAACAGAAGGTTCGCCGACGCCGTCATACGCCATGCCGACGAGGGCGCCACGGTGTGGATCCAGGACTACCAGCTGCAGCTGGTGCCGCGGATGCTCCGGGAAGCGCGGGCCGACCTCCGGATCGGTTTCTTCAACCACATTCCGTTCCCGCCTCCAGAGATCTTCGCCCAGCTGCCCTGGCGCCAGGCCATCATCGACGGCCTCCTCGGCGCAGATCTGGTGGGTTTCCAGCGGGCGAGCGACGCCGGAAACTTCATGCGTTCAGCCCGCCGCTTCCTGGGCGCCAGCGTCAAGCAGCAGCAGGTGCACGTCAAGGGCCAGGACGGGAAGATAACGCACATCGCCCGGGCCCAGGCGTTCCCCATCTCCATTGATGTCCAGCAGATCAGCGAGTTGGCCCAAAAGCCGGAGATCATCGAGCGGGCGCGGCAGATCCGGCAGGACCTTGGCAACCCAAAAACCATCCTGCTGGGCGTGGACCGGCTGGACTACACCAAGGGCATCCGGCACCGGCTGAAGGCTTTCGAGGAGCTCCTGGCCGACGGCAAGCTGTCCGTGTCCGACGCAACCCTGATCCAGGTAGCCAGCCCCAGCCGCGAGCGCGTTGAGCAGTACCGGCTCCTGCGCGAGGAAGTGGAAGGCACGGTAGGCCACATCAACGGCACCTACGACACCCTCGAGAACACCGCGGTCCGCTACCTCCACCACAGCTACCCCGTGGAGGAGATGGTGGCCCTGTACCTGGCCGCCGATGTCATGCTGGTCACCGCCCTGCGGGACGGCATGAACCTGGTGGCAAAGGAGTATGTCACCGCACGCACCAACAACGACGGTGCGCTGGTGCTCAGCGAGTTCGCCGGCGCCGCAGACCAGCTCAAGCAGGCCCTGCTGATGAACCCGCACGACATCGACGGCCTGAAGAGCGCCATCATGCGGGCGGTCGAGATGTCGCCGCGGGACGCTTCGCGGCGCATGCGGGCAATGCGCAAGCAGATCCTTGAACACGATGTGGACCACTGGTCCGCTGACTTCCTGCAGGCGTTGAAGGAAAAAGTGGTCCGTGATGACTCCTGACAGCCGGGCCGGCAACGGCAGGCTGGCGTTGACACCGGAGCTCCGGCAAGCCCTCCGCACCATCGCCAGGACGGACAATCTGCTGGTGGCGTTGGACTTCGACGGCACCATGGCTCCCATCGTGGGCCACGCCGACGACGCCCGTCCCCTTCCCCGTGCAGCCACGGCCTTCGCCGGACTCGCCGTGCTGCCCCGCACGACGACGGCCCTCATCTCCGGACGCGCCCTCGCCAGCCTGCGCGCCGTAGCGTCCCCGCCGGTGGACACCCTGCTGATCGGCAGCCACGGGGCCGAGGCCTGGCTGGGGCCTGGATCCACCGGGCTGACCCTGGACGGGGAACAAAAGGCCCTCCTGGCCGAGGTCCGCGGCATCCTGGCGGAGATCGTCGCGGAGGCGCCGGGCACCATGCTCGAGGACAAGCCGGCAGGCGTGGTGCTGCACAC
This sequence comes from Arthrobacter sp. sptzw42, assembly GCF_059089685.1. Classification (NCBI taxonomy): domain Bacteria; kingdom Bacillati; phylum Actinomycetota; class Actinomycetes; order Micrococcales; family Micrococcaceae; genus Arthrobacter; species Arthrobacter sp. sptzw42. The sequence continues at coordinate 102,947 of NZ_JBNHEX010000012.1, forward strand.
CCGCCAGGCTGCGGATGACGTAGCCCAGGACGCCGTATCCGCCGCGCGCTCACTGCTGCAGGACCGGAAAGGCGTCTTCCTCAAGGACGGAAAGCGGGTCCTGGAAACATCGGTTGTCAATGCTTCCAAGGGTGAGGGGGTCACCTTCCTGCGGCAGGTCACCGGCGCCACGGCTGTCCTGTTTGCCGGCGACGACACCACGGACGAGGACGCGCTGGCCCGTTTGGAGCCGGGGGACGTGGGCGTGAAGGTGGGGCTGGACTTCACCCAGGCCCAGTACCGGGTGGAGGCGCCGGTGCACGTGGCAGAGATGCTGGAGGTGCTGCTGCAGGAGCGGAGCCTGGTGGTCGCAGAGGAGGACCAGCAGGGCTTCCAGGGCCGCAGTTAAGCAAGCTCACATGTGACCTCCGTAACATTTGAGCCCAAATGCACAACATCTGACATACTCTTGCTTGTGATGTGGCGCACAGACACCGTGCGGCGTCACTCGGCGCTCCCAAGTACTGATGCGGGAGCGCCTGCACCACAAAACTGAATAAACATGAACCATTCACAACGGATCGTCCGGCACGTACCTGCCGGTGAAGGGATTGATAACTGTGGCTACAGTTACTTTTGATAACGCTACGCGTCTGTACCCGGGCACAGAAAAGCCCGCCGTCGATAAGCTCAACATCGACATCGCCGATGGCGAATTCCTGGTCCTCGTGGGACCCTCCGGTTGCGGTAAGTCCACCTCCCTGCGCATGCTAGCAGGCCTCGAGGACGTCAACGCAGGCCGCATCCTGATCGGCGACCGCGACGTCACCGACGTTCCCCCGAAGGACCGCGACATCGCGATGGTTTTCCAGAACTACGCGCTGTACCCGCACATGACTGTGGCCGACAACATGGGCTTCGCACTGAAGATCGCCGGCGTCTCCAAGGAAGAGCGCGCCGAGCGCGTCCGTGAAGCCGCCAAGCTCCTTGACCTCGAGCCCTACCTGGACCGCAAGCCGAAGGCACTCTCCGGCGGTCAGCGCCAGCGTGTGGCCATGGGCCGCGCCATCGTCCGCAACCCGCAGGTCTTCCTCATGGACGAGCCGCTGTCCAACCTGGACGCTAAGCTCCGTGTGCAGACCCGCACCCAGATCGCATCCCTCACCAGGCGCCTGGGCGTCACCACCGTTTACGTGACGCACGACCAGGTTGAGGCTATGACCATGGGCGACCGCGTGGCCGTGCTGAAGGACGGCCTGCTGATGCAGGTGGACACCCCGCGCAACCTGTACGACAAGCCCAAGAACGTCTTCGTGGCCGGCTTCATCGGCTCCCCCGCCATGAACCTGCTCGAACTGCCGGTGGTCGACGGCGGTGTGCAGTTCGGCGGCACGGTTTACCCGGTACCCCGTTCCGTCCTCGAAGAGGCCCACGGCTCCACCGTGACGCTCGGTTCCCGCCCTGAGGACCTCGAGACCGCACCGCACGGCGAAGGCCTGAAGGTAGAGGTCGACGTCGTCGAAGAGCTCGGTGCCGACGCCTACGTCTACGGCCACACCACCCTTGACGGCAAGGACCACGACATCGTGGCACGCGTCGACGGCCGCCGCCCCCCGATGAAGGGCGAGTCCATCTACGTCCGCCCGCAGTCGGGCCACGTGCACCTGTTCGACACCAAGACCGGCCTGCGCCTGGGCGACTAGTCCTCCCCACCGGCACCCTAACCTCCGTATGAACCGACGGCGGCCCCTCCTTACTGGACGGGCCGCCGTCGGCCTTTAACTGCGCGGGCAGAAGGATTAGCTGGCCACGCCCTTGTACGGAAGAATTGACCCATGACCGAGGAATACAGCGCCCAGTGGCACGATGAACCCACCGACTATGCGCAGGTGGGGAAACTCCCCCGGTTCGTGGCGGCCAGCGCGGACGACGGCAAAGCTTCGGTCTACAGTTCCCTGAACATCACTGCGGCAGCGGCTGATCCCGAACTGCTCGACCTGCCCTGGCACATCGCGCTGGAGGACTGGCCTGCAGAGAACCTGGCCGCACTCCCCCGCGGTATCTCCCGGCACATCGTCCGGTTCGCCCACCTCGGGGGCTCGGTGATCGCCATCAAGGAAACCTCGGAACACATTGCCCGGCACGAATACCACATGCTCCGCAAGCTGGCCCGGCTGGACGTTCCCTGCGTGGAGCCCGTCGCCGTCATCACCGGCCGTACCACCCTGGACGGACGGCCGCTGAACCCCGTGCTGGTGACCCGGCACCTGAAGTTCTCCATGCCTTACCGAGCCCTTTTCTCGCAGATGCTGCGCAAGGACACGCTCACTCGCCTTATCGACGCACAGGCGCTGCTGTTGGTGCGGCTGCACCTGATCGGCTTTTACTGGGGCGACGTTTCGCTTTCCAACACCCTTTTCCGCCGCGACGCCGGCGCCTTTGCCGCTTACCTGGTGGACGCCGAGACCGGTGAGCTCTATCCGGACCTCTCTACCGGTCAACGCGAGTATGACCTGGAAATTGCACGGGTTAACATCGCGGGCGAGCTCATGGACTTGCTGGACGGCGGCCTGATCGAGGAAAAGGTGGACCCCGTGGCCACCAGCGAACTGATCATGGACAGTTACCGCCGCCTTTGGACCGAGCTCACGGAGAAGGAATCCTTCGAACTGGGCGAACGTTGGCGTGTGGGCGCCCGCATCCGGCGGCTCAACGAACTCGGCTTCGACGTCGAGGAGTATGCAATTAAGACCACCCAAAACGGCGCCACCATCCAGCTGCAGCCGAAGGTGGTGGACGCCGGGCACCACATGCGCCGCCTGTTGCGGCTCACCGGTATCGACGCCCAGGAGAACCAGGCACGCCGGCTCCTGAACGACATGGACTCCTTCCGGGCAGACAACAACCCCGACATGGACGAGGAATACAGCGCCCATCTTTGGGTGAGCCAGATCTTCGAGCCGATCGTCAGGTCCATCCCGCGGGACCTGTCCGGCAAGCTCGAACCGGCCGAAGTGGTGCACGAGGTCCTGGAGCACCGCTGGTACATGTCTGAAAAGCAGGAGCGGCACATCCCGTTGGCGGAAGCTGTACAGTCCTACATCGACTCCATCCTGCGGCACCGCCGCGACGAAGCCGCCATTATGCTGAACCCGGACACGGAACTGCTCAAGATCCTTGAGGTGGAGACCGAAGAGTCCCGCTACGGCGAAGACGAGTCAATAGACGAGTACCCGGACTCGGACGACTAGGTTCAGATCGCCTTACCGGGATTGAAGATGCCGGCGGGATCGAACAGGCCCTTGATCCTGCGCTGGAACTCCCGGACGGGTTCCGCCTGTTCCTGGCCAAGCCACCGCAGTTTGTACTGCCCTACGCCGTGCTCCCCGGTGATTGTCCCGCCCATCTGCAGGGCTGCAGTAATGGACTCGTCCAGGACCTGCTGGAGCCTGGCCATGGCCCCGGTGTCCACCGTGTTGTCCTTCCGGTCTATCCAGAAGGTGGGGTGCAGGTTGCCGTCGCCGGCGTGGGCTACTACCTTGAGGTGCACCCCGTAACCGGCGGCCATGGCTTCCAGGGCCGCGACGTAGTCAACGAGGCGCGACCGGGGAACGGCTACGTCCTCTCCCACCCGATACTCGTCGTCGACCTCCACACCCCTGCTGTGCCGGCGAAGCTCCACCAGCCGTTCTGCCTCTGTACTTGCTTCCGTGGTAACGGTCGCCCCGCCTGCGCTCAAAACCTCCCGGACTACCTCGGCTTCTGCCGCAGCACCGAAGCCGTCCGTCTGGATCAAAAGGAGAGACCGGCCGCGCCCGGTGAGGTCCGATCCGTGGATCTCATCCAGCTGGGTGAGTGTACCGCCGTCGAGCAGTTCCATGATGGCCGGTTGCACCCGGGCCCTTCCCACTGCCAGGACGCCGGCAGCAGCGAGACGGAAGTCCGGGTAGAAAGCTGCGACAGTGTGCACCTCCCGGGGCAGGTACTTCAGGCGCACCGTCACCCCCACAACAATGCCAAGCGTTCCCTCCGAGCCGACGAACAGCCCGGTCAGGTCGTAGCCGGCCACGCCCTTGAAGGTCTGGTGGCCGGTGTGGATGAACGAGCCGTCCGCCAGGACCACGTCCAGCGCGAGGACCGAGTCCCGGGTAACCCCGTACTTGGCACAGCGCAAACCGCCCGCGTTGGTGGCAACATTGCCGCCGATGGTGGAGCTGCGGAAGCTTGCCGGGTCCGGGGCGTACATAAGTCCATGCACCGCAGCGGCCTCGTTGAGCACGGCGTTGATGACTCCCGGTTCCACTACTGCTGTTTCGTCGTCCGGGTTCAGTTCCAGGATGCGGTCCATGCGTTCGAGGGACAGGATGATGCAGTCCCTGGTGGCGTGGGCACCGCCTGAAACTCCGGTTCCCGCCCCCCGCGGCACGATGGGAACAGCACCGTCAGCACAGATCCGTACCACGGCCTGCACCTCCGGCACGGACTCCGGGAAGACCACTGCCAGTGGCAGCTGGTAGTCGAGGATGGGCGCCTGGTCCACGGCGTACCGGCTGAGCGTTGCTTCCGTCCGGTCCACCTGGCCGGCTGCCAACACGGTCTCCAGCTCCTCAACCACGCTACCCACAAAGCCTCCATCCCTCGCCGCACATGTCCCACAAGTCTAGGACCCGCGGCCTTCACCTACGGTTGCGCCGGTTGCCCTGACCCTGCCTCTTTCATTCCGCCGAGTCAGGCCTCCGCCCCGGCTTCAGGGGCGCCCATGAAACGGCAATACCTGGCAAGAATCAGCGGCCACGCGGCGAGGTACTGGGCGCGGGCTGCGGCCGGGTTCTCAGCCCCTTCCCAGCCGTCATGGAAGACGCGTACTTCCGTGCCGTCCTCCACTGCCCGGAATACCACCACCAATTCCGTGGACCACAGCGCACTGGAGCCGGGATGCCAGGTTGCGTGAAAGGAAAGGGGCGGCTGCCAGTCATCAAGGGTGCCCCAAATGCTGGTCCGGCCGTCATCGGCTGTTTCCAGGATGAGGTTCTCCTCAAACTCGACGTACGATCCCGCGCCGTACACGCCGAACGTTTCCAGGGGCCACCAGAGATGCGTGTGGTCCGTGAATCCGGCGAAGGCATGGGCCACGCTTCCTGGCACTACCACCGTGTTGACCACCGGTTCGAGGAGATCCAAGGGACTCTTCTCATCGCTTCCAAAAGGGTCGTTGCCGTGGCTGAAGAGGCTGTTCATGGTGCTCCACTCTACCCGGCCCTGCTCGCCGGGGGTGTGGTGGTTAAAGCGGTGGGGCCCTGACGGTTGGTCAAGGCCCGGCCATGCTCGCCGGGGTGTGGTGGTTAAAGCAGTGGGGCCCTGACGTCGTTTGTCAGGGCCCTACTGGTAATGGTTGTCCGGCGGTGACCTACTCTCCCACACCCTCCCGGGTG